>JARFRG010000247.1 GCA_029287375.1 Boseongicola sp. | reverse complement strand
TCCCGCTCTGTGCCCGCCGGCGTTGTCGTCGACCAGATCACGCGTCTTGTCGACCGTGGCTTCAACGAAGTCGTCCTTACGGGCGTCGATCTGACCAGCTGGGGTGCGGATTTGCCCGCGGCCCCAAAACTCGGCGACCTTGTGCGCCGTATTCTCAAACTTGTTCCTGATCTGCCGCGCCTGCGCATTTCCTCTATCGATTCAATCGAGGTCGACCCCGCTCTCATGGAGGCAATCGCGACAGAACCCCGGCTAATGCCGCACCTCCACCTGTCCCTGCAGGCGGGCGACGATATGATCCTCAAACGCATGAAACGACGCCACCTGCGCGACGATGCGGTCCGGTTTTGTCAGGATGCCAAAGCGCTGCGCCCCGATATGACGTTCGGCGCGGATATTATCGCGGGCTTCCCAACCGAAACCGAAGAGATGTTCCAAAACTCTCTCCGCCTTGTCGATGACTGCGACCTGACGTGGCTGCACGTCTTCCCCTACTCGCCCCGCCCCGGCACGCCTGCCGCGCGCATGCCGCAGGTCGACGGACGCGCCATCAAGGATCGCGCCCGACGGCTTCGTGACAAAGGCGAACAGGCAGCCCAAAGGCACCTGCACGCCCAAATTGGTCAGAGTCGCGCCGTTCTGACAGAGGGCCCCAATATAGGGCGAACCGAACATTTCGCCGAAGTTCGGTTTGATACTCCTCAGAAACAAGGCGCAGTGATCCAAGCGGAAATCACCAGAGTCGAAGGCCCGTTGCTTTACGCCGCGCCATAAGGCTTTGACAAATATCAATCTGCATACATTCAAAGAGACATATGATTCCTCCATGCCTTAAGGGAGGAAACAGATGCAAATTCCCAAGCTACTCGTCACAGCAATAGCGCTTGGTTTTCCGATGTCGGCAATGGCACAGGACGCGGATATCGGACGCAATATGTATATGCAGTATTGCGCAACCTGCCATGGTGTTGACGCAATAGGGGACGGCCCCCTGACCGAGTTGATGATGGAGAAACCCGGAGATCTAACACAGCTTTCTGCTGAAAATGAAGCTGAGCCGGGAGAGTTTCCCATGCTTCACATTATCCATGTAATCGATGGTCGCACAGGTATTCGCGCACATGGTGGATCCATGCCGACCTACGGAGAAGTCTTTATGAGTGAAGCCGCCGGCCACGGTACCACCGGCTCTGTGCTTGAAACACGAGGGCGGATCTTGTCGCTCGCCCTGTATCTTGAATCGATCCAGAACTAGTTTTTGACGTAACGAGTGTGCAAAGGCATCTTGCGTGAGATCGCACGCAAGGTGCCTTCATGCGTTGACCTATGCGTCTTTGCAAACGACTGTGCAAAGAAACGCAGGTTGGAGCAGATTCATGAAGCTAATGCACAGCACGACGTCACCCTACGTCCGCAAAGTCGATGTCCTGCTGCGCGAAAGCGGGCTGATTGATCAAGTCACCTATACCCCTGGAAGCGGTACCCCGCTTGTTCCAAATAGCGAAACACTCAACGTCAATCCCTTAGGCAAAGTGCCGGCGTTGCTACGCGACGATGGCCCGGCCTTGTACGATAGCCGCGTCATCTGCCGTTTCTTCGACGATATGGCCGGAGGAAAATTCTATCCGGCGTCGCGCCTTTACGAAGTGCTGACCTTAGAGGCGACAGCCGACGGCATTCTCGATGCGGCCCTGCTGATGGTCTACGAAGGACGTCTCAGGCCGGAAGAAAAGCGGTTCGAAGATTGGGTCGAAGGCCAGTGGTCAAAAATCAACCGCACCCTCGACGCATTGAACGACCGCTGGATGAGCCATCTGCACGGGCAGCTCGACATGGGACAGATTGCCGTCGGTTGCGCTCTTGGATACCTTGATCTGCGTCACGACACTCGAAATTGGCGCAAAGACCGCGATCCGCTGGCCGCATGGTTTGAAGTCTTCGCAAAGCGCGATTCGATGATCGCCACGGTTCCAAACTGAACCAAAATGCAAACCAATCGATTTTGACGATCTGCGATGCGCAAATGTGTGTATTTTGATCGCAAGATACGACAAACTGACGTTGCAGATGGGAAAAACGTCAAATTGCGCCTCTGATTTGCTTTTCGTTTAGGACGGTGCGGTCGATTGTCCGCTGGACGACGACAAACCAGAGCGCTAGATAGCCCCATCAAACGGGCGGATCCACTCCGCCCCAAGTGTTTTGGGCATGAACGCCCCGAAATAGATGGAGAAACTCGTGTCGCACGCAGATGATCACGAAGGCACCCGCCGGGACTTCCTTTACTACGCCACAGGCGGAGCAGGAGTCGTGGCAGCCGGGGCCGCAGTATGGCCTTTGGTCAACCAGATGAACCCTTCCGCAGATGTGCAGGCTTTGTCCTCAATTCGCGTTGACGTTGGCGGCCTCGAGCCTGGCTCGCAGCTGACAGTGAAATGGCTGGGTAAGCCAGTTTTCATCCGTCGTCGCACCGACGAAGAGATCGCAGCAGCACGCGACGTGGATGTGTCGACCTTGCCCGACCCGATCGCGCGCAACAACAACCTTGGCGATGTGCCTGCCACCGACGAGAATCGCTCGCTTGACGAAAGCGGCGAATGGCTCGTGCAGATTGGCGTGTGTACGCACCTCGGTTGTGTTCCACTTGGCGACGCTGGAGACTTTGGGGGCTGGTTTTGCCCATGCCACGGCTCGCACTATGACACGTCCGGACGTATTCGCCGCGGTCCAGCACCAGAAAACCTTCTGGTACCAGCCGCTGAGTTTGCCGACGAATCAACAATCGTCCTCGGATAAGGGAAAGCAAGATGGCCGGAATTCCTCACGACCACTACGAACCGAATTCGAATGGCGAAAAGTGGCTTCACCGCCGCCTGCCGATTGTTGGTTTGCTCTATGACACCTTGATGATCCCCACACCCAAGAATCTGAACTGGATGTGGATCTGGGGCATCGTCCTGACCGTCTGCCTTGTGATGCAGATCGCAACCGGCATCGTGCTCGCAATGCACTATACGCCGCACGTCGATCTGGCCTTCGCAAGCGTCGAGCACATCATGCGCAACGTAAACGGCGGCCACATGCTGCGGTACCTGCACCAGAACGGCGCATCGCTGTTCTTTATCGCAGTCTATGCGCACATTTTCCGCGGCCTCTATTACGGTTCTTACAAAGAGCCACGCGAAGTCACATGGATCGTTGGCATCCTGATTTTCGTTCTGATGATGGGCACTGCCTTCATGGGCTACGTTCTTCCCTGGGGTCAGATGTCCTTCTGGGGTGCAACTGTGATCACCGGCCTATTCGGCGCGATCCCCTTCGTGGGTGATGCGATCCTGACATGGCTACAGGGCGGTCCATCTGTCGACAACGCAACGCTGAACCGCTTTTTCTCGCTGCATTATCTTCTGCCCTTCCTGATCGTTGGCCTTGTGGTTGTTCACATCTGGGCCTTCCACACCACGGGCAATAACAACCCGACAGGTGTCGAAGTGCGTCGCACCTCGAAAGAGGACGCTGCGAAAGATACCGTACCGTTCTGGCCCTACTACGTGATCAAGGACCTGTTCGCATTGGCAGTTATCCTCGCGGTCTTCTTCGCAGTCGTGGGCTTCATGCCAAACTATCTTGGCCACCCCGATAACTATATCGAGGCCAACCCCCTTGTGACGCCGACGCACATTGTGCCCGAATGGTACTTCCTGCCGTTCTACGCAATTTTGCGCGCGTTCACCGGGGATGTCTGGGTCGTGATCGTCGCGAACTGGGTGACAGGTGGCATCGTCGACGCAAAGTTCTTTGGCGTAATCGCTATGTTCGGCGCAATCGTCGTGATGGCTCTGGCACCGTGGCTCGATACATCCTCCGTTCGGTCGGGCAAGTATCGTCCAATGTTCAAATGGTGGTTCTGGCTTCTTGTCGCGGACTTCTTCTTCCTGATGTGGCTAGGTGCCATGCCAGCAGAAGAGCCATACGCATCATTGTCTCTGATCGCGTCCGCATACTGGTTCGGCTACTTCCTGGTGATCCTGCCGCTTCTTGGCGTCATCGAAAAACCGTTGCCACAACCAGAGACCATCGAAGCCGACTTCGAGGCCCACAAAGCCAAGGCAAACGGTGGCGCAGGCGCGACCGAAGCCACACCGGCGGAATGAAAGGAACACTACCAATGATCCGTAAGATCACTCTTTCCGCTCTCGCAGCACTGGGCATCGCCGCTGGCGGCGGTGCATTTGCAGCCGGTGGCGCGGGCCACGTAGAAGACTACGATTTCTCGTTTGAAGGCCCATTTGGCACCTATGACCAGATGCAACTTCAGCGGGGCCTTCAGGTCTATACCGAAATCTGTTCGGCCTGTCATGGTCTGCAGTATGTCCCGTTTCGCACACTTGGCGATTCCGGTGGCCCCGACCTTCCCGATGATCAGGTCCGGGCCTACGCTGAATTTTACGAAGTTTTCGATCCGGAAATTGATGACTTCCGTGCAGCGCGGCCAACCGATCACTTCCCACAGTCGGGCTTGGAAAACGCGCCGGACTTGTCGCTAATGGCAAAAAAGCGCGCAGGATTCCACGGGCCATACGGACTTGGCATCAATCAGCTTTTCCGTGGCATGGGCGGCGCAGAATACATCACGTCGCTTCTCGTGGGCTATACCGGCTCTGAAAAAGAGGAAGCAGGCACTGTCCTCTACGGAAACGAGACATTTGCCGGAGGCTATATTTCTATGGGCCCTCCTCTTTGGGGGGATGACGTCGAATACGAAGACGGAACCGAAGCCACAATCGAGCAACAGTCGAAAGACGTTGCTGCCTTTTTGATGTGGACGGCAGAACCAAAGCAAAATGCCCGCAAAGAAGCTGGCTTTATTGCGGTTTTGTTCCTGACGCTCCTCAGCGTTCTCTTGTATCTCACGAACAAACGCATTTGGGCGCCACTCAAAAAGAAGGGCATCACGCCCGGCGAGTAAGCCTGAACTCTACACTGCAAACGCGCTCTCAGGTTTCTGGGGGCGCGTTTTTCTTTTGAAACACACACTTGCATAATTTGATCAAATTTTGCTTGCGACGAACCAAAGCCAAAGCTACGGTCCGAGCGTTCATACCTTTCATTGGTGTTCTATGCTGATCGGCATTCTTCAAAGCGGCCATTTCGCACAACGCGAAGGCGCACCTTTGCGCGACTACTCTGTGCTCTATACCGAAATGCTAAAGGGCCACGGCTTCCAGTTCAAAACCTGGAGCGTTGTTGACATGGAATTCCCATCGTCGCCCAAAGACGCAGACGGGTGGCTGGTCTCGGGCTCCAAGCATGGCGTCTACGACGATCTCCCGTTTATTGAGCCTCTCGAGCAATTCATCCGCGACATCTACGCCGCGGACGTACCGCTCGTCGGTATCTGCTTTGGCCACCAAATCATGGCGCAGGCACTTGGCGGCCACGTTGAAAAGTTCAAGAACGGTTGGGCAGTCGGTCGCGAGGACTATGCCTTTGATGACGGCAAGACGCTCGCGATGAACGCCTGGCATCAAGATCAAGTCATAACGCCGCCGCCCGATGCCACAACCACCGCTACAACCGACTTTTGCAAACACGCCGCGCTCGCCTACAAAGGCCGCGCAATGTCCGTGCAACCCCATCCTGAATTCGAAAGCTCCGACGTCGAAATGCTCCTCGAATTGCGCGCGCCTGGCGTTGTTCCTCCGCCACTCATCGACCAAAGCCGCGATACTCTGAATGCGCCACTAGACAACGACGAAATGGCATCACGCATCGCCGCATTTTTTAAAGGATCCCATCATGGCTGACTGGATGGACCAACTCCCCGACCCCGCAATCAAATACATTGAGGGGCATCGGCTTGATGAAGTTGAATGTATTATTTCGGACCTGTCCGGCATTGCGCGCGGCAAGGCTATGCCGGCGTCAAAATTCGCAACGCAAAAGCAGTTCTACCTGCCAAATTCGATCTTCTTTCAGACCATCACGGGTGGTTGGGGCGAAGCTGCGGGTGAAGGTGGCTTCACCGAACCGGACATGGTTCTAAAACCCGATATGTCCACCGCCACTGCCGCGCCGTGGACTGCCGACTGGACACTTCAGGTCATCCACGATGCAGAACTGAAAACTGGTGAACCCGTGCCATTTGCACCGCGAAATGTTCTGAAACGCGTGGTCGAATTGTACAACGCGCGGGGCTGGCAGCCAATCGTCGCGCCAGAGATGGAATTCTACCTCGTCGCCCGCAATACTGACCCAGGGCAGGAAATCCAGGCCATGGTTGGTCGCTCAGGCCGCCCCGCCGCCGCGCGCCAGGCCTACTCAATCTCGGCCGTGGATGAGTTCGGCCCCGTTATCGACGACATCTACGACTTCGCAGAAGCCCAAGGGTTTGAAATCGACGGCATCACACAAGAAGGCGGCGCAGGTCAGCTTGAGATCAACATGCGCCACGGAGATCCCGTTAAACTCGCCGACGAAATCTTCTTTTTCAAACGCCTCATCCGCGAAGCCGCGCTGCGCCACGATTGCTTTGCGACCTTCATGGCAAAGCCGATCCAAACCGAACCCGGATCAGCCATGCATATCCACCATTCAGTCGTTTCGACCGAAACCGGTCGCAACATCTTTTCTGACGAGAACGACGAGGAAACGGCTGAATTCATGCACTTCATCGGCGGACTGCAACGCTTTGTCCCTGCAGCAACGCCACTGTTTGCGCCCTACGTCAATTCGTTCCGCCGCTACGTCAAAGACAATGCTGCGCCTATCAACCTGGAATGGGCGCGCGACAACCGAACCACAGCGATCCGCGTACCGGTATCCGACCCCCAGGCAAGACGCGTCGAAAACCGTCTCCCCGGAATGGACTGCAATCCCTACCTCGGGATCGCGGCCTCCCTCGCCTGCGGGTACCTCGGCATGGTCGACGGCATCGCCCCAAAGGACGAGTTCAAAGGCGACGCCTATGACGCCGAAGAAGAAATTCCGCGTGGTATCTTTGCGGCCTTCGACGAATTCGCCGCCGCAACCTCGTTCCGCGAGGTCTTGGGCGAGGAGTTTTGCCGCGTCTACGAGATCGTAAAACTGACAGAATACGAAGAGTTCCTCGAGGTGATCAGCCCATGGGAACGCGAACACCTCCTGTTGAACGTCTGACGATCATGAACCCTCTTTACCGTAACGACGCGCCCGGCACGTATCCCCAAAGCTGGTACGCCGCCACCGCGGACCTTAGCGCCGAACGCCCATCGCTTGATGGCGATATCCGCGCAGATGTGGCCATCGTCGGCGCTGGCTACACGGGCCTGTCAACGGCCCTCCATGCCGCCCAAAAGGGCCTCGACGTGGTGGTCATCGATGCGCATCGCGTGGGTTTTGGCGCCTCAGGCAGAAACGGCGGTCAAGTCGGCACGGGCTGGAACAAGTGGCAGGACTGGCTACAAAAACGCGTCACCTCGGACGAGGCGCGCGCACTTTGGGATCTGACCGTCGAGGCCAAAGCCCTCACACGCGAACTTGCCGCCACACACGCGCCCGATGCCGCCTACAAACCGGGTGTCCTCCACGGTGTCTGGTCGGACACCGAAGCAAAGGACTGGCGCGACTATGCGGACTGGCTCCGCAAGACCTATGACTATGAAACCGAATATCTGGACGCAGACGCGTTTCAAGCGATCTGCCCAAGCAAAGGCTATCGCGGTGGCGTGATGGATTGGGACGCCGGGCATATTCATCCGCTTCGCTACGCTCTTGGTCTGGCAAAGGGCGCAGAAGCCGCAGGCGTCCGCATATTTGAAATGACCGAAGCAACATCAGTTGAAACCGGTCGCCTCATCACAAATCACGGCACGATCAAGGCCAATCACATCGTTTTGGCGGGTAACGGCTACATGCCCGATTTGCTGCCCGAAGTCTCTGCCCGGGTCATGCCGATCAACTCCTTCATCGCCGCCACCGAGCCACTCGGCGATCGCGCCGAAATGGTCCTGACCAAAGACGTTGCCGTCGCCGATGACCGTTTTGTCGTGAACTACTTCCGCCTGTCCGAAGACAAACGCCTGCTCTTTGGCGGTCGCGAAAGCTACACGCTTGGATTTCCAACCGACATTCTGGGCGCTCTGCGCACCCGCATGGAAAAGCTGTTCCCGACACTAAAGGGAGTGAAAATCGATTATCACTGGGGTGGCACGCTTGGCATCACGATGACCCGTCTGCCTTTGATTTCACAGGTCAAACCCGGCGTTATCGCAGCTGCTGGTTTCTCCGGGCACGGCGTTGCGATCACCGGCCTGGCCGGCAAAATCATCGCCGAGGCAATCGCAGGAGAAGCCGGGCGTTTTGAGTTGCTTTCAAAACTGCCAACAGGGTCATTTCCAGGCGGAAAGCACGCCCGCCTTCCTCTGCTTACGCTTGGAATGACGTGGTATTCGCTTCGTGACCGCCTCGGAATTTAGGCGCGTTCACCCGAAAAGCCGATAGTACAGCCAATCCGGCAAAAACTGCGTAAACCGGATCGCCGAGCTGAAAAGCATCGGGTAATTCTTCGCAAACCGATCTGTCCCCATATGCTCCACATAAACGCGTGCGGCCTGCTCGGGCTCCATGATGAACGGCATTGCATAGTCGTTCTTGTCGGTCAGACGGGTCTTCACAAAGCCCGGATTGATCAGTTGAACTTGCACGCCAGTCTTGCGCAAATCGGCGTACATCGTCTCGGCCAATGACATCAGGCCCGCCTTCGACGCTCCATAGCCAACAGCCTTCGGCAAGCCCCGGAATCCCGACAAAGAACCAGTGAAAACAATATGGCCTGCGTCGCGCTCAACCATCTGCGGCACAATATGTCCAAGGACTCGTAGTGCGCCTGTCAGATTGACATCAATCATTCTGACCGCGTTCTCGGCCTCCCAATTTGTCGACCCGAACGACCAGTAGACCCCCGCCAGAAACACCATGCCGTCAATATGTCCGACAGACCCAGCCGCCGCAGCGACACTCTCGTCGCTCGCAATATCCATTGGTGCAACAACCGATTTGCCCGGCAATTCGGCCGCCAAGGTGTTCAATTCGTCTTCGCTGCGCGCACTCAGAATGACCTCTGCACCCATTTGACTGATCTGGCGTGCCACTTCACGTCCCAGACCGGCAGATGCACCAACAATCCAATACCGCTTACCAGCCCAGGCTCTCATGCCGCATCTTTCCGTTCGTCTGTATGGCGCACCTCAAGCGGTCGCATGGTTGCAACAAGTTCGCCCACTTTAATACCAAACTTGCGGAACTGACTACGATTGATGATCGTGCCGTTCTCGACCAGATACATCCAATCCACCACATCAAGAGCATGCCCGCCCGCGCTTTCCGGAAGCCGGATCGTGTAATTCAGGCACACGCCCGACCCCATTTGCTGGCCGGTCCCGACACCAACCAGATCAGATGCCTCCGCGCGAATACGACCCGTCTCCGACAACGAAAGCCGCCACTCGCGGTCCTGAACAGCACCGCTGTCATAGCGGAAATGCTCGGTCATGCGCCCTTCGTTGCCGTGCCACTCGCCGTGAAATTCGGCAATAAATCGGGAGGTCACGCGCCCCGTTGGCCCATAGATCACGCCCTCACAGGCAATCGGCCCGTTCAACTGCTCGCGAATGTCAAAATCAGGGGTGTTGTTCGTGTAATCTTGCGGCGACTGCGCCAGAAAATCTAAAAATCTGGACTGCGCAAAAATCGCTGCAAAAACGATCAAGAATCCAATCAAAATACCAAGAAGAATGTCCATGGTTCAGCTCTCCTGCAAAGCCGTGCCTGCATAGCTCGGCTCAATTGGCGTAAGCGCAAGAAGCGCCATCGCAATCAGCTTCAATATGCAAGGCAACACGGCATACATCAGTGTCAAAGTGTTCAATGCCTCGTCCGAGACCGTCGTGGTCGCACCCGGCTCAAACCCCGAGGCCTCTAGCAGCGGCAGCAATGCGACAGCCGCAAACGCGAGGGTGAATTTTGAAACGAACGACCAAAGGCCGAACCCTTCTGCGGCGTCTGGCGCAATATCCGACATCCGGCGTGCAAAGATAGCCGGCAGCAATGTCATATCGGCCCCAAGAGCCGCCCCCGACGCAATGCAAATCACTGCGAATGCCAAAGTGTCCCCAGTCCCAAGGAACGCCGCGAACCCGAACGATACAATCGCAAGGGCCATACCGGCCATAAGTGCGCGCTTTGCGCCAATCTGCACCGCCATCCTGCCCCAAACCGGCGCTGAAGCCGCCGCCGCAAGGAAAAACAGCAGCAAGAGCGGTCCTTCCCATCCCGGGGCGCCCAACCGACTTTCGACGAAGAACAAAAATAAGGTCGACGTCACCGCCACCGGAGTGGCGTTTAAAAGCGCGATCAATAACAGCCGGCGCGCCAATGGGTCCGCAAGAATGGGGCGAAACCCTACACCTGCAACCGTTCCGCCTGCCTGCCACTCGCCGCGCATTGCAAAGACCGCAATCGCGACCGCTCCTGCGAAAATCATCGCAAAAACAGCAAACGGCGCACCCGTCAACGGCACAAGCGCCACCGGCATAACTGCCGCCAACGAAATACCCAAAAGAGCGCCCGACTCGCGCCATGTCGCGAGCCTTACATGGCCATCCGCGCCACCCATGGAATCCGCTTTGCGGACGCCTTGCGCGTAGAAAGTTATTGTCAGAAAGCTGAATGCCGAAAACAGCAACGCCAACGTCAGAGCAAACCAGATCAGCGGTGTCACGGGAGGCTCGACTGCAAACAGGCCGATCATCGCGATAGACATCACCAGACCCGCCACCGCAACCGAGCTTCGACGCCACGCACCATAGCGCTGGCTCAACCATCCAAGCAGCGGATCCTGCACAACATCCAATAGCCGCAACCCGAACAAAACAGCGCCCAGCGCCGCAAGACTCACGCCATATTCATCCACAAAAAACTTCGGCGCATGGATGTAAATCGGCAATCCCGCCGCCGCGAGGGTTGCCGCAAAAATTGCATAGGCCGGAAGTCGGTCTGCGCGCGCACTCACCGAGACACCTCTTCCTGCGGAGGCTTGGGCCGCGCCTGAAACGCTGCCCCCTTCCACCATAACTTCAGCGCCTGCCAATGTATCAACCCAAGCACGCGTCGCGACCCGAACGGTCGGCGCACCAATGCCCGCAAAATCGTTCCCGTCGTCAGAACCCGGCGTGGTCCGGTCAGCGTCGCCAAAAGCCCACCATTCCCGGATGTGTAGTCAATCCAAATCCCAATCTTGTCAGGTCGAATATCGAACCGAAACGTGTACCCGCCTTCGATCGGCTGAAACGGCGACACATGCAGACATTTGCCCGCCATCAACGTGTCTTCACGCCCGATTTCGCGCCAATCGTCATGATGACACAAATATGAATGGCGATCACCGTAAGTGTTGGTCACTTCCGGAATGACCGTCCGAAGAGCGCTCCCAGCATCATACACCAGCCAGAAACTCACCGGATTGAACACATGGCCCAAAACCCGCGGCTGGGCCAATAACTCGATCCGTCCAATCTCAAACGGCGCACCAGCTGTGGTCAGAACCTCCCGCACCCAGAGCGCACCGCGCCCAGCCTTCGGTTCGCCCCCGTGATCTCTGTCTTGAACAGACACCAAGCCGGCGCGATTGCGCGCAAACAAGAACGGGGCGGGCGGCGTCGCTTCGGCGTCCAACAGCACATAATCCACAGAATAGCGAAACGCATTTTCCAATGCGCCCTTGCGACCGTGAAAGGTCTGGCCATCGATATGTTCGACGGCTTGGGTCACTCGGCCGCCACAGCCATCTGTCCGGGGGCGCTCATTGCCTGCACGACGTCCATTGCACTGCCAAGCCCATCCTCATGAAAGCCGTTTTTCATCCATGCACCGCAAAACCATGTCTTGTTTCGCCCGTTCATCGCACGAAGTTGATCCTGTGCCGCAAACGCCGCCAAATCATAAACCGGATGCCGGAATTCTGCCTCGTCATAGATCAGTTCCTCGCGGATCGGAGCCGTTCGGTTCAGTGTCACAAACATCGGATCCTCTTGCGGGATCGGCTGAAGCGAATTCATCCAATAACTCAGATCAATCGGATCGTCCGGCGACTTGCCGGTATCCACATATGACCATGACGACCAAACCTTACGGCGTTTTGGCATGACAGAGGCATCGCAGTGCAAAACAGCCCGGTTCGGCTGATAGCGAATTGCGCTCAGAGCATTACGTTCGGCTCCGTTCGCATCCGACAAAAGACCAAGTGTGTCGTCCGAATGGGTGGCAAAAACAACCTCGTCGAACGCCTCCCACTCGCCACCGTTCAATCGCACCTCAACGCCATATGCAGTGCGCCGTACTGCCTGAACCTGGGCGCCAAGCCGCACGTCCACTCCCCGAGAACGCATCGCAGCACCAAGCCGTGTCACATACTCTATTGATCCACCTTTCACAGTGAACCACTGAGGGTCGCCATAATAGCCCAACAGGCCGTGGTTCTTGAAGAATTCGATCATCGCACGCGCCGGGAAATCCAGTATTTGCGCCGTCGGTGTCGACCAGATCGCGCCGGAAAACGGCGTCAGATAATAATCGCGAAACCATGCGCCCAAGCCTAAGACTGAGATAAGCTGACCAATCGTCATGTCGGGTTTCGCGATTTCGTCGGCTTTTGAATTGAACCGCACAATGTCCCGGATCATCCGCAAGAACTGCGGTCGCGCAACATTCGATCTCTGTGCCAAAATCGTGTCGGCATCGGCGAGGCCGTACTCCAACCGACCCCCGCGCGCAGACACGCCAAAACTCATCTTGCTTGGTACAGTCGGCACATCAAGATCCGCGAAAAGCTTCGTCAGATGTGGATAGTTGCGGTGATTAAAGACAATAAAGCCCGTATCAACCGGCTGGTCTCCATTCTTGCCCGCAACGACCGTACGTGCGTGCCCGCCTAGACGTGACGCACTTTCAAGTAAGACCACCCGGCTTGTTTCAGCCAGATGATATGCTGCACCCATCCCGGAAATACCGCCACCAATCACAACAATACTCTTCGCAGCAGAGCTGCGTTCTTCAAACGGCATTCCCGTCTCCCGACCTTGCTTCCTCTTCTTTACGCGTCGGACGCTCACGTAGATTAAAAATACAGCAGATCTTTCATTTTGATCCAACGCGCGGGGCAACGCGTAAACAACACAAATGCTGAAAGATACCGCTGTCAGGGAAGTTGATGCAAAGAACAAACCGTCGCCGTATGGTGGTGGCCATGAAAGCACGACTACTCAGCCTCGGGGCTCAGCGAGCCCTATGACAAAAGTACAAGATCACGACTGGCCAGCGCTTGTCCGACGCATTCACATGGATCGCGACCGCAAAGCTTTCGCGCAGATTTTCTCGCATTTCGCCCCTAGGGTGAAATCGTTTTTGATGAGAGGCGGATCAGGGGAAACTCTGGCCGAAGAATGCACACAGGAGGTAATGGCCACACTCTGGCAGAAGGCCCATTTGTTTGATCCGAGCCGCGCAAGCGTTTCGACATGGATCTTTACAATCGCGCGGAACAAAAAGATCGACGCCCTGCGCAAGCAAAAGCGGCCAGAACCAGAAGATTTGCCATGGGGTCCAGAGGCAGAGCCGGATCAGGCAGATGTGCTCGTTATGCAACAGGAAACGACAAGATTGGCCCAAGCGGTCGCCGAATTGCCCGAGAAACAGAGACTTCTCATCGAACAGGCCTACTTCGGCGATTTGAGCCACAGTGAAATTGCGGAGGAAACAGGTCTTCCGCTGGGAACGATTAAATCGAGAATACGGCTGGCGCTGGAGCGTTTGCGCCACGCAATGAAGTGAGACGTGAAATGGAACAGATCAAACACCACCTGACCGACAGTTTGTTGATGGGCTATGCCTCCGGCAATCTGCCCGAGGCGTTCAGCCTCGTGGTCGCGACGCACATATCGTTGTGTGACGAGTGCCGTGCACGGCTTGCAAGTTTCGATGCCGTTGGCGGAGCGCTGATCGACGAAGACGATACGGTCGAAATGACCGAGAACGCGCTGAATGCGACTCTCGAGCTTATCGCCAGAGCCTCGTCCGCGCCAAAACCATCCACGCCGACAAAGGGCGCGGTTCTGCCGTCTCCTTTGCAAGGCTACGTTGGTGGCGACCTTGACAGTGTGCGCTGGCGCAACCTTGGCGGCGGCGTCAAACATGCCGTCCTCAAGACATCAAGCCAGGCCACCGTGCGCCTTCTGCAAATTCCGGCAGGTGCGGCCATGCCTGACCACGGTCATAACGGAACGGAACTCACGCTTGTTCTGAAAGGCGCATTTCAGGATGAAGACGGGCGCTTTGGTCGCGGTGACATCGAGATTGCCAACGAAGACCTGCATCACACGCCGATTGCCGAAGAAGGCGATGTCTGCATCTGCCTTGCCGCAACGGACGCGCCACTGCGGTTCCGTCGCCTGATCCCGCGAATTGCTCAGCCATTCATCGGCATCTAACCAAAACCAAACGCGAAGGCCTGCGGGCTTTCGCGCCTACCCCTCGCGGCTAAAACAAGCCCGCAGATGATCCGCCGCGGCCATCACGGCCGAATTGTCGTTGCGCCCATGCAAGAGCCCAAGCGCATAACCCGGCAACTTTGGCAGCCCGTACTTCGCCGGCGCCTCGACGATATCCCCGCCAAGCCCATAGTGCGCAATCGGAGCAACCGCCAAATCTGCAAGGATCGCCGCCCGCTGCCCTGAGATATTTCCACTTTGAAACGCCACACGCCAATCCATGCCTTGCCCGTCAAGCGCTTTGGTCGCGGCATTGCGCCAAACGCAGGTCTCGTCCCATACACTCACCGGCAACGGCACCTGCTGCGCTGCAATTCCACCACGCCGCGTCGCCCAGACAAGCTTTTCGCGCATAAGGACCTCGGCCTCTTCTGTTCCGCTAAATCCCGCCTCACATGTGATAATTGCAAGGTCCAGATCCCCGGCGTGATAGGCGTCAACCATGCGATCTGTTGTGTCGACCACGACGTTCACTGTCACACAGCAATGCGTTTCGCCAAACCGTCTCAGCATCCCAAGCAGAAACCGTTCGGCCACATCATCCGGCGCTCCAAGCCGCACCACACCCTGTACATCAGGCTGCACAAAACGCGCGACAGTATCGCGGTTCAGCGCAAGCATCCGCCGCGCATGATCCAGCAAAAACGCGCAATCGGGCAAGAACCGAACGGAACGGCTGTCGCGCACAAAAATCGGGCGCCCCAGCATCACTTCGATCTTTTTAACCTGCATCGAAATCGCAGACGGCGTGCGATGCACCACCGCAGCCGCATTCGAAAAACTGCCCGTGTCGGCAATCGCCACCACGGTCTGAAGTAAATCCAGATCCAAAAGCGGTATCCGAGGGGCTGCCTGAATGTTCATTTTATCACCTATCAGAAAAACTGCATGATCAAGTCAAATCTATTCGTTTGATTGATGCATATCCAAATCGCATTCTCTTCTCAAGGCCAAAGAGTTGGTCCGCCAACATTTGAGGAGACGACCATGACTGATTTCAGCTGCGACTATTCATCTGCACGGCCTGCCGGACACCCGCTGGCAGACCTGTCAAACAAGCTCATCGCACGCGTGCAAGCCCGTCGCGCACGCCGCCAGCTCAGGGCGCTGACAGAACTTGACGACCTTGCCCTGCGCGACATCGGCCTGACGCATCATGACGTCACACGCGCGCTCAACAGCCCGCTGTCCACCGATGCGCAAGCGGAACTCTACCGCATTGCGCATCTAAATAGCACCGCCCGCATGTGACCTGTGAAACGCGCGTGCTATACTCCCTGTATGACATTCGCATTCCATCACGTGCACACCCCCGTTCCTGATCTCAGGGACGGGGGCCATTCGTTTCAGGCCAGATGAAACGCTTTGCCGCTCTCTTTTCCGCGCTCGATCAAACCACCCGCACGAACGAAAAGGTTGCGGCGCTGGCGGACTATTTCGAAATCGCGCCAGACACCGATCGCCTCTGGACCATAGCACTCATGTCCGGGCGCCGCCCCAAACGCACCGTCACAACGTCAAAACTGCGCGAATGGGCCGCCGAACGGGCGGGCATCCCGCTATGGCTGTTCGAGGAAAGCTACCCAATCGTCGGAGACCTCGCTGAAACCATCGCTCTCGTCTTGCCGCCACCTTCGGCCACGTCAGACAGGTCTCTCACCGAATGGATCGGTGATATAAAATCGCTTGCGTCACTCGAAGAAGCCGACCGCAAAACCCGCATTCTCGACGCATGGGATCGCCTCGATACGCCCGAACGCTTCACCTTCAACAAACTCATCACAGGCGGCTTCCGCATGGGCGTCAGCCAAAAACTGATGACACGTGCCCTCGCGCGCGCAACTGGCATCGAGGAACCTGAGCTTGCGCACCGTCTTATGGGAAAATGGACCCCAGACGACACAACCTTTGACGACCTGATCCTTGCTCCCAACCCCGAAGCGGACCTCTCGAAACCTTATCCATTCTACCTCGCCTACCAACTCGAAACCGCCCCCGAACACCTTGGCGCGCCGTCTGACTGGACAGCAGAACATAAATGGGACGGCATCCGGGGCCAGCTTGTCCTGCGCGGCGGCACCCACCACCTCTGGTCGCGCGGCGAAGAACTAATGACCGATCGCTTCCCCGAGCTTGCAATGCTCACAGATTTTCTACCCTCCGGCAGCGTCATCGACGGAGAGATCCTTGCCTGGGCCGCCGAAATGCCCATGCCTTTTGCCGCCCTGCAAAAACGCATCGGGCGCAAGACCGTACCCGCCAAACTGCTAAAAGACGCGCCGGTGATCCTGCGCGCCTACGACCTCCTCGAGCACAACGGCGAGGACATCCGTGCAAGACCCTTCGCCGAGCGCCACGCACGTCTTGACACACTCATCGCGACCGTTCCGCCCGAAGCACCCCTTCGCCCGTCCCCTTTGCTCGAATTTTTGACCTGGGATGACCTCGCACGCGAGCGCGAGCGCTCCCGCGAAATCGCGGCCGAAGGTGTTATGCTCAAACGCAAAGACAGCCCCTACCGCGATGGCCGTCGCAAGGGCGATTGGTGGAAATGGAAGGTCGACCCCCTCGTGATCGACGCCGTGATGATCTATGCGCAAGCGGGCCACGGACGCCGCGCCAACCTCTTTACCGACTTCACCTTTGCGGTTTGGGACGGCGAGGCCCTCGTCCCCTTCACCAAAGCCTACTCCGGCCTCACCGACGCCGAGTTCCGCGAGATCACCGCATGGGTCCGCAAAAACACCCGCGAACGCTTTGGTCCCGTTCGCTCGGTCACACCAGCCCACGTCTTCGAGATCGCGTTCGAAGGCATCGCGCAAAGCACCCGCCACAAGTCCGGCGTCGCCCTCCGCTTCCCCCGGATGTCGCGTTGGCGCAAAGACAAACCCGCCACAGAAGCCAACACATTGGCAGATCTTAAAGCGATGCTTGACGCCTACAGCTGAATATCCGAACTTTTCGCCTTCCGGTCGACGGCCACAGCCCCTATCTGACAACAAAGCCTTTTCAACGGAGCCACCCATGAATTTCACACCACGCCCCGCTTTCGACGCCAATGCCACTGGCGCACGCGACCTCGGAGATCTCCCCGAATGGGATCTCACCGATCTCTACGAAAGCCCCGACGCGGTTGACCTGAAGCGTGACATGGACTGGCTGGAAGAGGCCTGCGGCTCCTTCGCCACAGACTACGAAGGCAAACTCGCCAACCTAGACGCTGCCGATATGCTGAACTGCGTGCTTCGATACGAGAAAATCGATATGATCGCGGGCCGCGTCATGTCCTTTATGGGCCTGCGTTACTACCAGATCACCACCGATGCCGACCGCGCCAAAGCGCTGTCCGACGCGCAGGACAAGATCACCGCCTACACGACCCCACTCGTGTTCTTCTCGCTCGAACTGAACCGCATCGACGACAAAGCCCTCGATGCCCTGTTCGGTGACAACTCCGATCTCTTGCGCTACAAGCCGATCTTCGACCGCATGCGCACCATGCGCCCCTATCAGCTGTCCGACGAGTTAGAGAAATTCCTCCACGACCAATCCACCGTCGGCGCCGCCGCCTGGAACCGCCTGTTCGACGAAACCATCGCGGGCCTCGAGTTTGTCATCGGCGACGAAACGCGAGGCTTAGAGGCCACCCTCAACGACCTCACCGACCAGAATCGCGACACACGCGAAACCGCCGCCCGCGAAGTCGCCCGCGTCTTCGGCGAAAACGTCAAACTCTTTGCGCGCGTGCACAACACACTCGCCAAGGAAAAAGAGATCGAAGACCGCTGGCGCGGCATGCCCACCCCGCAAACCGGTCGGCACCTCTCGAACCATGTTGAACCCGAAGTCGTACAAGCCCTCCGCGATGCTGTCGTCGACGCCTACCCAAAGCTCAGCCACCGCTACTACGAACTCAAACGCAAATGGCTCGGTCTCGACCGCATGGAAGTCTGGGACCGCAACGCGCCGCTGCCGATGGAAAGTGAACGCCTCGTCGGCTGGGACGAAGCCCGCGAAACCGTACTTTCTGCCTATGGTGAATTCGATCCTGAAATGGCCAAACTGGCCGAACCTTTCTTTGACAAGGGCTGGATCGACGCCGCGGTAAAACCCGGCAAAGCCCCCGGAGCCTTCGCCCATCCCACCGTTGCCGACGTCCACCCCTACGTCATGTTGAACTACCTCGGCAAACCGCGTGATGTGATGACCCTCGCCCACGAACTCGGCCACGGCGTCCACCAGCGCCTCGCGGCTGGCCAAGGCGAACTCCTGTCCTCAACCCCACTTACGCTCGCGGAAACCGCCTCGGTCTTCGGCGAAATGCTCACATTCCGCCGCCTCCTCAAGAACGCGCCTACGCAAGCCGAACGCAAAGTCATGCTCGCCGGCAAGGTCGAGGACATGATCAACACCGTCGTCCGCCAGATTGCGTTCTACGACTTCGAATGCAAACTCCACGCTGCACGTCAAAACGGGGAACTCACCCCCGACGACATCAACGCCCTCTGGATGTCCGTTCAAGGCGAAAGCCTCGGCCCCGCATTCGACTTCATGGACGGCTACGAAACCTTCTGGGCCTACATCCCGCACTTCGTCCACTCACCCTTCTACGTCTACGCCTATGCCTTTGGTGACGGCCTCGTGAACGCGCTCTATGCGGTTTACGAAGAAGGCGGCGACGACTTTCAAGCCAAATACTTCGACATGCTGAAAGCCGGTGGCTCCAAACACCACAAGGAACTCCTCGCCCCCTTCGGCCTCGATGCATCCGACCCGGCCTTCTGGAACAAGGGCCTGTCGATGATCTCCGGGTTCATCGATGAATTGGAAGCAATGGAGTAACGCAAAGGAAAGGGCCTCTTGGCGAGGCCCTCTACCCCATTTCAAAAATACACGACCCAAGCCAAAAAAGATCAGATCCCATACGGCACACCACCGGTGACAGGCAAATTGATCCCTGTCACATAGCTCGCTTGAGGCCCCGCGAGATACGCAACCGCGTTTGCCACATCAACGGGAAATCCAGCTCTTCTGGTCGCGACGGCAGCGTAGCGCTGCGTTTCGATCTGATCCACCGTGACATCCTGCTTAATCGCAAGTCGCGCGTTCGCGGCACTATGCATATCTGTTGCAATGTAGCCCGGACAAACCGTGTTACACAGAATACCATCAACCCCGAATTCAGCGGCAAGTGTTTTTGTCAGCCCCACAAGCCCATGCTTCATTGCCGTATAGGCGCCAAACCCCGGTTCCGCACCAAGACTTCCGGTTGAGCCAATACTGATAATACGCCCACCCCCTTGTTCCTTCATGAACGGAATTGCAGCCTGAGCCATCAACACGACGTAATACCGACGCGATACCGACGTGCCGTTTCTGCGAATTCCCCCGCAAAACATGACGTTTACGATTGCGCTTCCCGCGCGCAACACCCAACCACGCCCGTTGCGACAACCCTTGGTTAACCTGCCCCATTTCACCCTTTGAAAATACCTGGGGGGCCGCCCAAGGGGCGGCGGGGCAGAGCCCCAATTACCACACCGCAACCCCGGTATGCCAAGATAGACCGTGCAATTCAGGCTCAGTATGATACGCCCCGCCCAAATCTGACAGAATATCAGGACATGTTTTGACCAAACTCACAATGGCCGCTTTGGCCCGCCGCTCGATCTTTTCCGACCTTCCCGGCTACGTCCGCAAAGCCGACACGGGCCACCTGCCGACTGAACTTCTCGC
>JARFRG010000019.1 GCA_029287375.1 Boseongicola sp. | reverse complement strand
GAGCCCAAACCTACCTAGTTGCCGCAGGATGGCGAATGTCCGGTCTTGGGGGACAAAAACGTGCCAACGTCTAACGAGGTATTACCAAGGGGTCATGGTACAAGAATTTTCGATGGTTCTGGTTGGGTCGCCCCAGTGTTCAAAAGGACCGTTCGTGGCAATGCACTTCAGTCATGGGATTATTGCCCCCCGCCGTGCAAATTGCGGTGAGGGAAACGATCGTTAGCCTACAAGCCTAACATCTGATACGTTCAAACAGACGGCAGCTTCGTCCCGCTCAGCCGCCACTCGCTTGTCAAAAATACCGCAATGCGAAAGCTGCGCTTTGCTGACACTCGCTAAGAGCACAGATTTTGCGTGGTTTAGATCGCTTGCCCGGCAGGACAGCGCTTAGAACTTGCAAAAATAGCCATTCTGGATGCCGTTTTAGAAAACAACCGCCCTGCCGAGATCAACCACTTTCCCTATGATGTGTCAGTTGATGTCGACGGTTTTTCCCGGGTTCATGATATTCTCCGGATCCACCGCACGCTTCAACGTCGCCATTAGCGCATAGGCTGCGCCGTGTTCTTCGACCATGTATTTCTTCTTGCCCGTACCGACGCCATGCTCGCCGGTTACGGTCCCGCCAAAAGACAATGCGACTCGGTTTACATCAGATGCAAGCTGCTTGGCTTTTGTCAGTTCTTCGGGATCGTTGGGGTCAAACAGGATCAACAGGTGAAAATTGCCGTCCCCCACATGCCCAACGATTGGGGCGATCAAACCAGCCTCGTCGATAATCTCCTTGGTGCGAGCGATGCAGTCCGCCAGTTCCGAGATGGGGACACAGCAATCAGTGACAACGCTCTCGCAGCCTTTGCGAAGGGACTTCCCCGCGTAATAGGCGTTATGCCGCGCCGCCCACAGGCGAGCGCGATCCTCGGCCTTTGTGGCCCACGCGAAGTCCGAAGCGCCGAATTCCTCACCGACACCTTCGAAAAGCTCCACCTGCTCCTTCACGCTGGCGTCTGAACCATGAAATTCCAGAAAAAGATGGGGTTTTTCTGGCAGATTCAGATCCGGATTGAAGATGTTCATCCCTTTCATCTGGACCTCATCCAGCAATTCGATCCTGGCCATTGGAATACCAATCTGGATGGCCATGATGACGCTATTAACGGCGGCGTCGACCGTTTCAAATCCGCAGGTGGCGGCAAGTATCGTCTCTGGTTGGCCGAACAGGCGCACTGTCAGCCGTGTAATGATCCCAAGCGTGCCTTCTGAGCCGACAAAGAGATGCGTAAGATCATAGCCGGCCGAGGATTTTCGCGCCCGCGATCCAGTTTCGATTATCGTGCCGTCGGGCAAAACAACTTCTAGCGCCAAGACATTCTCGCGCATCGTGCCGTAGCGAACCGTGTTCGTGCCTGATGCGCGTGTGGCAGCCATCCCGCCAAGCGTCGCATCGGCGCCAGGGTCGACAGTGAACATCAAACCGGTGGCGCGCAGTTCCTGGTTTAGCTGTGTGCGTGAAACCCCAGGCTGCACAACCGCGTCGAGATCGCTTTCATGGATTTCAAGAATCTTGTTCATCCGGCTGGTATCAACACTGATCCCGCCATGGGTCGGGATGACGTGACCCTCCAGTGATGTGCCGATACCGAACGGCACAACCGGCACCCTATGTTGCGCGCAAATCTTCACGATCGCCGAAACCTCTTGGGTGCTTTCCGGAAACGCGACTGCGTCCGGCAAAGCGGGTTCGGAATAGGCCTCATCCCTGCCGTGGATTTCCCGGATGGACTCGCCGGTGGACAGACGATCTCCTAGCAGGTCTTTCAAGGCGGCAATAGCCAAAGCCGTATTGTGCTGTGTCATACCAACTCCCTATTTCTCATTTTAATGTTCGATCAGCTTTGTCGGCGCGCTTTACTGGAAAACCCCGTCATAAGCCTCGCGCAGAACGTTTTTCTGCACTTTGCCCATGGCGTTGCGTGGCAGGGCTTGGACAAACTCGATGCGCTTGGGTTGTTTGAAGCGGGCCAGATTATCTTTGATCATGTTGGAGACGTCTTTCGCCGAAATCTCGACACCATCCTGGGCGACAATGACCGCCACGACGGCTTCGCCAAAATCCTTGTGCGGGACACCAATGACCGCGCTTTCAACGACGCCCAGCAGATCGTCGATCACCAGTTCGATCTCTTTGGGATAAATGTTGTAGCCGCCCGAGATGATCAGGTCTTTTCCGCGTCCAACGATGTGAACATAACCGTCTGCGTCGATGCGCCCAAGATCACCAGTGATGAAAAACCCATTGTCGCGCAACTCTTCCGCAGTTTTATCAGGCATCTTCCAATAGCCTGCAAATACGTTGGGCCCGCGCACTTCCAGCACGCCGATTTCACCCTGCGGCAAGGGCGCGCCAGTTGCCGGATCGGTGACGATCACCTCAACCCCTGGCAAGGGGAACCCCACCGTTCCGGCGCGTCTATCGCCGTCATATGGGTTCGAGGTGTTCATGTTGGTTTCGGTCATCCC
>JARFRG010000017.1 GCA_029287375.1 Boseongicola sp. | reverse complement strand
TCTTCGCGCTGATCCTTGCGGTTCCCGTCGCCTTTTTGGCGGCAAGCAACACTACACCGTCACGCTTTCTCGTCCGACCCTTTGCTTTGTTGATCATCGTATCAACTCGCTCGATCAATTCGCTGATCTGGGCGCTTTTGCTGATCGCAATAATCGGCCCCGGCGTTTTTGCAGGCGTCATCGCCATCGCAATCCGCTCCATCGGGTTTTGCGCCAAGCTTCTCTATGAGGCGATCGAGGAAATCGACGAAAGTCAGGTCGAGGCAATCAAAGCCACAGGCGCGTCACCCTGGCAGGTGATGGCCTACGGCATCGTGCCGCAAATCATGCCTGCCTTCGCGGGCATTGCGGTCTTTCGCTGGGACATCAACATCCGCGAATCCACGGTTTTGGGGCTGGTCGGTGCTGGTGGCATCGGACTGCAACTGTCCGCATCTCTCAACGTGCTGGCATGGCCGCAGGTCTCTTTGATCCTGCTGGTTATTCTCTTGGCCGTTGTCATCTCGGAATGGGTCTCTGCCAAAGTTCGGGGCGCAATCATTTGATCATGCAAGAGGCGTTTGCGGCCTACGAGGGTGTGCGCCAGCGGTTGCCTTCGGTCACCCGCCGCGCGGCCTTTCAAAAGCTGCCAAGCCTCGATGCGCTCGCAGAAGATTTCGACGTGTTTCTCCTTGATGCCTTCGGGGTTCTCAATATTGGAGAAACCGCCATCGAGGGCGTACCCGACCGCGTGGCGGCTTTGCAAAAGGCCGGAAAACGCGTGATCGTCGTTTCAAACGCCGCTGGAAACCCACATTCCGATCTCATGAAAAAGTACGCGCGTCTTGGATACGATTTCGCACCCTAGGACGTGATCACCAGCCGCAAGACCCTGATCCACGCTTTACACAAAGAGCCCCCGCGCAAGTGGGGGCTCATGGCCGACGAAAGTCTGGGTCGCGAAGATATCGAAGACTTCGACATGACCTATCTGGCCGACGATGTTGCGCAATACGATGCCGCCGAGGCCTTCGTCCTTTTGGGGGCCGGCGTCTGGACCGAAGCTCGACAGACCTTGCTGGAAACCTCCCTGAAACGCGCTCCGCGTCCGGTATTCGTCGGCAACCCCGATATCGTTGCCCCGCGTGAAACCGGCTTTTCCACCGAACCGGGCGCCTTTGCCCACCGCCTCGCAAATGCTACCGGCGTGGAACCGCAGTTTTTCGGCAAACCTTTCGGCAATATTTTTGAGATGACCTTTGCCCATCTGGGCGACATTGACCCCGCCCGAACTGTCATGGTCGGCGACAGCCTGCACACCGATATTCTGGGCGGGCAGGCGGCTGGCCTGAAAACCGCTCTCATCACTAACTACGGCTTTTTTGCAGACCATGATGTCTCTGGCCCTATCTCTGCATCAGGGATCGAACCCGACTTCCTGCTTGCCCGCCCCTAAAGCCTCTTGATCATCCACCCCACATCGTCTTCCCTCACTGTCAAAAGGGGAGACCACCATGGATCTGGAACTCAAGGGCAAACTCGTCGTCATAACCGGCAGCTCAAAGGGCATCGGCCTCGGAATGGCGCGGGGCTTTGCGCGTGAAGGCGCAAATGTTCTGATCAACGCGCGCTCAGCCGAAGCCGTAGAAGCAGTCGCGCGCCAGATCGCCGACGAATTCGGCGTCCAAACCATAGCCGTCGCCTCAGACGTCTCCACCGCCGAGGGCTGTCAAAAGATCATCGACGCGGCGGCCAAGGCCGGGGGCGCGGATATTTTTATCTCCAACGCCGGAACCGGATCAAACGAAACCGTCGCCGAGGCCCCGGATGACAAATGGACGGACTTCTGGAACCTGCACGTGATGGCCGCCGTCCGCCTGTCGCGCGGCCTTGCCGATCAGATGGACGCTAAAGGCGGCGGTGCGATGTTGATGAACGCCTCGATCTGCGCGGTCCAGCCGCTCTGGTACGAACCCATCTACAACACCACGAAATCTGCCCTGCTGATGTTCTCCAAATGCCTGTCCAGCGAAATGGTCAAACGCAATATCCGCGTAAACACCGTCAATCCCGGCCTGATACGAACGCCCGACTGGGAAAACACTGCGCGCGAACTGCACGGCGACGCATGGGAGGACTACCTCCAGGATGTCGCCAATGAACACGCCGACATCAAGCGCTTTGGAAGCGTCGAAGAGCTTGCCGATTTCTGCGTCTTCATTTGCAGCCCCCGCGCATCCTATTCGGTCGGCTCAGCGTATCACGTGGATGGCGGGATGCTGAAAACAGTGTGAGAAGCACGCCGGTGCTGCTGGATTTCAGCGTCAGATCCCTTGCGATCCAGAGTCCGTTATCCGTCGCCATTCTGTAACCAAGCCCGCGCCGCGGCATCTGGGACCAAATCCGTCAGCCGCGCCTGAAAAAGTGCGATCTCTTCTTCCGAGAGCTTTCCGTCCCATTTCTTCGAGCTGGCCGAATCGAAGAATCCGGCATCAGACTTCCAAAAGCCTGTGCCACCGACGGGCGCGTAATCCGCCGCATTTGCTTTCATCGCTCCAAAGGCCGTCGCCTCGGTGACAGCGTCTATCAACGCGGCGTCGGCATCGATCTGTGCGGCCTTGGCCAACCGCTCCACAGTCCTCCGCCCGTCGCGTATCATGTCCGAATAGTGAAACCGCCCGAGGTCAGAAAACCTGCCCGACAGCACCGTCTCACTGTAATGGAGCGCCACAGAAGCAAGCGTGTCCTGATCCAGATCATTCGCATCGAACGTGCCGTCAAGAAATGTGGGAAACGAACGTGACACCGGCCCGCGCATCGGGTGGTCCGCTTCGGCGTTCTTCATGTTTGCGACGTGTTTGCGCAGCGAAAAGTAAACATCGAGCGGATGGCGGTATACGGCAATTACCGTGACATCTCGCCAGATCGCGAAGCCATCGGCAGGGGTGTGCGTTTTGACGACCCGCCGCCCCTTCTGCCCGGCAAGCTGGGTGGCGACATCGTCGGGCGAAATTCCCAGATCGGCGTCGACCCATGGTGACAGGATCGGCAGCTTTTCGGGCAGATCCGGCCCTCCGTGAACCAGCATGGAAAGAATTGTCTGCGTCCACGTTGTACCGCATTTAGGGGGCGTGCAGACAAGGATGTCGCCTTCGCGCGGGGTCCATGTCGCCCAGCGCGCGGGATCGGTTATGCTCCCACTGTAGGTGCGACGTGGCGGCGCGAGTTGCAAAGCATTGACGGCCAAGATGGCTTTCTCCTGCAGGCTGAAATTTCGAAAACCAGCTCTTTCCACCCTGCAACAAGCACCGTGCAAAGTCTACTTTCTGCGCAGACCAGATCTGCGCCCACCCACTGCTCAATCGTAAACGACTCCCGGCTGCAAAACCTCAAAGCTTGTAATCTCGAATTCATACATGCCGGACTGATCTGGCTTTTCGGCCCGTGCAATCAGCTTGCCGTCCTCGTTGGTAAAAACCGCATGGGCGGTGTGGATCGCGCGATAGCAGTGGCTGCCGTCTGGATAATTGTATTTGAGCATTGGTGTCCCTTTCGTCCCCGCGATTGGGGGGTCGCGACAGACTACACCCGTTGCAGCGGCTATCCGAATACAATCTGAGTGATGCGATTGCGCCTGCTTCGAACCAAGCAGACGCCCAACCCAACCAATGCAGTTTTTGTGAATACCTGCTCAGTTTCCACGATAGCTGGCCGCCGGAGGCTTTCTCGCTACCCGTGATCCTTCATCAATCGTGCCTTCTGGCGGCTCCAGTCGCGTTTGGCTTGCGTGTCGCGCTTGTCCGGCGCGCTTTTGCCTTTGGCGATTGCGATCTTGATCTTGGCGCGGCCGCGATGGTTGAAATACATCACCAAAGGCACAAGCGTCATGCCCTTGCGCTGCGTTGCGTTCCACATGTCCGACAGTTGCTTTTTTGACACCAGCAATTTGCGCCGGCGCCGGTCTTCGTGGCCGAACATCGCCTGATCGTACGGCGCGATATAGCTGTTCACCAACCACAACTCGCCTGCGTCCACGGTCGCATAGCTATCCGCGATATTTGACTGACCCGTCCGCAGGGATTTGACCTCTGATCCCATCAACTGAATGCCGCATTCGATATCGTCCTCGATCGCGTAATCGTATCGCGCGCGCCGGTTTTCGGCGACGACCTTGTAGTTGGGATTGTCTTTTTCTTTGGCCATAACGGGCAGCAGATAGGCGTTCGCGCCCTTCAAGTCCAGACCGCTTGACGCGGGGACGCGGGCAGGGAACATGGGGGCATGTTTGAACAACTCCTCATCGGCAGCATTCTGATCCTCGGCTCGATCATCATCGCAACCGTCTCATGGTGGGCGCTGGAAAAAATCCTGATCCGGCTCCACCGATGGTCCGCACGTCCGCCGCACGGCGCCAAACTGGTCGCGGTCTTGTCGCTCGCGCTGTTCTGGACGTTGTTCATGATGACGGTGTCGGTCTGGCTTTGGGCGGTATCGCTCTTTTGGCTCGATATCTTCGCGACCCTGGAGGCATCGGTGTATTTTGCCCTCGTCGCCTTCACCACGCTTGGTTTCGGAGACATCCTGCTCCCACAGGAATGGCGACTGTTGGGCGGAATGGCTGCGGCCAACGGGCTTTTGATGTTTGGTCTTCTGACCGCGATTCTTGTAGAAATTCTGCGCGATACACGGGCGCGCCAGCGTCAGTTCTGACGCCGCCCCCGCGCCAGAATATACAGACCCGACGCGACGATAATCGCGCTGCCAGCCAGCATCTGCGGCTCAAGTGCTTCACCGAACACGAGAACGCCAAAGCCAATCCCGAACAAAAGCCGCGAATAGCGAAACGGGGTGACAGCCGACACATCGCCCGTCCGCATCGCCTGTGTCAGCGATGCATACCCGCAAGCCCCGAACGCACACGCGCCGCTCAGGGCCAGTGCCGCGCGCCCGTCTGGCAAGGCTAACTCGGCGCCTTCCCAGACCGAAAAGCCGACCCCGGCAATCACGATCATCCAAAATCCCCAGACTCCCAGGACCGGCCCGCTCAGCGTTTTCGGGGCCGCCCGTGTCGCCAGATCGCGTCCGGCAAACCCAAGCATCCCCAAGACCGCCAAAATTGACAACGCCGTAAAGCTGTCCGCTCCGGGGCGCAAAATCACCAAAACCCCGCAAAGCCCGACCGAAATCGCCACCCACCGCCGCCAGCCGACCTTTTCGCCAAAGAACAACGCCGCGCCCGCCACCACCACAATCGGAGTCGCCTGCAAAATAGCGGTCGCCGACGACAAGGGTGTCAGCACAATCGCCAGCGTGAAAAACAGCCGCCCCATGATCTCGAACGCATTGCGCACCAGCATCGTCGGCTCGACCACAGCATGCGGAAACAGCGATTGCCCCCGCGCCAAAGCCACGCTTGCGAAAATCAGCGAACCGCCCAGCCCGAACCAGATCATCACCTGACCGATTGGCATCGACACCGCCGCCGATTTCAAAAACATATCCTCAACCGCAAAGCCCGCCATCGCGGCAACCATCCAAAGGCTGCCGGTGACATTGGCTTTGTCTGCGCTGGGCGCGGCGTGGTTCAGTTGATCAAACCGGCGTGGACAAGCGCGTTCTTGATCTTGGCTTTTGTTCCGTCCGTGACAGCCACCAACGGCAGCCGTACCTCGTCCGAGCACTTGCCCAGTACCGACAGCGCGTATTTTGCACCGCACAGGCCTGGTTCCGTAAAGATCGCTTCATGCAGCGGCATCAACCGATCCTGTATCGCAAGACCCGTCGCGAAATCCCCGGCCAACGTCGCCTCCTGAAACTCTGCGCACAACTTTGGGGCCACATTCGCCGTCACCGAAATACAGCCGTGTCCCCCATGCGCATTGAACCCAAGCGCCGACGCATCTTCCGCCGAAAACTGCAGAAAGTCCGTGCCACAAGTGATCCGCTGCTTGGACACACGCGTTACATCCGCCGTCGCATCCTTGACACCGATGATCCGCGGCAACTTTGCCAATTCGCCCATCGTTTCCGGCGACATATCAATCACCGACCGCGGCGGAATGTTGTAAATGATGATCGGAATGTCCGCGGCATCGTGAATCGCTTTGAAATGCGCATAAAGCCCGGCCTGCGTTGGACGGTTGTAATAAGGCGTCACAACCAGAATCGCATCCGCGCCGACTTTCTCCGCATGTTGCGCCAAACGCACACTTTCTGCGGTGTTGTTTGACCCGGCTCCCGCGATCACCGGAACCCGTCCCGCAACCGCCTTCACCACAGCTTCCACCACGGCATCATGCTCGGCGTGGCTCAACGTCGGGCTTTCCCCCGTCGTGCCCATAGGAACAAGGCCCTTCGAACCCTGCTCAATGTGCCACTCGACAAGGTGTTTCAGCGTGTCGAAATCCACTTCGCCATCGCGAAACGGGGTAACAAGCGCCGGCATCGACCCTCTCAACATGACACGCCTCCATAATGTGTGTTCACTGTGGTTTTACAGCGCGCGGACACTATCCTTCACAGGATGAATTGCCAAGGCACCGTCACATGGTTTAAAACAAACCTGCTGAGGGGCAAGCATTGAACGGACCAGCATCCATGATCAAACCCCTGTTCGCGGCGGTTTTTCTAATTTGGGTCGGATTTAGCGCACAGGCTCAGACCGTGCGCGAGGCTGAAACCATGTCGCGTGCCATTGATGCGATGCAGTCCGGAGACTGGTACGCCGCGTTGCGCACCGCCGAAAGCGTCAACCCTGTCGCCCGCGATATCATCGAATGGCACCGGTTGCGGGCGCGACAGGGCGATTTCGACAGCGCCATCCGTTTTCTTGACCGTCGCCCCGACTGGCCCGGTCTCGCGTATTTGCGCCAGCGCTCGGAAAGCACCCTGCCGTTGTCCGCGCGCGCTGACGACGTGATCGCCTTTTTCGGCGCAGACCATCCCCAGACGGGTGCAGGAGCGGTTGCGCTGATCTCGGCCTTTCGCGCCAAAGGCATGGAGTCGGACGCCGAGGCCGAAGCGCTTCACGCTTGGTTGACGCATCGATTGTCCGAGGCCGATCAAACCAAATTACTGACGTGGTACGGACGCGCTCTGGCACCCCATAACGCAGATCGCCTTGACATGCTCTTGTGGCGCGGTGCCGACGCCGACGCCCGCCGGATGATCCCCTTAGCGCCCAAGGGCTGGGCCGAACTTGCCAAGGCGCGCCTTGCCCTGCGCAGCGACAAGAACGGCGTTGATGGCCTTGTGGCAGCGGTGCCAAAGGCGCTTGCGGATCATCCCGGGCTGCAATTCGAACGCATGCAATGGCGCGCCCGCAAAGGTCGCAACGAAGGCGCCATCGAACTGATGCTGGCGCAAAGCGCCGACGCCTTGGGTCAGCCCGAACGCTGGGCGGGATGGCGGCGCAGCCTTGCGCGTACCGAAATGCGGGCAGGGCGCGCCGATCTGGCTTACAAACTTGCCTCCCCCCACGGCCTCGACTCAGGCTCCAATTTCGCCGATCTCGAATGGCTCTCGGGCTACATCGCGCTGACCTACCAAGACGACCCAAAAACCGCGCTTGGCCACTTTCTGCGGTTTCGCGGCTCTGTCGACACCCCAATTTCGCTTGGCCGTGCTGGCTATTGGGAGGGACGCGCCCACGAGGCAATGGGTGACACCGAAAACGCCCGTCTCGCATATGCCTTCGGCGCGGAATACCAAACCAGCTTTTACGGCCTTCTCGCCGCCGAAAAAGCAGGTCGTCCGATGGATCCTGCAATCTACGCGCCAGTTCCATCCGCAAATCTCACCAACGCAGGCTTTGCCGAAAGCTCGGTGTTCGAGGCTGCACTTCTGCTCGATGCTGCGGATCAGGTCGATCTCGCCGAACGCTTCCTCACGCATCTGACGGAATCGTTGGCAACCAACGACATCATCCGCCTTGGCGCTTTTGTAACCGCACGCGATCAACCCCATTACGCCACGATGATCGGCAAACGCGCAGCCTCCTTCGGCACCACGGTCCCGTTCACGTACTACCCTGTGACCGATCTTGGTGTGGATCCGATGCCGGTGCCAACAGAACTGGCGCTGGCCATCGCACGGCGCGAAAGCGAATTTGATCCCGTCGTCACAAGCGGCGTCGGCGCGCGCGGACTGATGCAGGTGATGCCCGCCACCGCCCGCGAAGTCGCAGGCTTCCTCGAAATCCCCTACGACGGCGACCGCCTTTTGGTCGACCCCGTTTACAATGCCCGCATCGGCTCGGCCTATCTCGACGAACTGATGACGGTATTCGATGGCAATACCCTGATGGTCTCGGCAGCCTACAACGCTGGCCCAAGCCGCCCGTTGCGCTGGATGGACGAACGCGGCGACCCCCGGCGCGGCGAAATGGACGTGATCGACTGGATCGAACACATCCCCTTCAACGAAACCCGCAACTACGTCATGCGCGTCGCCGAAAGCCTGCCCGTTTATCGCGGTCGCCTCACCGGACAACCCCAACGCATGAATTTGTCGCAAGAACTCATCGCCATGCCGGGCCACAACCGGGCCGCTCTCAAGGGCGTATTGCTGCGCCCCAAGGCGCGCCCGGCGTTGCTCACGGACTGACGCGCGCGCCGCTAACGGGTTGGCAAAGCTTGTCTGGCAGGCTCACAAAGTTAACAAATCGTCGCGGTCCCGAACGGGCGCACCGACGTAATACCGACGTTAAACCGACGTGATACCGACAGCTCGCTTTCGGAATAAATACATTAGGAACAAAGGCTTAATGGATCTCTTCTGACATTCCGGGAAAAACTCGGGCACGTCGGTGGAATTTGGGGCGCCTCCGCACAAAACACAGACCCAAGCGCTCCAGACCTCACCTAAGCGCACGGCCCTTCACAATTGCATCCGGTCCAAACCGCGCCCTGATGGCGTCCGACGCCCGCTCCGCCCCCGCCCGCACACCCGCACCCGGATCAAGCAGATCGCCCTCTACATCTGCCGTGGCGGCTGGCGACAAATGCGAAATACCGACGCCAACCAGACGAAATGGCCCCTGATCCGCCGCCTGATCAAACAGCCCCCGCGCCGTGCGATAAATACGATCCGCGATTTGCGTGGGATGTCCCAAGGACACGCGCCGCGTCAGCGATGTATGGTTCGATCGCTTCAACTTCAGCGTTACAACACGACCCGCCTTGTCCTTCGCTTTGGCACGGTCCGCCACGTTCTCGGCAAGCCGCCAGATATGCCCGTCAAGGATATCCGCATCGTTCGTGTCCTCGCCAAACGTCGTTTCGTTCGAGATCGATTTCACCGGAGCATTCGCCGAAACCCGTCGACGATCCTCACCCCGCGCCAGATGCCACAACCGCTCGCCCATACCGCCAAACCGCGCCACCAGATCGACCTTTTCCCAACGCAATAAATCCCCGAAGGTCCGAATGCCCGCCTTGTCCAAAGACGCTTGCGTCTGCCCACCGACGCCCCAGATCAACCGCACGGGGCGGTCCTTCAGGAAGGCTGCCGTTTCGGCCTTTCCAATGATTGAAAACCCCTTGGGCTTGTCCAGATCCGATGCCACTTTTGCCAGAAACTTGTTGTGCGACAGGCCGATAGACCCGGTCAGCCCCAACTCGTCCTCCATCCGCTTCACCAGCCGCGCAAGCATCACAGCAGGCGGCGCATGGTGCAGTCGTTCCGTCCCCGTCATGTCCATAAACGCTTCGTCCAGCGACAACGGTTCGACCACCGGCGTCATGTCATCCATCATCGCCCGAATGTCACGCGAAACATCGACATAGGCGCTCATCCGTCCCTTCACGACCACCGCGTCGGGGCATAACTTCAACGCCTGAAACATCGGCATCGCAGAGCGTACGCCGCGAATACGCGCGATATAGCAGGCGGTCGAGACCACCCCGCGACGCCCCCCGCCAATGATCACCGGCTTGTCGCGCAAAGTCGGGTCATCCCGCTTTTCAACGCTGGCGTAAAAGGCATCGCAATCCATATGCGCGATCGACAGATCAAACAATTCGGGATGCGATAGAACGCGCGGCCGCCCGCAATCCGGGCAGCGCGTTCCGCTGTCAAACGTCATCAGGCAATCACGGCAAAGGGCGGGCATCGCGCACACACATAGGCTAGGATGCACCCAGTCTATCCAACCGGAGCTGCCTGTGACAGAGCCTTTCCACGGAGCAAAACTCGCTATTCTCGTGGGCAATCACATCCTCACGATCCTGCGCGATGACATTCCCACAATCGGCTGGCCAGATCATTGGGATCTGCCGGGCGGTGGTCGTGAAAGCGATGAAACACCAATAGAATGCGTGCTTCGCGAACTGCACGAGGAACTCGGTCTGGTGCTATGTGCCAATGACCTGATCTGGCGCAAACCCTACAAGTCCCCACCAAATGTCGTTTGGTTTTTTGCCGCGGAATTCCCCGATTTCGATGTCGAAAAGGTGCGCTTTGGCGACGAAGGCCAAGAATGGCGCCTTGCCCCAATTGAATGGTTTCTGACTCATGAAAAGGCTATTCCCAACCTCCAATCCCGCCTTCGGACCTATCTCGGCCATCGGTAAATTAGGGAAACTTCGCCCCGCCAATCGCCTCCTCTGGTTGCGTGAAATCTCTGAATTTGCGGGGAAAAATCCTGATGTTGCCCAGGAAACACGCGCATTGCACAATTCAACCCTCAGGCGATAAACCATTGAATTGACACATTCCTCTCCCCATATCTGACCCATAATCAAACAAATCACGGGACGGTTCATGGAAGAGATTTACAGCACGCTTGGCGGCGGCGGGATCGCGACACTCGCGTTCGCAGCTCTGATCATTATCAGCCTGTACAAAGGTATTCGGATTGTCTCCCAGTCTGAAAAGCATGTTGTCGAGCGTTTCGGCCGCCTCCGCAGTGTTTTGGGGCCGGGCATCAACTTTATCGTGCCGTTTCTCGACCGTGTGGCGCACGAGATCTCGATTCTTGAACGCCAGCTACCCAACGCCAGCCAAGATGCAATCACCGCCGACAACGTATTGGTGCAGGTCGAAACCAGCGTGTTCTATCGCATTACTGAACCCGAAAAGACCGTCTACCGCATCCGCGATGTCGATGCTGCGATTGCAACAACCGTTGCAGGTATCGTGCGTGCTGAGATCGGTAAAATGGAACTGGACGAGGTCCAGTCCAACCGCTCAACTCTGATGTCCACGATCAAAGGGGCCGTCGAAGAACAGGTCGACAACTGGGGCATTGAAGTGACCCGCGCCGAACTTCTCGACGTGAATCTCGATCAGGCAACACGCGACGCGATGCTGCAACAGCTGAACGCAGAACGCGAACGTCGCGCCGCCGTCACGCGCGCTGAAGGCGAAAAGCGCGCGGTTGAACTGAATGCAGACGCCGAACTCTATGCCGCCGAACAAGGCGCAAAAGCCCGCCGTGTGCAGGCTGATGCCGAAGCCTATGCGACAAGCACGGTGGCGCGCGCCATTCAGGACAATGGCCTTGAGGCGGCACAGTATCAGGTCGCGCTGAAACAGGTGGAATCGCTGAACGCGCTGGGGGCCAGCCCCTCAAGCTCGACCATCGTTGTGCCAGCCAATGCGCTCGAAGCCTTTGGCGACGCCTTCAAAATGCTCAAAGGACGCGGATGATGCTCTCAACATGGTGGACATGGATGATCGCCGCGATGGTGCTGGCCGTTCTCGAGGTCTTCTTGCCCGCACAGGTGCTTTTGGGCTTTGCCATCGGGGCGGCGGGCGTTGGCCTTGGCTTGTTGATCGGCATTCCTGGCCTCGCCGGATCGCTCCCCGCGCTTGCACTGGCATTCGCGGTCATGTCTTTGATCGGATGGTTTATTTTGCGACGTGTCCTTGGCGTTTACAAAGGTCAGGTCAAAGTCTGGGAGAGCGACGTCAACGAAGACTGACGCCGCCCCTCACCAAGTTACTGCACGTCTCCGAACGCCTTTTCCAACCGTTCAATCGCCTCGATCATCGTCGCGCGAGGCAGGGCCAGATTGAAACGCAAATGCCCACCACCGCCTGTTCCGAATTGCGTGCCGGGACTTGGAATGACCTTGGCTTCATGCACAGATCGTTTAAGCAATTCGGCGTCGCTCATTCCTAGTCGGCTGAAATCGACCCAGGTCAGATAGGTCGCGTTCATGTCCATCACGCTGACACCGGGGATCGCGTTCATCCGCGCGCTGAAAATGCGGAAATTCTCGGCCAGATAGGCCCGCATTTCATCCATCCAGTCATGCCCGCCGGAATACGCTGCCTTTATGATCGTCATGCCATAGCGATTGGGCGTGCTTTCGCGATCCAAAATCACCGGAGCAAGCGCCCTGCGCATTTCAGCACTCGGATAAATCGCGATGCCTGTCTCTGCACCCGCCACATTAAACGCCTTGGAAGCGGCCATCAAAATCGCAATGCGGTCCACATGTTCGGGGGCCGCGATAAGTGTCGGCACAAAGGTCGCGCCCGGAAATGTCAGATCCATATGGATTTCGTCGGAAATCAGGATCAAATCATGCACCGCACAAAAGTCTGCCAAAGCCCTCAATTCATCCACGCTCCAGATGCGCCCGCCTGGATTGTGCGGTGAACACAATGTGACGATCTTCTCATGACCCTTCAAAGCCGCACCAAGCGCCTCAAGATCCATCTCGAACCGGCCGTTTTCAACTTTCAACGGGCTTTCCACAACCACGCGACCCATCGCTTCGATCTGCCGATAAAACGCGTGATACACCGGCGAAAACACAATTACCCCATCCCCCGGCTCTGAGTAGGACGCGATAATGTCGCCGTAGCCACTGATCACACCATGCGTATAACGCACCCAGCTTGGATCAATCTCAAAACCATGCCGATCTTTCAGCCAACCCGCGACGGCTTCGTCCACTGGAACCGTATTTCCGAAATACCCGCAGTAACCGCGATCAATTTCAGCACGCATCGCGTCCAGAATAACCGGGGCGGCTTTGAAATCCATATCCGCCACCCACATCGCAATCGCAGATGGGTCATCAATCCCAAAGGTTTTCGCGATATTGTCGTATTTCGAGGTGTGGTTGCCACGCAGCCGCAGCGGAGTATCAAAGTCGAACGCCATAACTAGTCCTTCGCGATTTCAGAACGCGGAACCTAGTCTTTATCACCGCATCCGCAAGCCCCGGTGTCTTGTCGGATGCATGCACTTGTCTTAGATGAACGGTATGGCTTTGAAATCGATCCTTCTTCACCCCGACCCCCGGCTGAAAGCAGTCGCCACGCCTGTTGCGGAATTTGACAAAGACTTGCGCAAACTGGCGGATGATATGCTGGAAACCATGTACGACGCCCCCGGTATCGGGTTGGCGGCGCCGCAAATCGGTGTGGGCAAACGCCTGTTGGTTATGGACTGCGTCAAAGAAGAAAGCGTCAAACCGCGCCCGATGGTTCTGATCAATCCCGCGGTCACCTGGGTCTCCGACACTCTGGCCACCTACGAAGAAGGCTGTCTGTCGATCCCTGACCACTATGCGGACGTCGAACGCCCCTGCGAGGTCGACGTGACGTGGACCGACCTTGACGGTGCGGCACAAACCGAACGCTTTGACGGGCTTTGGGCAACCTGTGTGCAGCATGAGATCGACCATTTGAACGGCAAGCTGTTTATCGACTATCTTAAGCCCCTGAAACGCCAGATGATCACGCGCAAAATGGTCAAACTAAAGCGCGAGAAGGCTCGGGCGTGATCCGCCCCATCGTGCTTTGGCCGGATCCGATCCTAAGCCAGATCTGCGCTCCGATTGAACAGATCGACGCCCCCGTTCAACAGCTTGCCACCGATATGCTGGAGACGATGTATGACGCCCCCGGTCGCGGGCTTGCCGCCCCGCAGGTCGGCGTGCTGCTGCGGATGTTCGTCATGGACACTGCATGGAAGGACGGGGATCGCACACCAACGGTCGTGATCAATCCGAATATCACCGACCGCTCCGATCAATCCGTCATCGGTCCCGAAGGGTGCTTGTCCATTCCCGGTGTCACGGCCGATGTGACCCGCGCCGCCGAGATCACGATGCAGTGGACAGGCCTCGACGGCAGCCTGTTCGTGGAGCGTCTCACCGGGTTCACCGCCATCTGCGCGCAGCACGAATTTGACCACCTTGAGGGTAGGGTGACATTCGACCGCCTGACGTCGGACGTCCGTTCGATTCTTCAGGCCGAGTATCTGGCATGAGCCATCGTGCCTTTGTTGCATGGCCTGACGCGCGTCTGCGCAGACCTGCGCAGACGGTGGAAACGATCTCCCAAGACATCCGGGCATTATGGGACGAGATGATAGACATCATGGATGCCATGCCCGGCTACGGTCTTGCCGCCCCGCAAATCGGCGTGATGGTGCGCCTTGCGGTTGTCGATTGCTCGACGGAACGTGGACAGGCCATCAGATTGGCCAACCCAGAGATCATCCTCGCCTCGTCCAAGACTAGCGATTGGGACGAAGCTTCGCCCAATTTGCCAGGCGTATCCGCGCGTATACAACGGCCCGCAGAGGTAACAGTTGCGTTCACGGATGCTGAAGGGTTTCCTGCGACGCGAAAATTCTCAGGCCTGTGGGCCACATCAGTGCAGCACCAGATCGACCACCTCGCAGGACGCATGTACTTTGATCATTTAAGCGGAATGAAGCGACAGATGTTGCTTAAAAAGGCAAGGAAGCACAGGCGATGAAACTGGCATTCATGGGTACGCCCGACTTTTCGGTTCCAGCGCTGCGCGCGCTGCATGCAGCGGGCCACGACATAGTCGCGGTCTATACCCAGCCGCAGCGCCCTGCCGGCCGAGGCAAAAAAGACCGGCCCTCTGCGGTGCAACTGGCGGCCGAGGCGCTTGACCTCGAGGTCCGCTACCCCAAAAGCCTTCGCGATACCGAAGCCCAGGGGGCGTTTGCCGATCTCGACGTGGATGTTGCGGTCGTCGTGGCCTACGGTCTGATCCTGCCTGCACCAATTCTTGCCGCTCCCCGCAAAGGCTGCCTGAATATTCACGCGTCACTGCTCCCACGCTGGCGCGGTGCGGCGCCCATCCATCGCGCCATTATGTCAGGGGATGCCGAAACCGGTATTTCGATCATGTCGATGGATCTGGGGCTCGATACCGGGCCAGTTCTTCTGACCGAAGCGACGCCAATTGATTCGACCGAAACAACCGGAGACCTGCACGATCGTTTGGCCCATATAGGCGCTGACTTGATCGTTAGGGCGTTGAACACTCTGGACGATCTGACGCCCGTACCTCAGCCAGAAGTGGGTGTGACCTACGCGGTCAAAGTCGACAAATCCGAAGGTCGAATTGACTGGACCCGCGATGCGACGGCCGTCGACCGCCAGATACGCGCCCTGTCGCCCTTCCCCGGTGCCTGGTGTCTCGTGGAAGGCGAACGCGTCAAGTTTCTGCGATCATTGGCGGTTGATGGCGCAGGCAGCCCCGGCGCACATCTTGGGGATTTCCGCATCGCGTGCGGCACAGGCGCAGTCCGCATTCTTGAGGCACAGCGCGAGGGCAAAAGGCCGATGACCGCCGAAGAGCTGTTGCGTGGCATGACATTGCCAGAAAGTCTCGCCTGACCCTTTCACATTCACCCTTTCGCAAATACCTTCAAGGGGTCCGGGGTCAGAATGGCCCCGGGGATACGTGACAGGAAACGGCACATGTTCTTTGCATTCTGGGGCTCTCTCATCATCGGCGGCATCACCGCATATTGCGCGGAAAAGTGGGACTTCACGCATCACGGCGTGGTGCAGGCGATCATCATCGCGATTGGCGGCGTCGTTTTGTTGTTCATGGCGCGTGTGATGTTCAACATCTCCTTCGGAAGCTTTGGCGTGAATGCAATCGTCGGAGCGCTGGGCGCACTGATCCTGATCCCATCCGAAGCAATTGCGCGCAAACGGCGCAACAAACGCTAACGGGGCGGGCGTGCGCGATAGACTGGCAACCGCCAGCCAAAGGCAAGCGATCCCGCGCGCAACATAAACGTCACAGCGCCTGCAGTGATCAACGCCATGCCGGTTCCGACCACATCAGCCACCGACCAACCCGCCAGCGCCCCGACAAAGGCCGCGGTCACGTACAGCTCCCCTTGCCTCAAAACCATCGGCACCTCATTGGCAACGACATCGCGCATTAATCCACCGAATGTGCCGGTCAACACGCCCACGATTGGGGCAACAAACCCCGATTGCCCCGTAGCCAGCGCCACCGCCAATCCCGCCGGAACCGCGATCGACAACGCGGCGGCATCCAGCCACGCAAGCCAAGTCGCGCGGCTTTCGACAAGATGCGCGGTAAAAAACACCAATACCGCAGCCAGGGCGGCAATCATTAAAACCTCGGGTTGGTTGATCCAAAACACCGGATTGCGGTCCAAAAGCAGATCACGCACCGTGCCGCCGCCAACGGCTGTCAGCACCGCAAAGAACAAGAATCCGACGATATCCAATTGCGCCCGCGAAGCCGCCAAAGCCCCGGTTAATGCGAAAATAAAGACCGAAATAACGTCAAGAGTGAGGGAAATGCTCACGCGCCCTTCGCGGGCTTGAATGGCGCCATTCCCTCGCGCGCCAACTCATCCGCGCGCTCGTTTTCCGGATGCCCCGCGTGACCTTTGACCCATTCCCACGTCACCTCATGACGCGCCTGCGCCTCGTCCAGCCGCTTCCAAAGATCATCGTTCTTCACTGGTTTCTTGGCTGACGTCCTCCAGCCATTGCGCTTCCAGCCGTGGATCCACGACGTCACACCGTTTTTTACGTAGGTGGAATCCGTCACAATCGTGATCTCGGTTGGGCGTCCCAAAGCCTCCAGCGCGTTGATTGCGGCCAAAAGCTCCATCCGATTATTGGTGGTCAGAGCTTCACCGCCAGAAAGCGGGCGCTCTTTGACAATCGCGTTGCCTTCCTTGGCCTGAAGCAAAGCACCCCAGCCTCCGGGTCCGGGATTGCCGGAACAGGCGCCATCCGTGTAAGCGAGATACAATGTCATTCGGGGGTGTCTTTCAATCCAACATAGCCAGGCAGGGCGGCGATCCGCGCGAGCCAGGCGTTGATTGCGGGGAACTGCTTCATTTCGAAACCACCCTGCGATTCGGCCATGTGCGTATAGGCATAAAGCGCGATGTCTGCCACGCTGGGCGCGTCGGCGGCCAACCAATCATTATCGGCTAAATGCGCTTCCATAACCTGCAACACCGCGTGTCCGGCGTCCAAAAGCTCGGCCATGCGCTCGGGCGTCGCAAGATGCGCGCGACTCGGGTAGTTTCGCAAGGCTGCGCGCACCGCAATCACTGTCTCGTGGCGGTTTTGTTCAAAGAACATCCAACCAAGTGCATGCGCACGGCTCACAGCGTCGTCCGGCATCCACGGGGTGCCATCGGCAAGAAAACACAGGATTGCATTGGATTCTGGCAAAGCCGTCCCGTCTTCAAGCACCAGCACAGGCAGCTTTCCCATCGGCAGCGCCCCCAAAGCATGGGCCTCGGCCAGTCCTGTCGTCTCGTACTCAAGCCCGATGTGTGTGTACGGTTCGTTCAACAAAGCCAGCATGAGCCGGACCTTGTAGCTGTTGCCCGACGAAGGCATCGAATAAAGGGTCTTGCTCATTTGACCTTTCCAGCCAGCAGGATGATCCACGGCGCAAGGGTGCCGTCCAGACCTTCGTCTGCTCCGAAACTACGCTCGATCACGACAAATCCCGCGTCACGAAGCAGTCCGGTTATCTCGGCATCGGTGTAATACGCATAAAAGCGCCCCAAGGCATCGCGCTTTTCTCCACTGCCTGTCTTTAGCCCGACGTGAAGAAAGCCGCCGGGGACCAAAGCTGTTGCGATGCGGTCAAGGTGGGCCGGCATGTCGGCCTTTGGTGCATGCAAAAGCGAGAAATTTGCATAGATCCCGTCGTAGGCGTCAACCTTGTCCAGCGTCTCAAAGCCAGCGATCTCGACGTCAACGCCATGCGTTTCCTGCGCAATTGCCGCCATCTCGGGCGAGGCATCCAGGCCCTCGGCCTTCAATCCAGCCTCGCGCATAAACGCAGTTGAACGCCCGGTGCCGCATCCAAGATCAAGCACCCGCCCGTTTTCGCCGACCGCCAGCATAAAGGCCGCCAGATGCAAATCGGGCGTGTCGGACGAAAACCGCTTGGCGTAGTCCTGTGCGCGATTGGCGTAAACGCCAAGAGTTGTTTTGTCAGCCATCAGATCACCAAAAGGCTCAGGCAGGCGACCACAACAGCGGTCAGCAAAAGGCGCAGTTGCATCCACCAGGTCGGGGCAAGGTCATTGCGCCAGAAATACCAATCAAGCGCCAAAAGTCCAACAAACCCGGCAATGAGATATATCGCAGACGACGTCGGTCCGGCACCGACCATGAAAAACACCCACAGCGCGGGTAAGACCGACAAGATATAGCCGACCGTTGCGGCCTTGCCTTCAGCCCGCGTCGCAAAGCCCCACAGAACCCCCGACATGAACGCCAGGATAATCGTCCCATATTGCAGCATGACAAAGGGACCAGCAAAGCGCGGACCAATCGAGGAAACCCCCCATTGCGCAAGGTCTGACGACACAAGCGTCAGCGCGCCCCAGGCAAACGGGAGCAATCCTGCCAGACCAAGAAATAGGGGTGCGCGTGGGACCGTCATGCGCGCTCCAGAGCAAGCCGTCCAGCGAGAGCGGCAAAGATCGCGGCAAAGCTTCGGTTCAGCCAGCGCATGGCCCGTTCGCTTTGAAGCAGGTGATCACGCGCTGCCGCAGCAAAGACACCGTAGGCGACAAAAACAAGGAACGTCATCGCCATAAAGACCGCGCCCATCCCAAGCATTTCAGCCGTGGCGGTGGCTGGATTTCCAGACAGGAACGGCGGCAGGAGGGCCAAAAAGAAGATCGACAGTTTTGGGTTTAGAATATTGATCAATGCGCCGCGCCGCGCAATTCGCCAATCGGCGTCCCGGCTTTTGTTCGGCTTGATCGCCAGCGCCCCGTCCGAGCGGACCGCCTGCCACGCAAGATACAATAAATAGGCAACGCCTGCGATCTTCACGATGGTAAACAAAACCGCGCTTGTGTGCAGGACTGCAGCCAGCCCAAGAATTGCAGCCAACAGATGCGGCAAAATCCCGAACGTACAACCGAACGCCGCTGCAATGGCAGCAGGCCGTCCCTGACCAAGTCCCAAGGCAAGCGTATAGATCACGCCCGTACCCGGAGCGACCACCACCACAAACGCCGTCAGCAGAAACTGAATAGTCATACAGCAGGTTCCCTCAAGACACGTGGAACCTTGAATTCGACACGCTCTTTGGCGGTCTCCACAAGCTCAACCGTCACATTGAATCGGTCCTGAAACGCGTTGATCACCTCGTTAACCAGCACTTCGGGCGCGCTTGCGCCTGCCGTTAATCCGACAGTGCGAATGCCATCCAGAGCGCGCCAGTCGATTTCGTTCGCGCGCTGCACCAATTGCGCATATCCGCAGCCTGCGGTGCGTCCTACTTCGACC
>JARFRG010000069.1 GCA_029287375.1 Boseongicola sp. | reverse complement strand
GTGTTGTCGAAAAGTTTCGCGCGCAGGTCGTCGCCTTCTTCGACCATCTTGATGGCCTCGACGCCTGCCGCGCAGACCATCGGCGGCAGTGCGTTAGAGAAAAGGTAGGGACGCGCGCGTTGGCGCAGCAGATCGATCACGCGTTGCGAGGCGGCCGTGTAACCCCCGATTGCGCCACCCATCGCCTTGCCAAGTGTCCCTGTCAGAATATCCACATCGACGCCCGCATGGGCAGGAGTGCCTGCACCTTTTGGCCCCATGAATCCAGTGGCGTGGCAGTCATCGACCATGACAAGCGCGCCGTAATTGTCGGCCAATGACCGAATATCGCGGAGGTTTGCCAGGGTGCCATCCATTGAAAAGACGCCGTCGGTGGCAATCATGATAAACCGCGCGCCTGCGGCTTTGGCGTCTTTCAGCCTGGCTTCGAGGTCGTCCATGTCGGAGTTGGCGTAGCGATAGCGTTTTGCCTTGCACAGGCGGATGCCGTCGATGATCGAAGCGTGGTTCAATGCATCGGAAATGATCGCGTCTTCCGGCCCGAGAAGAGGTTCGAACAGGCCGCCGTTTGCATCGAAACATGCGGCAAAAAGGATTGAGTCCTCCATACCGAGAAATCGCGCGAGGCGGGTTTCAAGATCGCGGTGCAGATCCTGGGTTCCGCAAATAAATCGCACGGACGCCATGCCATATCCATGGCTGTCGAGCGCGCCCTTGGCAGCGGCAACCAACCGGGGATGATCGGCCAAACCAAGGTAATTATTCGCGCACAAGTTCAGCATTTTGCGGCCTGCGACGGTGATGTGCGCGGCCTGTGGCGAGGTGATCGCGCGTTCGCGCTTCATCAGTCCGTCGGCCTCGATCGCCGCGAGGGTCGTCTGAAGATGGTGGTCAAAATCTGTCATGGGCGGTGTCTCCTGCGCCAGACGTTATCATCTTGCGGCGGCATGAACAGGGTCGTCGCGTTTACGATCTTCATACAGTTTAACAGCTTGTTTACCGTGATCGGCCCATATTGGGCGCGGTTGCCCGTATGGCACCGGGCGACGGAGATGCACATGGATTTTGCGGACGCATTGGAAAGCGAGCGGCGCGCGCGTTTGGCCGCCGAAAAGCTAATGCAGCAGCTAAAGTCTGAGTTGGGGGAGGCCAATCGGCAGTTGTCTCTCCACGCGCGCAAATTGTCCGGCGAGATCGTTCTCAGCCGTGAAGAAATGAGCCGTGTCCAATCGCAAGCCGAGACATTGAAATCCGAAGTCAGCCATGCGCGCACCGACCTTGAACGTGCTGAAAGCGCGATGGTGATTGCCGAGCGCCGCTTGTGGGATTCGCTGGAAACCATTCGCGACGGGTTCGCGGTGTTTGACCCCGACAACAGGCTGATCGCCGCGAACCGCGCATTCCTGTCGATTTTCGAGGGGCTTGAGATGGTGCGCACCGGCGTTTCTCTCGACACGCTGATCGAACTGTTGGCGGAGGAAGGCATTGTCGACACCGGGGTCAAGACGTCGGCTGTCTGGCAGTCGGATATGCTGGCGCGCTATGCGGAGGACCGTATCGACCATGCCGTCCTTAAGATTTGGAACGGGCAATTCATTCGGCTGGTGGATCGGCGCACGCGAGACGGGGATCTTGTGACGCTGGCGTTGAACATCACGGAGCAGACCAATCGCGAAGAGCAGCTGCGAGAAGCTCGTGAACTGGCCGAGGCAGCAAACCGCGCAAAATCCGCGTTTCTTGCCAATATGAGTCACGAGATCCGCACGCCGATGAATGGCGTGATCGCGATGGCCGAAATGCTGGCGGAAACACATCTAGACGATGAGCAAAAGTCATTTGCCGAGACGATCCGCTCTTCGGGTGAGGCGCTTTTGGTGATCATTAATGATGTTCTGGATTACTCAAAAATCGAGGCCGACAAAATCAGTTTCAAGTCGGAACCGTTTGATCTGGAGCGCTGCATTCATGACGTGGTGATGCTTTTGCAGCCGGGTGTGCGCGACAAAGGGCTGCAAATTGCAGTTGATTTCGACCTTTTCATGCCGACCAGTTATCTGGGCGATGCCGGACGTGTGCGGCAGGTTCTTACCAACCTGATCGGCAATGCCATCAAGTTCACCGAACAAGGCCATGTGCTGATCCGTATCGTTGGATTACCCGGCGAAGACGATGCAAGTTACCGTGTGCATGTCACGGTCGAGGACACCGGCATTGGCATCCCCGCTGACAAATTGGACACCGTGTTTCAAGAGTTCCAGCAGGTCGAGTCCGAGCGCAATCGCGCCCATGACGGCACCGGGCTGGGCCTTGCCATCACCAAGCGTCTGGTCGAAGCGATGGGTGGAGAAATCTGGGTTGATTCCACAGAAGGCAAAGGGTCGGGCTTTGGATTTTCGCTGCCGCTTTTGGCGACCAAAGACGTCGCCCCCGAGGACATCACTGCGCCGCATTGGCTTGACCGTGCAATCATCGTCGAACAACCGGGCATGAACCGGGCGGTTCTGGCAAAGCAGCTTGGGCTGGTCGGGCTGAAGCCAGTTGTGGTTGATGGTTTTGATGCGATTGCGTCCGAGCGCCCCGGCGCGCGCGATGTGATTGTCGTCGGGCAGGCGCAGGAAGACGACGAGGCCTTTGCCATGGCCGGACAGATACGGACACAGTTTGGCCCGGCCGGGCTGTTCAAAGTGGTCAGTGGCCCCTCGAAAGAACACCGCGACGAGACTGTATTTGACCGCTTGCTTCCCCGCCCTGTGTTGCGCGCGGCAATGATGGCTTGTCTTTCAGATCTGACACCACAGCCGTTGGCCGAGGCCGAACCAACACCAGAGGAACCGCTGGCCATCTACGGTGAAGCGGCTGATTTGGAACCGCAAATTGCGCCCCCGCCCGTCGAGGATTTTGTCGCAGAGGCTGAAATAGCGCCGCCGATACCCGCGCCAGACCAGGTGGAAACGACGCCCGAAGATCGGGCAGACGAAACGATTGACCCCGCGCCGATCTCTCCTGTTGATGCAATGCAAGATCTTATCTCGCTGCCGTCTCAACCCGAAGATGGGATCCGCCGAATGCGGGTTCTTGCGGCGGAAGACAATCGCACCAACCGGTTTGTGTTGGAAAAAATGCTCAAGCACCTCAACATCGATCTGATTTTTGCCGAAAACGGTGTCGAAGCTATTGAGGCCTTCAAGGCCGGGCGTCCCGATGTCTTTTTCACCGATATTTCGATGCCCCGAATGGATGGCAAAGAAGCGACCCGTCTGATCCGCGCGATGGAGCGTGACCAAGATCTGGAACGCTGCCCCATCATTGCAATCACCGCCCATGCGATGGAAGGCGATGCGGAGGACATTCTGGCGGCGGGCATAGATCATTATCTGACCAAGCCATTGAAAAAGCAGAAACTTATCGATCACATAGTGACATCTCAGCCGCTTGACGCCCAAGCGG
>JARFRG010000107.1 GCA_029287375.1 Boseongicola sp. | reverse complement strand
GCCAGTTGCCCATTCGATGAACTCTTTTGCAGCAGCTTCTTTCTGAGTACCGGCAGGAATTGCCAGAGCCCATGCCCAGAGCCAGTTAGAGCGCTTGCCCATGCCATTGTCTGGCGCGAGAGCGAAACCAACGCTGTCGGCTACAACTGAATCGGCTGGATTTGTCACGAAGGACGCCGCAACAGTTGCGTCGATCCACATGCCGCACTTGCCTTGGTTGAAGAGCGACAGGTTTTCGTTAAACCCGTTTGTCGAGAAGCCTGGAGGGCCTGCGTCGTCCATCAAATTCTTGTAGAAGTTAAGAGTGTCGGACCATTCGCGTGTATCGAATTGTGCGTTCCACTCTTCGTCGAACCAACGTGCGCCGAACGAGTTTGACATCGCCGTAATAACAGCGCCGCCTTCGCCCCAACCTGCTTTGCCACGGATACAAGCACCGTAGATTTCGTTGTCACGGTCAGTCATGGCGCGTGCAGCTTTGGCAATGAACGACCAGCTTGGCGCTTCTGGCATAGTGAGGCCAGCGGCTTCCATAAGGTCAGTGCGATACATCACCATCGAGCTTTCGCCGTAGAATGGTGCAGCATACATCGTGCCGTCGTATGACAGACCGCCACGCATAGCAGGCAGAATATCATCGATGTCATATTCAGCGGACAGATCGTCCATTGAAACCAGCCAACCGTTTTTGGCCCAGATCGGTGTTTCGTACATACCGATTGTCATGACGTCGAATGCGCCGCCCTTGGTCGAGATGTCGGTGGTGACACGCTGACGAAGAACATTCTCTTCAAGTGTCACCCACTCTACCGTGTGGCCAGTTTTTGCTGTGAAGTCGTCGGTCAGGCCCTGCATACGGACCATATCGCCGTTGTTCACTGTCGCAATTGTGAGATTTTCTGCGTAAGCGCCGCTCGTCGCGATAAGCGATAGAGCTGTCGCCGCACAAAGTGCGTTCCTCATAGACATCCGAATCCTCCCTAGTGTTGGATGTTAATGTGCCTATACCGTAGCGCTCAATTTTTCGCGGTGTCAATTATTTTTTTACGCGCGTAAAATTTTGATCTAAACTCACTTAAGATCAGAGCCTTAGGCAGACGCCCGCATGATGAGGTGCGCTGCAAAGAGTGATTCTTCGCGGCGCTCAAGCTTTCCGCCGCTTTCAATCAGGCGAAATAGAGTCTCGACCGCGTGGTTGGACACAGCGGTGTAATCATGCGCTGCCGTGGTCAGAGACGGACAGGTAAAGCGCGAAAACGGATGATCGTCATGGGAAGCGACGCGCAGATCACACCCAACTTTTCGCCCCACGTGGACACCTTTTTCAAAGCAAGCCGATAAGAACCCGATGGCAAGTCGATCGTTGCTGCAAAGCACTGTATCCGTGGGAAGCGCTTTTTCCTCCAGAAGCTTCAACGCACCTTTGCGTCCGATCTCCTCAAACCCCCAACCGGTTCCGTCGATCTGGATAACGTGGGGGTCGAGCCCCAACCTTTCCATCATCGCAATATAGGCATGTCTGCGCTTGTTGGCGTTTGGGTTTGCAGGGTTTCGCATCTCGAAAAATGACGGCGGTTCTCCGACTCGGCTTAGATACTCTACTGTTTGCGACACGAAGCTATAGTTGTCTGAGCCGACGAATGCTTCGCCCATACCCTCGATATTACTATCAAAAAGCACAGTCGGCACGTCCCTGCAAAAAGCCTCGATCGCCGATTTGTCCGAAATGCGCCCGAGCGGTGCCAGCAGGACACCTGCTGGTTTCAATGACCGCAAACTGTCCAATATCTCCACCTCAAAGTCACTGGAACCGTGCGCGCTGAACAGAGTCGGACGGTACCCGGCATCGATGCAGCGGCGTTCGATATTTCGAGCAATTTCAGCGAAAAACGGATCGGCAAGATAGGGTACGAGGATGCCGATTGTCTTGGTCAGTTTGCGGTTTTGATTGACCGCGAAAATGTTCGGACGGTACTCGTATTGCTCCAGCGCCGCCTCAATGCGTTCACGGGTTGATTTTCGAACGCTGTTGGGATCGTGGAAGTATTTGGACACGGTCGGACGGGAAATGCCGCTGATCGCCGCGAACTCTTCCATGTTCTTGATCTTAGCATCCGCCAAGTGCGCGTTCCTTATCCGTGTGCCGGCAGGCGCGCCGTTAGGACAAGCCGACCAAGTGAATACATTCCATACTGATAGCAATAAGACTTTGCGCGCGCAAATTTTTCGTGCAAGGCGGTGCGCTGAGGTCGGCAGGTTTGACGACTATGCCCTGTTTGGGTGCCAAAGCATTCAGGATGCTTCGACCCAATCCGAAACAAGCCGCACCCCAAGATGGGCAGGTGGCGCGCCCACCGCGCATCCGCCGCGCGCCGGATCCCGAACAAGAAACGACATGACCGCCTCGTGTTCCCCGCCCAGCCTGAAAGCTGGACATCGGTCAATGCTCATCGATTCCCCTTGCCCGCTTGCGCCTGCGTAGCAATCTTGTGTCCATTCCCAAACATTTCCGTCCAGATCATCAATCCCGGCTGATGTCTTTGAAAAGGCACTGCTTGGACGAAGGGCGCGCCCGGTCTTGCTGGCTTGGGTCAAATAGGCTGATGCCCATTTAAGCGCCGGGTCTGTGAAAGTCGGGTCAGGCGCTTAAGGCATGACATCGGCGGCAAGCTCGCTCCACTCGGCGGCCGTTGGCAACCGCCATGCCGTCGGGCCAGTTGCGTTAACCCATTCAATATATTCCATTGCATCCGGAAAATTCAGTCCCGTCGCCGGATAGTCGGTCTCTTTTTCATTCGATGACAGATCAAGCGTGCAAAGACCTGCCCGGTGACATGCCTGCCATTGTGAAACGGTAACTTCGCGGGTCTGAACCTGCAGGCTCCTGCCATCTTCCAAGACGACCCGCACGGCATCGAACGCCGGGCCAGATCCGACGTCGGGGCCGCGCATGATCTGCGCGGCCCCAATGAGGAGAACAACCAGAGCAGCTCCGCAAGCCACAACCACAATGGTCGCGTTTGAGATGGCTCTGGTTGATGTCATGGTGACGTACTCCGTTGGTTTCAGGCTTCGAATTCACGCGGAGCGACGACTTGCTCCATCAGCGCATTGTCCCATTCGCCGCCAACCACGAAGTGTGCGGTCGCGCCCAAGAGAGCCGCTTCGATCAGATTGTGGTTCACGTAGGCATAAACGCCGGGCTGCTCGAAGGTGTACATCGATGCCATTGCCGTGCCGCCGCGCACGAACCAGGTTTCCAAGCCAGTGAGAGGCGCGTCGCTGAAGGATGTCTCCCAGACATAGTTTCCGTGACCGCCGATCAGGTGAGGCCGCGAGTCGCGGTTGGCCTGATTGTGGATCATCAAGACAGTGTCGCCCACGTCGAACTTCATCGCGTTCTCACCGGTGATGGCCCCCACCGCGCCATTGAATACGCAATGCGTTGGGGTCAAAGTCCGCATCGCATCGATGCTGTCGGCATAGTCGTCTCCGGCGACTTCGTAGGTCTTGTATTCGCCGTTTTCATCTTTCGGCAGATAGTAGTCCTGTTCACCGATATAGGCGATTTTGTCATATTTTAGCGCGTTGCCATCTTTGTCCTTCAGGCCGTCGCGCGGCAGAACCATGACCGCCCCGTTCATGCCATGGGTGACATGGTAGGGGATCATCGCACCGCCAGGGGCGCAGTGATATGTAAAGCAGCCGGGTTTGGTCGCCTTCCAGCGCAGTACGGTTTCTTCGCCTGGGTAAACATGGGTCAGACCACCGCCGCCCAGCGCGCCTGTTGAAGCGTGAAAATCGATATTGTGCTCCATCTGGCTGTCGACAGGGTTTCGAAGCGTGAGTTCGACCATGTCGCCTTCATGGACGATGATCAGCGGTCCGGGGACTGATCCATTGTAGGTCAGCGCCCAGACAGACGCGCCTGTGTCTTCGTCCACAACCATCAGACGCTCGGTTGTCTCCATGGTAATCTCGACGATTTTTGGCCCGCCGGTTGCGATCTGTTCGTGCTGGGGCGCATAGGGCGGTGCAACCAATTCTTGCTTAACGCGGGTGTAGCCGGACAAGTCGGCGGGTTTTGCTGTGCTGTCTGCGGTTTGTTCCCCGGCAGTTTTGTAGAGCTTGGCTGAGGTGGCGTTCGCGATATGCATGTGTTGCGCGCGCGGAGCGGCTGCAACACGTGCGCCAGTCAACGCAGCAGCACCAGCAAGCATTGAGCCGCGCAGCACGTTCCGGCGGCTGGTTTGCACAAGGCCGGGATTCAAAAATTTAGTCATGTTTTTAGTCCTTTTTGTTGCATGAAGTGATAGAAGTGCGGTTGCACTTCAGGCGTTCAAAGGCCGCTCAGAGCTTCTTCGAAACGCTCTTTGGCTTTGCGTGGCATCCGGCCTTCCAAAAAACTGTCTGGGGCGGATGTTTCGTCTCCGACGGTGATCACCATCACCATGCCCATGGCAAAGTGTGGCTTGCACTTCACTCCGTAAAAGCCCGGCTCAGTCAGCGTTACTTCGATTTCTTCGTTGATTTTGCCCACGAAGGGGTCGGTGCCGTCGGGGATCATGCCGTCGATGGACTCGGCGTTGTGGCCTCTGTCAGTCGCGATAAATTTGACTGTGTCGCCAGCTGCAATGCGAAGCGCTGCCGGCTCAAAGATCATCCGACCCCCATCACTTTTGTTCAGCATTTTGACGTCGAAAGTCTCTGCCGCGGCGGCACCACCAAAGGCGGCGGCGAGGGCGACTGTGGTCATCAGGGTTCGAAACATCTTAAGTCCTTCCAATATGTCCTTTGTTGAAACCCAGATTAGCGCCCCCGCGCCTGCGTTACGTTGTGCAAGGACAAACTCCCAGATCGTTTCTGGACACGCTGCCCGCACTGGCGGCTAAGGTTAAAACCACCTAACAATGAAGAACAAAGTGAGGATTGACGCCCGTGCCAAAATTGGACGAAAGCCTGCTGGCACCATTGCCGCCGTTCTCACACCTGGAACGGTCGCAAATCAGAACCATTCTCGACCAAGCCTCAAGCGAGCGCCATGATGAGGGTGTCTCTGTTTTTACTGAGGGCGACGTTGCGGACCGTTTCTTTCTCTTGCTTGATGGCACTATCCGCGTCGTAAAGATAACGCCGGACGGGGATCAGGTGACATCGCTGCACATCCCGTCAGGCCAGTTGTTTGGTATTGCGCAAGCATTGGGGCGCACCACCTATCCGGCGACTGCGGTTTCGGCTTCAGAGGTTCTCACTCTGTCGTGGCCCACATCCCTCTGGCAGACATTTGTTGTCGACTATCCGGGATTTGCCACAGAGACCTACAAGACCGTGGGCGCCCGCGTGAGCGAAATGAACACACGCATCGTGGAAATGTCGACACAGCACGTGGAACAGCGTGTGGCGCGCGCATTGCTGAGATTGGTCAACCAGTCCGGCCGGAATACCCCGGAGGGAATTGAAATCAGCTTTCCGATCACTCGCCAGGATGTGTCGGAGATGACAGGCACAACGCTTCACACAGTGAGCCGACTGCTCAGCGCCTGGGAAAAAGATGGATTGGTCGCCAGCAGGCGCAAGAAGATCATCATATGCGATCCGCACAGTCTTGTCGTTCTAGGGGGCGCTTAGATTAGCCTGTGATCGCCGCGCGGAGTTCAGCACGAAAGGTGCGTTCGTCCAAACTGTGCTCTTTGCAGGCATCGATGACAGTATGGAACGGTGTGATCATGCAACCGACACATAGCATTTCGTGTCGCATGAACACGGTGGTCGTTTCTGGCCAAAGTGACAGTAGCTCGTCTAACATCAAGTCGGGATCATCCAGTTCAGGCGTTCTCACTTCTTGGCCTCCTTGTTCGCCCTCTTTGTAAGGGCTGCGACTGGGCCAGACGTTGTGCCAGCGCAAACTTTGGCCTTCAGTGTTGCCGGTTCTTGGTCACAGCTGAGTATTTCGCCAACGGGCGGACCTGCGAGGTCATCAGGATTTTTTGGCAAGCGGATGTTTATTCAGTGCGCCCAGACGCAATTGCAAGCCCATCGGCAACAGCCGTGAAAACCTCGCTGAAGGCGTGCTGCGCGTCCGGAAACTGCGTCTTCATCGTTTCCGACACAACCGACATAAGACTGGACCCGCCGACATAAATCACCCTTTTGACGTGCGCCGGATTGAGACCCGCTATTTGTAGTGTCTCTTGCGCCCCAACTCGCAGCTTTTGTGCAAGAGGTGCCAGAATTAAGGCTAGTTCGCTTGATGGCAAGGCACACATCAAGCCCTGTTCGATCCGGTCGAGCGCGATGCCTGGCTCTGCTCCCCCGGCATTTGCCGCGATTTTCCCGCGTTCTACCGCGAAAGCCAGCTCATGACCAAGCTCGTCTGCCAGAACAATCGACAGGCGATCCATTTTTTCCGGCTCGCAAGCCAAACGCGCCATTTCGTTGGCCAAACGGCGATCTTGAGCCGTATAGAGAAACGGGATCTTCTCCCACGTGGCCAGATCATTAAAGATTGCATTCGGGACAGGTGAACGCCCCACACCCATCTCCTTGCGCAGTTCAGTCCCTTTGCCCAGCAGCGGCATAACCCGATCAATACTAACGGCGCGATCAAAATCCGTCCCCCCGATCCGGACGCCGTGATTGCCAAGGATCACAGCGCGGCCCTTGTCTGATCGAAACACGGAGAAGTCAGAGGTGCCGCCGCCTATATCGACGATTAATCCAATTTCTCCGGATTGATCCAACGCGCCGCTCGCAATCGCCGCGGCTTCTGGTTCGGGGATGAATTCGACCTCTTTGAACCCTGCCGATAAATAACATGCCCTCAGGTCGGCCTCGGATTGCGTCTCTCTTGGATCGTTGGCGGCATGAAAAATTACTGGGCGGCCCGACACCGCGCGATCGAATGTCAGGCCCGTTTCTGCTTCGGCACGCGTTTTTATCTGATGCAGAAAACCAGCGATAATATCTACAAACGTCACGCGTTTGCTTAGAATTTGGCGCTTTTCATGCATCAGGGTGGTTCCGAGGACGCGCTTGAGCGCGCGCATATACCGCCCATCAGCGCCGCTCAGAAGCGCCTGATTGGCTGGCTCACCAATTAGAGTTTTCCGGTTCTCGAAATCAAAAAAGAATGTTGTGGGCAGCGTCTTTTGATCAGGCGCGACATTGATCAGGCGAGGCTTGCCATCGCACAAAAAGCCGGCAGCCGAGTTTGAAGTGCCGAAATCGACCCCCAATGCATGCCCAAGCTGCGCCATTCCACGTGCCTTTCGCTTCTATCACAAAAGGCGCGTCTCTAGGGGTACTGAGATGGGATCGTCAAGCCCATCTATCAAAGCAGCATCCCGGATGCTTGTTTGTCGCCTTTGAAATGGGACATGTTCAATATTGCGTCGGGGATAATACAGAGGTGCAATTGTGAAATCTGCCGGTTCAGCGCGACGACTGCAAAACATCGTGTCACGCTTTCTCAGTTTTTTGTTCAATGCAGTTTTTGCAGGTCTTGTGGCTGGAGCGGCACTACCGGGACCGCACCGCGTCGCCATAGCCGAAACTTTTGGACTGACAGAGATAGCGCCTCGCGTCTGGACGGACGCACCCGAACAAGCCCCGGAATTGCTGGTCCTTGTAAATTCGTCGCGCAAGCGCGTCATCGACTTTTTTGGCAATATACCGCCACGCCCGACACTTGTTTTATGCACTCAGCACAGTTGCGCTCGCGCCTTTGGAATTGGTGGGAACGGTCTTTCGGTTGCGGATTTGGCGATCCTGGCCAGCCCCGGCGGCTTATCGGTTGGAACGCTCACACATGAAATGACGCATGCGCGACTTCACCGTTCAATGGGGCTTCGGAATATCCTGAACCAACCCTACCCAACCTGGTTCGATGAAGGGCTTGCAACGCATGTTGCGAACCACCCTCGCTGGAGTGGCCGTGTTACCGATTTGGCCCGCCAACGCGTGCGCGACGTGCGTCATTTTTGGCAGTGGGACGATGCGCACCGGGAACTTGGCGTTGGCCTTTCCTACCGCGCCGCTGCTGCGGAAGTTGCGGCCATCGAGATCAAAGCAGGCCGTGCCGGATTGTTGGACCTCATCGCCCGAGCGGAAAAAGGCGAAGACTTCGACGCTGCTTTGTCCGCACTGCCAGAGCGCTGAACGACCGAGCAGGCGGACTGTTTTGCGCGGCCTTCGGTTGGTGCCCTTTTCTGTTTTGTCGGAGGCGCATTTGCAGTGTCGGCTCAAATGCTGCATTCGATTGCCGACGCGGGTCAATGTACCCTCCATCTTAACTATCATGGTGCATTTTTGGACACAGTTGTCATCGGTGCCGGCCTGTCCGGACTAACCGCAGCAGCAACCCTGCGCGGGGCGGGGGCTGATGTATCGGTCGTCGAGGCCGATGCGCATATCGGCGGTCGTATTCGTAGCTTGCGAGACATTGCCGGGGAACACGCGGTCGGGGATTTGGGCCCGACCTGGGTTTGGCCAAAGTACCAGCCGGTCGCTGCGCGTTGGCTCGAGAGGCTTGGCATGGCGACTTTCGAGCAATTTAGCGAGGGCGACGCTGTCATAACGGGCTACGGGCCGACACCGCTACGCCAACCTGTGCTAAGCCAAGACGGCATGGTCCGCATACAAGGGGGGCCATCGGCGCTCATCGAAACTTTGGCCAACCAAATTGGCGGCAGCTGTTTGCGGACATCAGCCCGCGCTGTGAGTGTTTTGCAAGACGGTCACAAAAGCGTCGCCATTAACCTAAGTTCGGGCGAAGTCATCACAGCGCAAAGAGTGATTATTTCGATCCCGCTTCGCGTGGCCGCGACGACGCTGCTTCTTCCATGGGCGCCGCCGGCGCTGAAAGACGCGATGTTGGGCATGCCAACATGGATGAGCACGCATGCCAAGGCTGTAGTCCTTTACGAACGCCCTTTTTGGCGAGATGCCGGTCTGTCGGGCAGGATCGCGAGCCGCGTTGGCCCCCTTATCGAAGCCCATGACCATTCCGGAGTAGATGGTTCACCAGCCGCATTATTTGGCTTTGTCGGCTGGTCGCCAGAGCAACGACGAAACGACCCGGAAGGGCTTAGAACCGCCATTTTGAATCAACTTGCCGAATGTTTTGGGCCGCACGCCGCCAATCCGCTTGAACTGGCGGTACAGGATTGGGCAACGAACCCAAATATTGTGACCGCGTCAGACCTGACACACCCGGCGGCCCATCCCGACATAGGCCCGTCAATTCTGAGAGCTTCGCATCTGAACGGTCGTGTCCGCTTTGCCGTTTCTGAAGCGTCTGAGCTAAGCCCCGGTCTGATCGAAGGCGCGCTTGCGATAGGAGAGACCGCGGCCCTCAAGTGCCTTAGCGAAACGCACTTGAGGGATTAAGCAAGACGGCTTTTGGCTAGGCTTGCCGATCTCGAGATCTGAGTCAGGTCGCCATAGCCTTGTTTACGACGTCTTCTTTGAGCTTGAATTCGGGATTGGTTGCCCCGAAAACGCTTCGGTTTTCGAATGCGAACTCCTGAGCATACTTGCCCATGAAGTAAGTCAGAAACGTATTGATGCTTGGGCGTACCCTTGCATCGTCGGTCATGTGGTGCGCAGAATTATCAAGTGTTTCAACCATCAGTTGAGCCCAACGCGCGGCCCCTTTGTCATTCATCAACTGCATTGCGTTGTGAGTGTGGTGAAAACTCAAGCGATACTCGGCGCCGTGGTAGTATGGGCCGCCGCCCATCACATCAATCCACATCGACGCCTGGGTATTGACGTGATGCCCAAGCCCCCCAACGCGGGCGAAGACAGATGTGAACCAGTCTTCATCCGCAAAGACACGTTCGTAGAAGTCTGCAACGATACCCACGATACGATCCTGCCCGAGCTGCGAATACAGCTGCCAAAACTGAATGGGCTGGCCAGTGTCATGGGAGGCATTGAGCGACAGTATCTGAGGGATCCGGTGCGCGTCCGCGGGAAGCACGCCTTTTTCAATAGCAGTCGTGATATAATCCCACTGGATTTTTTCGGACATATAGCCATGGCGCGTTGGATACTTTGGATACGCAGGTTTGGTCATGACTTGGCCCTTTCGTTCGAATGGAATGTCGCCCAACGTCGATGCTTGCTACGTGCCTCAGGTTTTGACTTGGGATGGCAAAGGTTTGTCCTCAGGGCCCGTTTTACAAGTGCCGCACAGCGCCGGTGCGGTTTTGCAGCCATGGCCGTCTGTTTAATCCGAAACCAATCAACGTCGCGTTGAATGACATGAGGCGACTAGGCCGCCCGTGAAGCACTGGCGATATCGCGCAATGCCGCGGCGGCGATTTCAAACGATTTCAGCCGCGCCGCGTGGTCATGGATCATCCCGGTCACCAACATTTCATCCGGCTGGAACTTGGCCGCCAACGCCCCAAGTTCGCGGCGAACCGTTTCTGGGCTCCCGGTGGCAGAGCATGACAGCGCCTGATTGACCTGCGCGAGAACCGGCGCTGCGATCTCGACTGACAGGTCTTTTACAGGCCGCGGGAGCAGGCCAGGCTTGCCGGTCCGCAGGCGCGCGAAGGCCAGAACCTGGGACGAGCGCAAATAGGCCGCTTCGACGTCTGTTTCAGCGGCACACACGCCCGCTGCCATCATGAAATATGGTTTCGCGAGCCACTTTGATGGCCGGAAAGTCGATCGATATGCTGCGATGGCACCCTCAAGCATTGCAGGGGCGAAATGAGACGCGAAAGCGTAGGGCAAGCCCAGATGCGCCGCCAACTGCGCGCCATAAAGACTGGAGCCAAGCACCCAGACCGGCACATGTGTGCCTTGGCCCGGAATTGCGCGGATCGTTGCATCGTCGGGCGCGTTCTCAAAATATGACAACAACTCAATGACGTCCTGCGGAAAGTTGTCATTCGCCTCCATTCCCCGCCGGAGGGCGTGTGCCGTCGCGCCGTCAGTGCCGGGCGCGCGGCCAAGTCCAAGGTCGATACGCCCGGGGTGAAGCGTCGCAAGCGTTCCAAACTGCTCGGCAATCACCAACGGTGCGTGGTTGGGCAACATAATTCCGCCCGCACCGACGCGAATAGATTTTGTCCCAGCCGCAACGTGTCCAATCACAACCGACGTCGCCGCACTCGCGATGCCCGGCATATTGTGATGTTCGGCGAGCCAAAACCGGTGATAGCCATTGGCCTCGGCATGACGCGCAAGGTCCAGAGTGTTGCGCAAGGCATCAGCTGCCGAACCGCCTTCGGGGATCGGCGACAAGTCTAGCAGGGAAAATTTGTGCAACAGCAAGCTCCGTATTTGGCCTTTGTTTGGCCTGTGTTTGGTACGGGTCAATTTAGGCGAACGAGAGGGGGGGCGTCACCTGCCCTCTGAAGTATCCAGGGTGATGGGCGAAAAGTGCATTCTTCGCACCCCAAAGTCGTAGTTAAAGCGGCAATTGCGCTGATCAGAACCACATGACTTGGTTC
>JARFRG010000011.1 GCA_029287375.1 Boseongicola sp. | reverse complement strand
GCGCCGCGAAGCGATGCAAGACAACATGAAGATGCGGTCTGATGTCGTAACATCGATGCGCAAGCGGATGTGGGCTGCAGATTTCCGCGAATTTCAGACGCCTATCATCACCGCATCATCGCCTGAGGGCGCGCGCGACTGTTTGGTTCCATCGCGTCTGCATCCGGGCAAGTTTTATGCGCTGCCGCAGGCACCGCAGCAATTTAAGCAGTTGCTGATGGTGTCGGGCTTTGACAAGTATTTTCAGATTGCGCCGTGTTTCCGGGATGAAGACCCGCGTGCTGACCGATCTCCGACGGATTTTTACCAGCTCGATCTGGAGATGTCTTTTGTTACCCAGCAGGACGTGTTTGACACGATCCAGCCGGTTTTGCAGGGCGTTTTCGAGGAGTTCGGTGGGGGTCGTAAGGTCGACGCTGAATGGCCCCAGATTTCGTACCGCGATGCGGCGAAATGGTATGGCACGGACAAGCCGGATCTGCGTAACCCAATTAAAATGCAGGATGTGTCCGAGCATTTCCGCGGGTCGGGGTTTGCGATTTTTGCGAAGATTTTGGAGCAGGACGGGACGGAAATCCGTGCCATTCCAGCCCCCAAGGGTGGCTCGCGCAAGTTTTGCGACCGGATGAACGCTTTTGCCCAGAAAGAGGGCTTGCCGGGAATGGGGTACATCTTTTGGCGGGATCAGGGCGAAGGCATGGAAGCCGCAGGGCCTCTGGCGAAAAACATTGGCCCCGAGCGCACCGAAGAGATCCGTCAGCAGCTTGATCTTGGTGTCGGGGATGCGGCGTTTTTCCTTGGTGGCAAGGCGAAGGCGTTTGAGACCGTTGCGGGCAAGGCGCGTGTGGTCATTGGTGAAGAGCTTGGCCTGACCGACATGGATCGTTTCGCCTTTGCGTGGATCGTGGATTTCCCGATCTATGAGAAGGACGAAGAAACCGGAGCGGTCGATTTCGAGCACAACCCGTTTTCGATGCCGCAAGGCGGGATGGAGGCGCTGAACGGCGATCCATTGGATGTCTTGGGCTATCAGTATGATCTTGCGTGTAACGGATACGAGCTGGTGTCGGGTGCGATCCGAAATCACCGACCTGAGATCATGTTCAAGGCCTTTGAGATTGCCGGGTATGGTGAGGACGAAGTTCGCAAGAGGTTTGGCGGGATGGTCAATGCGTTCCGTTATGGCGCGCCGCCGCACGGGGGCTGCGCAGCGGGGATCGACCGGATCGTGATGCTTTTGGCGGACGAACAGAATATCCGTGAGGTGATCTTGTTCCCGATGAACCAGCGCGCCGAAGATCTGATGATGGATGCGCCGTCTGCTCCGACGAATGAGCAGTTGCGCGAGTTGCGCTTGCGGGTGTTGCCACCGGAAGATTGATGCCAGAGGGGCTTTTCCGACGGGATTTGACGGCAGAACGCGCGGGGGCGCTTGTTTGGTGGTGATCGCGGCATGGAGGACACGGCTGGTGCCTCTTGCAACTCGGTGGTTTGAGAGCGGTCTGATTATTCGGCGGCGACGCCAGAATTGTAGCGGTAGGTTTTCCAGCCGGGCTTGTAGTCAGCGTCGGCCTGATTGCCCCAGACCGTCCAGCCGTCGCGCACGCCACGTCCGAACAATTCCAGATATGGCCCCCATGAGCAGTCCTGGATCAGTTCGTATTGCTCGTCGGGCTTGCGAGAGTGTTCGCGTTTGCGGGTCTGCATCATGTTCACTTGCCGACGCCCCGGCGCGAGGGTGCGGGCATTCTTGCCGCGTGTTCCGAACAGCAAAATCTCAGTCACATTGCGGAAATAAAAGCCAACACCCCGGCCATCAGACCCGCCGTCTTTGCGGATTTTATGCCAGACGATGTTGGACTTATAGTCAAACCCCCAAGCGCTGAGCACCTTTAGTCCGTCTGGCAGCAATGCATTCGGCACCCATATGTAGCAATGTGCGCGGTCTTCCATGTGTTCGCCGACGGGTAAGGCTCAACTGTCGTCCAATGTCATCGTGGGATAGCGCGACAGGCGTTTGTGCTCCGGTGCAACTTTTCCGGTGCGATTGGTGAACCGCCAGGGCGGATCCGCCATCACGCAACCAAAGCGGTCATTGCTCAGGAACTTGCGCAGGTCTTGTGTGGGAGAGCTTGCCATGTCCAACATGATGCGGCGAGCTTTCGTGATTTGCAATGTGCCATGGGCCTTGCGGGTCGGAGCATTGGCAAAGTATTTTGCGTGAAACCGAAAAGAAAAAGAGAGCAATTTGCGATGAATGATCAACCTCTGGCGCAGTGGACACCGCCTTCGTTGCCTGCGCGAATTGTTCTTAAGGGGCGGTATGCGTGCCTTGAGCCTTTGTCGCAGGACCATGTCGAAGGTCTGCGCGAGGCTCAGCGCGAAGACACGACGGATGAGATGTGGGCGTATCTGCCTGTGGGGCCGTTTGACGATGCGGGTTTCGCCGCCTGGGTCCAGGCCAACCGGCTGTCGCATGATCCATTGCACTTTGCGGTGCGAATGGCGGATGGGCGGCTTGGCGGGACGTTGAGCTTGATGCGCATGACGCCGGGAGCAGGCACAATTGAAACGGGTTGGCTTACGTTTGCACCACGGCTTCAGAGGACACGCGAGGCCACAGAGGCGGTCTATTTGCTGATGAAATGGGCCTTTGAGGCGGGGTACCGGCGGTTTGAGTGGAAATGCAATGCCGAGAACGCCGCGTCCCGCCGTGCTGCACAGCGGTTCGGGTTTAGTTATGAGGGTGTGTTTCGTCAGGCTGGCGTGGTCAAAGGGCGGAACCGCGACACGGCGTGGTTTGCGGCGATTGATGCGGAATGGCCTGGGTTGCGAGCGGCGTTTGAGACATGGCTTGCGGACGATAATTTTGATGAGACGGGCGCGCAGAAGGTGCGTTTAGGAGAACTGACGTATCCTGTTCTTGCCGCGGTTGACCCGTCGCTAGAGTAGGCTTTTTGTTTGCTCAGACGCTTTGTTCAGTGTTCAGGCGTTTCTGGACAGCTGTCTTGAGGCGGTGAAGGCTGTCGTTTGAGGGACTGCCCTTTGCGCATGTCCTTTCGAGCGCGCGTGCGATGTCGCCCAGTTCGGGGTCTTCGGCGACTTTGGCGAGGCCGATCAGGAAAGAGGTGACGTAGTGCAGGGTCGCCGCGTCGACATCGTGGGCAAGCAGGTCTGCTGCCAGCGCGAGATCGTCGCGCAAGGCGATGCGATCGGGGCTGATTTCATCTTTCGAAACCGGGCGCAATCCGGTCGGGCGGGCATCTTTGGGTAGGGCTGCGAGAACAGTCGCCTGAAAGGCTGAAATGGACTTGATCGGCTTTGGAATAAAAGCATCTGCGCCGTTCGCGATGGCTATTTCACCCGCTGTGTCGTCGCCGGACATGGCCATGATGACATTGATGCGGGGTGCGGCTGTGGCAAGATCGTGGATCAGCTCAAGCCCCGAGCCGTCAGGCAGGCCAAGGTCAATCAGAACAATTCCGGGGCGATAGGTGCGCAAGTGGCGGGCAGCAGATTTCAAGCTGTCGGCACGGCGGATCCGCGCGCCGGACCGCTGGCAAATCATCCGCAAAGCTTCGCAGGCGAAACGACTGTCTTCGACGACAAGTACGGTCTGACCTAGCAGCGGACGTTCAGCCGTAGGGGGGCGTGTCATCAGAAAGTCTTCAAGGGATTCCGGCATGGCGTGACCTCCGGGTCGCTGGAGCCGACCAGTTTTTACGATGGTCATCTTAACTTAAGAAACTGTTAACCGCGCTGCGGGATGCGTCGGACTGTCTCTTGTGGTGGCAATCGGGAAGGTTGATAACGCCGCCAACACAGGAGTGCGCAATGATTGGACGATTGAACCACGTGGCGATTGCCGTGCCAGATTTAGAGGCGGCTTCGGCGCAATACCGCGATATGTTGGGGGCTGATGTCGGAGCGCCGCAAGACGAGCCGGATCACGGTGTGACGGTGGTCTTCATCACGCTGCCAAATACCAAGATCGAGCTGTTGTATCCATTGGGGGAGGGTTCACCGATCAATGGGTTTCTGGAGAAGAATCCGTCGGGTGGGATTCACCATATCTGCTACGAAGTTGATGATATTCACGCAGCGTCCGCGCAGCTTGTCGAAAAGGGTGCGCGGGTCTTGGGTGGTGGGGCTCCGAAAATCGGGGCGCACGGCAAGCCCGTCGTGTTTCTGCACCCAAAAGATTTCAATGGCACGCTTATCGAATTGGAGCAGATCTGATGTCTGTTGTTTCGGGAATCGTTTTGTTCGCAGTGATCTGGTTTATGGTGTTGTTCATCATTTTGCCGATCCGGGTTCAATCGCAGGCTGAGGCCGGAGAGCGGGTTGCGGGGACACCTGTGGGCGCGCCGTCATCGGCGTTTTCGATGAAGCGAAAGCTGGTCACGGCAACGTGGATTGCCGCAATTCTCTTTGTGGTGATCGGGTCGGTGATTCTTTGGGGTGGTATCACGGTCGAGGATCTGGATTTCTTCAATCGACTAGAGCGGCGCGACGGCTAGGCCCGTTTGTCGAGCCGGTGGTATAGATGCGTGAAGGCCGCCGCCCCGACGACAGGGACAAGCAGGTTCAAGACGGGCACCGTGAGAGGCACCGCCATCAGTGCTCCTGCGCCCCATATCGTCATGAGATTTGCGCGAAACGCGGATTTTGCGCTGGCGCGACCCTGACGGCGCACGGCGATCATTCGAAAATATTCCCGGCCCAGCAGAAAACCGTTCAATCCGTAGAAAACGAAGGGTGCAAGAGGTGTGAAATAAAGCACCAGTGCTGCGATATTGGCGACGACTATGACGCCGAGAAAGCTGAGCGCTTCGCGCAGACCTTCGGCAAGGCCGACGCGGGGGGCCGGGGGAAGGTGCGGGTAGTGGCGGTCTTCGACGGCGTCGGCCACATCATCGAGAAACAGGCCGGTGAATGCAGAGGCCACGGGAACCATCAAGAAGACCGACATGATGAGCATCAGCACGACCGAAGCCCAAGACAGAAGGGTCTCGACGAAGGCGACTTCTCCGATGAAGGGCAGAGTGATGGTGTCTGGCAGCAGCCATTGCACGCCGAAAAAAATCATGGCGTAGGCGGCGGCCAATAGGCCGAACGTCAGGCCGACGCCTTTCAGCAGCACGCTGCGAAAACGGCGATCGGAAAGTTGTGCGATGGCGTCGGCGATGGACGAAAAGATCATGAGGCGACCCAGGTGACGATCTGAGACAAGTCCGGGCGGGGGCGTTCGGGCGGGGCCAGACGTTCGGTTCCGATATGGATAAATCCCGCGATCCATTCATGCGCTTGCAGGCCAAGCTGCGCTTCGCGCCAGTCCCGGTCATGGCTGACCCAGCCACTTAGCCAGTTTGCGCCCCACCCGGCAGCCAAAGCGGCAGCGAGAAGGTTCATGGCGACGGCCCCTGCCGAGAGGGTTTGTTCAAGCTCGGGGATTTTTTCGGAGTCTTTCGGGCTTGCGATTACAGCGACAGCGAGGTCGGCGTTTGCGAACTGCGCTCTGATTTTCTCGATCTTTTCCGGGTCATGCCCAAGAGCTGCGCCACGATCCGCTGCGGTTTGCGCGAGCCGTTTGAGGGCTGCGGCTTCGAGCACGATAAACCGCCAGGGCTCGAGTTTGCCGTGATCGGGGGTGCGCGCTGCCACCGTGAGCAATTCAGACAGAGCGGCGTTGTCCGGGACAGGGGTTGTAAGCGTTTTAGCTGGCCGCGAGCGGCGGGTTGCCAGAAATCTGAGGGCGGCTGGGTTTGCCTCGGGCATTGGGTCTGCTCCTTTGTCGTCGCGGACACAGGTATTCGCGCAAGGCCCGGATTTCCAGAGGGTGCCGTGTGATCAGGGGAGCGCGGCGGCCATTTCGTCGATCAGCCCGCTGGCGAAGGCCTCGAAGGCGGGGCCGGGCTGGCGGATTTTCAGGGTTGCCGCAAAAGGGTCGGGGGCATCGATGGTCGAGCCGGACATCTCCTGAAGCGTGGCGTGGCCACAAAAAGGGACATAGGTTTCGGAATATCCACCTTCGTGGGCCATCACCAGGCGACCTTGGCAAATATCACCCGCCAGATCGACAACGCGCCGGGTCATTTGCCGGAATGTATCAACAGAGCATAGCATCCGGCCCAGAGGATCAAACGCGGCGGCGTCAAATCCACAGGCGATGATCAGCACGTCCGGTTTGAAGTTACGGATCGCCGGAAGAGCGACGCGATCAAGGGCTTGCAGCCATGTATTGTGACCCGCGCCAGGGGGCAGCGGGATGTTGAGGTTTGTGCCATCGCCCTGACCTTCGCCGCGGTCTTTGAAGTCGCCTTTGTCGAGGGGATAGTTGTGCTCCTGATGGACGGATACCGTGAGAACTTCGGCGCGGTCGTAGAAGATCGCCTCGGTCCCGTTGCCGTGGTGCACGTCCCAGTCAAGGATTGCCACGCGCCCGGCTTTGCCGTCTGCAAGGGCAGCCTCAACCGCGATGGCGATGTTGGCCAAAAGGCAAAAGCCGTTCTGCCAGTCCCGAAGGCAGTGGTGTCCGGGCGGGCGTGTCAGCGCGTAGGCGTTTTTGTACTGGCCGTCGAGCACGGAGAATAAAGCGCCCTTGGCCTGACCCGCAGACAAGGCTGCAAGCTCGTAGCCGCCAGGTCCGTAGGGCGCGCGCAGACCGGTTTCGCCGCCGCCTGCGTCAGATGTTTTCCTGAAGGTTGTGAGAAAATCGCCGGTATGAACACGGATCAGGTCAACTTGCGACGCGGGCGCGGCGCGTTCGACTTTGAGATCATCCATCAGGCGCGTGACGTTCATCAAATTCACAAGACGACGTTTGGTTTCCGGATTTTCGGGCAATCCTCCGGTGGCGGCGGGTTGAACGAAGCCTCCGACCGGGGCCATGAAGGAATAATTGCCACCAGAGTGCCAGAAGCTTTGTTCGTCGTAAAAGAAGGCGGTGGTCATTGCGGGGTGTTCCGATGATGTGAGTGCGGTGGGATGGCGTGCGTCACGGCTTTTTGATTGCCGGGGCTCTGCGATAAACGCCTTCGGGCAGATTGAGCGCTGAGGTGAGGTCGGCAAGCTGTGCCAGAGAGAGCGTGATTTTCTGCACATATTCGAGCCGTGGGTCGAACTGTTCCAGTGTCACGCAATCTTCAAAAGCGGTGATGGTGATGTCTTCTTGTCGATGCGGCGCGGCATCATCGACAAGCGTGACAACGGTGGCGTCGAAGTCGTGTTCAATCGTAAACATGCGCAACAAGGTGACCGCATCGGCGGGACTTCGCAAGGGTCGACGCTTGAGGATGGCAGTCAGATCGCTATCGTGACAGGCAGAGATGGCGTGATGTTGGCTAGGAGTGCGTTCTTTGCGTGTAGTTTTTGGGTGTTTTGTTATGGCTTTGGGCCTTGCGGCCTGTGACATTGAGGTGGCCGGGCCAAGGTCGACAGGGCCACAGGCGCAACCTTTGCCACAGGTGTCCCAGTCGCGAACCGGGGGGCCGCAATCGCTCGCTGATTTTCGCGCGGTTGTGCAGCGGGTCGAGCCGATTGCCGAGCGGGCCTGTCGTGATATGCGGCCCCGGCTGAATTGCGATTTCCGCATCTTTATTGATGACCGCGAAGGATTGCCGCCGAATGCGTACCAGACGCTTGATAAGAACGGACGTCCGCTGATTGGCTTCACGCCTGCGTTGTTTCTGGAAATGCGCAATCGAGATGAGCTTGCCTTTGCGCTTGCGCATGAGGCGGCGCATCATATCGAGGGTCACATCCCGCAAACCCAGAATTCTGCGGCGGCAGGTGCGATTTTGGGATCGCTTATAGGATCACTGGCCGGTCTGGACGCGGCGGGTGTTGAAACGGCGCAAAATATTGGCGGCACAATAGGTGCACGACGCTATTCCAAGGGGTTCGAGCTTGAGGCTGATTCTCTGGGCGCGCGGATTGCCAAGCAATCTGGGTATGATCCGTTGCGCGGCGTGCTGTATTTCGCGCGCGCGGCTGACCCCGGCGACCGGTTTTTGGGGACGCACCCGCCCAATGCGGACCGCATAGACACAGTGCGGCGTGCCGTCGGGGGTTAAGGCATTTTTTGATCTGGATCAGTGTCGGGGCCATCTGGGTCGTGCAAAGTCGTGGGCATCGGACAGGAAGGACTGACGATGAGCACAACGAGTAAAAGCGCGCACCACGCGCATTTGATGGACCGGATGGCGACACGCAACGGCGCGGATCTCGATCTTGCGCGGCAAAGCGGCTTTGTGAGTGGCACAGAGATTGTCGAGGCTTTGGTGTCTTGCATTGGATGCAGCGCGGCTGGCGATTGTGAAGATCGGCTGGATCGTGGCGCAAAGGGCGTGCCGAGCTATTGCCGCAACGCAGGATTGATTGCGCGGGTAGAAACCCTGACACATTAGGGCGATTGACCGGGTGCATTGGCAGCGTCACAAGAGGGTATGAAATCACTTGTGGCGTTTTTCGCACGTCTGAAGATGCGATTTATCTGGAGTTGGGCCGGCATCCGGGATGCCTGGGTCCATCAGCCGTCGTTTCGGTCATGGATTTGGGCCAACTTTGCGTCACTTGTGCTGGCGTTGGTGTTGCCTTTGTCGGGCGGAGAGCGGGCGGTGATTTTGGCGCTGGGGGTTCTTGTTCTGGCGGCCGAGGCGATGAACACCGCGATTGAATATACGGTCGACTATATTTCAACAGACCAGCATCCGCTTGCAGGGCGTGCCAAGGATGCCGCCAGCGCAGGCGTTTTCCTGACCGCGATTGCCGCAGGTGTCGCGTGGCTTGTTGCTTTGTGCGGTTTGATCTGGGGATAGGGTTTCGCCGCCTGTCGGCGACGACTAGCCAGAGGGGCGCTGCCCCTCCGGACCTCCCCGGAGTATTTTTCCAAGAAGAAATCAGGGGCGCAGTTGCCCCCAGAGATCGTATTCGCTCGCTTCATCAACGTCGACGGTGACGATATCGCCCGGTGTAAGATCCTGTGTGCCTTCGTCGATGAAGAGATTGCCGTCAATTTCCGGCGCGTCGGACTTTGTGCGGCAGGTTGCGATGCCATCTTCATCAATGTCGTCGACAATCACATCCAGTGTCGTCCCAACTTTTGCGGCGAGCTTTGCGGCTGAGATGGCTTGCGCCTTTTGCATGAAGCGGTCCCAGCGGTCTTGCTTGATCTCGGCGGGGAGGTGGTCTGGAAGGGCATTTGATCGCGCGCCGGCGACGTTTTCATATTTGAAGCAGCCGATACGGTCGAGCTGGGCCTCGTCGAGCCAGTCGAGCAGGGTTTGGAATTCGGCTCCGGTTTCGCCGGGGTAGCCGACGATGAATGTCGAACGCAGTGTGATATCGGGGCAATCAGTGCGCCACGCGGCAATCTCGTCGAGAGTGCGTGCGGCTGCGGCGGGGCGGGCCATGCGTCTGAGGGTGTCGGGGTGGGCGTGTTGGAACGGAATGTCGAGGTAGGGCAGGATGTTGCCCGTTGCCATCAACGGGATCAACGCGCGAACATGGGTGTAGGGGTAGACATAGTGGAGGCGGACCCACGCGCCCAGATCGCCTAACTCGCGGGCAAGATCGATAATCGGTGCCTTGCTGGGGCGGTCCTTCCAGTCGGTGCCATAGGCAGAGGTGTCCTGACTAATGACGAGGAGTTCCTTCACACCGTTTTCGACCAGTTTTTCGGCTTCGCGGATAACAGCTTTCAATGGCCGGGATGCCAGTCGGCCGCGCATATCGGGGATGATGCAGAATTTGCATTTGTGATTACAGCCCTCGGAGATCTTGAGATAGCTGTAGTGCCGCGGTGTGAGTTTGACGCCCTGCGCGGGCATCAGGTCGATGAACGGATCAGGGCTTGGCGGGACAGCGGTGTGGACCGCATCGAGTACCTGTTCGTATTGGTGCGGTCCTGTGACGGCGAGAACGTGCGGGTGTGCGCCGGTGATGTAGTCGGGGTCTGCGCCGAGACATCCGGTGACGATGACGCGGCCATTTTCCGTGAGCGCTTCGCCGATTGCTTCGAGGCTTTCGGCCTTGGCGCTGTCGAGGAAGCCGCAAGTGTTCACGATGACCGCATCAGCGCCGCTGTAGTCAGGACTGATTGCATAGCCTTCGGCGCGCAGGCGCGTCAGGATGCGTTCGCTGTCAACGAGCGCTTTGGGACACCCAAGAGACACCATGCCGATAGTGGGCTGTCCGGGGCGCGCGGTTTCAGGAACACGGGCGCGGGCGAGGTCGGGGCGCAAATTGGGCGGATTGTCGGTCATGGGCGGGGCTATAGCGGGTTCGGTGAGGATGGGAAAGCGCCGGGTTGTGTGTGGGCGCCGTGGTCAGAAATCACGAGAGATACAAGCCGATGGCTTTAGCGCTGGGCCTCGTTGGACGATCTCGGGCCATAGTCTGAGTGATCACAGCCCTTGGGGCTGCGATCATAGCTGGATCGATCGGACATAAGGAGTGATGCGCCTAGCGGCGACGGTCCCGACGACTGCTCATCGGCTGGAAGGCAACGCTCACGTGGGCTTCACAATAGGGCTTGCCTTGCTGAACAGACAATCCGCAGAACCAGAAATCCTCGGTGGCCGGATCTCCGATTGGCCATTTGCAGGTCCGTTCGGTCAAATCCATCAGGCCGATGCGTTTCGCAGTTTTTTCGACCTCGCGTACGTTTGCCAGTGTTTCCGGGCTGATCTCGTTTGCCGACGGCTGCGGTGGCAATGGCTGACCTGCGGGGACGATTGGTTTGCGAGGCGTCACGGTGACTTCGACGACCCTGTCCTGCGGCGATGGTTTTGCGGCAGGTTTTGGCGCAGGCGACGCGCTGTCAGATTTTGCGGTCTTGCGTTCCGGCGCGGGTGTCGAAGACGCCCCGGCACGGTTCGACAAGCCAAGGCGATGCACCTTGCCGATCACGGCATTGCGGGTCACGCCGCCAAGCTCTTTGGCGATCTGACTGGCTGACTGGCCTTCGCCCCACATCTTCTTGAGAGTCTCTACCCGCTCGTCGGTCCACGACATACTCTGATCCTCGGCCTCGATTTCTGAACGGCTTATACTAATCACGCTGACAGCCACCCACAAGGCGCGGTGAGGTCGAATTGTGGGATGCGGGGTGGAAATGCGACCATTCGGGCAAGGATGCACCGGTTTTGATGCTGGGAACCGCGCCCTGTCCCTCGACAGAGCGCCGTAGATGGCCTATCGCGGCGGAATGATGATGAATGGACATATGGCACTTCGACGCCGACGCTGATCGATTTTCAGCTCCCACGCCGCTCAGGCGTGCTTTTCCGTCATGCTTTCCAAATTGTTGACACGCCCACGCGCCACTGGCACGTCTCTGGCTTTAGAATAAAGGTTTCCTGCGATGATCCCTTCGATCCTGCCCACATATAATCGTGCCCCCATGTCGTTTGTTGCGGGAGAAGGCGCCTGGCTGATCGAAGAAGATGGTAGCCGATACCTCGATCTTGGGGCTGGAATTGCGGTGAATGTTCTGGGGCATGCGAACCCGGAGTTGACGGCTGCGTTGGCCGAGCAAGCTGGCAAGCTGTGGCACACATCGAACTTGTACGGCATCCCCGGACAACAAGAGCTTGCCGATCGGCTGGTTGATGCGACCTTTGCGGATACGGTGTTTTTCACCAATTCAGGGACCGAGGCCTGTGAGCTGGCCGTGAAAATGGCGCGCAAGTACTGGTATGACAAGGGCGAGACGCGCTCGGAAATTATTGCGTTCACGGGGTCGTTTCATGGTCGCTCTGCTGCGGGGATCGCGGCCGCTGGGTCGGAAAAGATGACCAAGGGGTTTGGACCACTGCTGCCGGGCTTTACCCATGTGCCGTTTGGCGATCATGAGGCGTTTCAGGCGGCGCTGTCAGATCAGACGGCGGCCGTGATCATCGAGCCGATACAGGGCGAAGGTGGCATTATTCCTGTTCCAGACCAATGCCTTAAGGGCTTGCGTGACGCTTGCGACGCGGTCGGTGCATTGCTGATTTTTGACGAAGTGCAATGCGGTGTCGGCCGGACGGGAAAGCTGTTCGCCCATGAATGGTCCGGTGTTACGCCGGATATCATGATGGTCGCAAAAGGCATCGGCGGCGGTTTTCCTTTGGGTGCCGTTTTGGCAACCGAAGCTGCGGCTGCGGGCATGACAGTGGGCAGCCACGGCTCGACCTATGGTGGCAACCCCTTGGCGATGGCGGTCGGGAATGCGGTGATGACGATCGTGGCCACCGACGACTTTCTGGCCGAGGTCAGCCGCAAGGCCGGTGCGCTGCGGCAAGGGCTTGAGGGCCTCGTCGCGAGCCATCCGGACGTTTTTGAAGGCGTGCGCGGCTCTGGTCTGATGTTGGGTCTGGTGTGCAAAGTGCCAAATTCGGACGTTGTAGCGGCGGGGTACGCAGCACATGTTCTGACCGTTCCGGCAGCGGACAATGCGGTGCGCATCCTGCCGCCTCTGAACATAACCGACGACGACATTTCCCAAGCGGTGCGACGGCTTGATCAGGCGGCAAGCAGTCTTTGATTTTCTTTTTGGCAAAAATACTCCGGGGAGCGCGCGCGGCGCGCGGGGCAGAGCCCCAGATCCGGACATCGAAAGCGAACCTGATATGACCCATTTTCTTGATATTCACAAAACAGCGCCGGACGATCTTCGGTCGATCCTGACCTTGGCGGGTGAAATGAAGGCCGCCCGCGCGGGGCAGACCCGGGGCGCGAAAGATGCAGATCTGGCGCTGGATGGCCGGATGGTTGCGCTTATCTTTGAAAAGCCATCGACCCGCACTCGCGTCTCTTTTGATGTGGGCGTGCGCCAGATGGGTGGCGACGTATTGGTTCTTTCGGGCACCGAAATGCAGCTTGGAAGCGGGGAAACCATTGCTGATACGGCGCGCGTTCTAAGTCGCTATGTCGATCTGATTATGATCAGAACCTTTGAAGAGGAGGCGCTTTTGGAGTTGGCCGAGTATGCGACGGTACCGGTTATCAACGGGCTCACGAACCGAACCCATCCCTGTCAGATCATGGCAGATGTGATGACCTATGAAGAGCATCGCGGTCCGATCAGGGGCAAGAAAGTCACATGGGTCGGTGACGGCAATAATGTGTTCGCGAGCTTTGCCCATGCGGCGGGGCAATTCGGATTTGATCTGACGTTCACCGGGCCGCCGACACTTGATCCCGAGTCCGAATTTGTTGACCTTGCACGGTCAAAAGGCGTCAATGTCGATATCGTCCGCGACCCTGCTGCGGCGGTTGCCGGGGCCGATCTGGTTGTGACGGATACTTGGGTGTCAATGCATGACAGTCAGACCACGAAGGAACGCCGTCACAATCAACTGCGGCCCTATCAGGTGAATGAAGCGCTAATGGCGCATGCGAAAGCGGATGCTTTGTTCATGCATTGTTTGCCAGCCCACCGCGACGATGAGGCGACCAGTGCCGTGATGGACGGGCCACATTCAGTGATTTTTGACGAGGCCGAGAATCGTTTGCACGCGCAAAAGGCGATTATGCGGTGGTGCCTCGGCGTCTGATTTTTCGATTTATGAATTGCGCCGTGGAAGGGTCAGCGGGCTATTGTCTGACCGTTACATGCCGGGAACTCTCGAAGGAGCGCGGTAAGCTTTGTCCGGACGATTCCGCGTCAAATGCATTTGCGGTCCATTGACCATGTCCGACATAGCGGCGAGAGTTGCCTGAACTTTGTCAAAGAATGATCGGTGTTTCTTATGAAATCGCAGGCGCGCGTGGTGGTGATTGGTGGCGGGATCGCTGGTTGTTCGACACTGTATCACCTGACCCAGGAAGGCTGGACAGATGTGGTCCTCGTCGAGCGCAACGAGTTGACCAGCGGTACGACCTGGCATTCAGCGGCACAGGTCACAAATTTTGGCATGACCCAGACAATGGTTGGCCTCAAGTCGCATTCGATCGCGCTGTACAAGGAGCTTGCTGAGGATCCCGAATATCCGATCAATTACCATTACGCAGATGGCGGTATTCGGTTGGCGAATACCGAGGCTCAAATGGACGGCTACCGCCACTTTACGTCCATGGCAAAAGGCATGGGTGTCGATTTTGAAGTGATTGATGCGGAGGAATGCGCGCGACGCCATCCTCTTATCTCGACGGACAATTTGTTGGGCGGGCTATGGGACCCGCTGGACGGTGACATTGATCCGGCACAGCTTTGCCAGTCGCTGGCGCGGCGCGCGCGGATGGCGGGCGCCGAGGTTTATCGCAACACCCCCGTGACCGGATTGACCCAACGGCCGGACGACAGTTGGGTCGTGCATACCGACAAGGGCGATATCGACTGTGAAATCGTCGTCAACGCATCTGGCTATCGGGTGAATGAGGTTGGTGAGATGATGGGTGTTCATCACCCTGTGGTCTCGATGGAACATCAGTATTTCCTCACCGAGCCAATTCAGGCGATCATGGACGCGGATCACCGGATGCTGCTTTTGCGCTGTCCGATCAGTGACTATTATTGCCGCCAGGAAAAGAATGGATTGCTCGTCGGTTTTTATGAACAGGACTGCAAGACATGGGGAATGGACGGGATTGATCCTCATTTCGTCAACGCCCTATGCCCTGACGATCTGGACCGCGTAACGGACGTGCTGGAAGGCGCGTTTGCCCGAATGCCTGCTCTGATGGAAACGGGCATCCACACGATAGTGAACGGCCCGATCACCTACACAATTGACGGTGCGCCGTTGGTTGGCCCAATTCCGGGCAAGCGGAATGCGTTTTGTATCATTGGTCTTCGCGCGGGGCTGGGAGAGGGCGGCGGCCACGGTTGGTTGCTTGCCCAGCAAATTGTGCATGGCGAGGCGTGTTATGACACATGGGTCACGGACCCGCGTCGTTTCACGGGTTACGCCAATGTGGAACTAACGGCGCTCAAAGCTATTGAGGACTATCAGAACGAATTTCGCTTTCATCTTCCACACGAACACCGTCCCGCCGGACGGCCGATGAAGACGACGCCCATCACGCCCATTTTGGCCGCCGAAGGGGCGGAATTTACGACCGTCAATGGTTGGGAGCGTGTCGAATATATAAAGCCCACGCCGGATTTCCACGAGACCTACGGCTTCCGTTTCAACGAGGTGTTCGACATCGTTGCGCGTGACGTGGCCGCTGTGCAGTCAGACTGCGGTCTTTGCGAGGTCAGTGGGTTCAATCGGTTTGAGATGACAGGCAGCGGGGTGCATGCATTTTTGGATCGTGTCACTTGTGGCACCGTTCAGCGGAAGGCCGGGCGCGTCGGTCTGAGCTATCTGCTTAACCATCATGGCATGCTGAAAGCAGAAGCCACGATTGCGAACGTGGGCGGTGACCGTGTGTGGTATGGCTCTGCGGCGGCGGCGGAGTTCCATGATATGGACTGGCTGCGGGCGCATCTGGAACCCGAAGATGATGTCGAAATCCGCTCGCTTACGAATGACTACACCATCCTTGTTCTGGCGGGGCCAAAGTCGCGCGATGTCCTCAGTTTGGTCAGCCGGGCCGACTGGTCGCGCGAAGCCTTTCCGTGGCTCAGTGTGCGTGAGTGCTTTATCGGAATTGCACCGGCGGTCGTGATGTCCGTCAGCTTTTCCGGCGAACTTGCCTATGAAATCCACGTTCCCAATAACCAACTTTATGCGGCCTGGCTTGCATTGCGCGCGGCCGGAAAAGAACATGGTCTTTGTATATTTGGAGCGCGTGCAGTTGACTCGATGCGCCTTGAAAAAGGGTATTTGCATTGGAAGTCGGATATTCTGACAGAGTTCGATCCCTTCGAGACTGGGCTAGGACGCTTTATCAATTTGGATAAGGGAGACTTTGTCGGTCGCGCGGCTTTGCTGACACGGCAAAAAGACGGCGTGCGGAGAAAGCTGGTGACCTTGCGGGTGGAAAGCGACATCGCCCCTGCGCATGGGGGAGCGTCCGTGTTGCGAGACGGAAACGTCGTTGGAACGGTGACCGCCGGGGATTGGGGTCACCGTGTCGGAATGAACCTTGCCTATGCCTTTGTCGTCCCGGATTTTGCGGACCCCGGCACCCAACTGGATGTCGATATCATCGGAATGCAGGTTTCTGCCGAAGTGATCCCGGCGGGGCCTTATGACCCAAAATACGCGCGCGTCAGAGGATAGGCCAATTTTGGACGATACCTGAGACGCCGCCCAAGCCAATCGAGGGCAAGGGCGGGGCATTGTGTGGTGTTCGCTTTGACGGGAACTGATCGACCCCTGCGTATCGCCCCAAAGGGCTTTAGGGGTCTGAGATCGCTGCAATATTTGGATCTTCGCAGAACACACCCGGCGTTCAGATTGATCCAGCTTCGACCATGTAGTTGTTTGCCGAGCACATCGCCGCGTCATCGGATGCAAGAAAGAGCACCATTCGGGCGACATAGACGGGGTCGATCAGGTCGGGCAGGCATTGCCGGTCGCGGTGTTTTTCCAGCGCTTCGGGTGACGCCCAAAGTGTCTTTTGGCGCTCGGTCATGATCCATCCCGGCACGACGGTGTTCACACGGATCCGATGTTGTCCGAGGTCGCGCGCCATGGTTCGGGTTAGTCCGTGAACGGCAGCTTTGGCGGTCGCATAGGCCGGAAAACCGCCTCCTGCTTCCCACCATGAATTGGAGCCCATGTTGATAATCGAGCCACCACCGGCGGCAATCATATCGGGTGCCACCGACTGGATCGCAAAGAACATGTGTCGCAGATTGGTTTGCATCCGCTCATCCCAAAATTCGGGCGTCACATCCTTCCAGTCATGACGGTCGTCACGGGCGGCGTTGTTGACCAGAACTGTTGCCGGACCAAGCTTGGATTTGAGGTTCTCAAGACCGATGCGCATCGCATCAATGTCTTTCAGGTCGCAAATTTCGTAGGCGACTTTACCGGAGGTCGCGTTGACAAGCGTGGCGCTAGCCTGTTCGTCGATATCCAAAAAGCCAACCTGACATCCCTGGGCTGCAAAGGCCGCGACCATCTCGGCGCCGATGCCGGAGGCACCGCCGGAAATAATAACGGTCTGACCCGAAAGACTAGGGTAGATGGCGAATTCTTTGCGCATGTTAGGGCCTCTTCAAAGTATGGTATTTGCTGTGAAAAACAGTGAATTGCAGATGGTTTTTTTTAATTGTTCAGAGATGTATTCCTACGCGATGGCGATTGCTTCGATGCTTGTGAGTTCGGGTTCACCGCCCCGTGCGCCGCTTCCTGCCGCGATCCATAATTTGCCATCGTGTACGCAGCAATTGGTCCCGTGGCGCGCGCGATTAAGCGGCGGACCCAATGCCCATTTGCCTGCTGTCGGCTCGAAAATCTGCATCTCTGTGAAGGCCTCCATCCGACCTGCTTCGCCGCCGACGTAGTGAATTTTGCCGTTTAGGACGCCCGTTCCACCTGCGGCGGTTTGGACAGGCAATTGCGCCGGGTGGACGGACCATTTCTGCGTGGTGAAGTTGAACACGTCAACGTCCCCGATTGTCGCGAAAAACAGTGCATTGTAGTCCGTTCCGTTGTGGCGTCCCGTTTCTCGACCGCCGAAGAAATAGAGGTTGTCGCCGACAATTGCACAGGGGGCGTGGTCGCGTTTGTTGGGCGCATCGGGCAAAACCTGCCACTCACCCGTCTTGGGATTGATCCGGTCAAACCAGGCTTGGGTGTCGGCATGGTGGCCGTCAACAATGCCCCCGACGACATAAATCCAGCCATCAGTGTGCAGTGCGCAGCCCGATGCGCCGCGCCGTCGCGCCTGCGGAACCTCAGGCCCCTCTGACCAGCGGTCCGCTTCGGGTTCGTAGATGAAGACGGTCTCGAGGGGTGTTTCGCGCGGAAACACGCCTGTCATTGTGCCTAAAAGCCAAATTTGATCGCCGACGATTACCGGCTGGAAGTGATGGATTTCCATCGGTGGTGGTGCGCCGTGGGTCCAGGTGTTTGTTTCCGGATCGAAGATATCGACAGGCTGAATACGTCTGCCACCGAAGAGATAGAACTTGCCTTCGTAACAGGCAAAGCCGTTCTCATGGCGACAATGCGGGGCGCCATTGCAATCAATTGTGATCCACTGTGACATGCTTCGTTCCTTAGACAAAAGTCCGTTGGCGGCAGTTGAGCGCAAGTGGCAGCGGGGAGCAATCTGGTTTTCCAAAACGGGTGCAAAATCAATTGGCTGAGGGCGAAGTTGTCGTGTCTATGCGGTGTCGCGTGCGCGTCGGTTTCGAAAATGTGCGTCGGCCTCGGGGGTGCCGTCGTGGAAGCTGCCGAACCATTTGTCGAGAGGGACGGCGCTCTCTCCGAAGTTCACGGTGTGGTAGCGATGGTGAAGGTAGTGCATGAGTTTTTCTTTGCGCAGCGCAGTCTCGTCGCCGAAGACCAATTCGTCAAAGCCCGAGTGGCTGACGCCGGGGCCGAGGGCTGTGGTGAGGCCATTGAACGTCATGTGCATCGGGTGCGACGGCACGACGAGGTGGATCAGCATGCAGCTGAAATAAAGGACGTGTTCGACTGGGTGCATTGCCATGCCGGACCAGGGGCCGACGTTGACGTTTTTGTGGTGCAGATAATGGACGGTGCGATAGAGCGGTGGCCAGTGGATCAGGCGGTGGATCCAATAGAAGTGAAAGTTCCGCCAGAACGGCATGAGGATCATCCACAGGACAAACCACACCGGGTTTGCACTGTAGGGCAGGACACCGTTTGCGTAGCCCCACCAGAGGCCGATTTCGTAGATTGACCAGACGAGGGTGCCGATCATGCTCCAGAAAACATTGTCGAAGACCTGATTTTGAAACAGGAAGCGGCGGTCGTTCTTGGCCATCCAGTTGCCGTTGTATTTGGTCTTTCGCCCCTGCGCGCGCAGGCGGTAGAGCCAAAGGTGCAACCCGCCCGTGAAAATCGAGATAAGAGCAACATTTCGCAGCAATATCAGCGCCATCCAATCAAGGGAGAGCGTTTCCATTCGGGCGATATTCGGGGTGAATGCGAAATAGGCGATGCAGGTGAGCGCGACATAGATCGCATACCACGGCGCGAAAAAGCCGGGGACAGAGAAGAACCATTTGGCGATTTTCGCGGGCTTTTGGGGCCAGTCGAACAGGGGCATGAAGCCGGCAGGTTTTGCGGGACGCCATTCGCCGCGGCGGTCGCGGGTCTGGCCGTGTTCGTCGGTTTGCGTGTCGCTCATATCAGCCCGTTCTAGTGCAGCCTTGCGTGGACAACGTAGGCGTCAATGCTTTCTTCGCCGAGGGCGCGGAGTGCCTCGAGGCGGTGGTATCCTTCGACAAGGATATAGCGTTCGCCGTCTTTGCGCACCCGAATAGCCGTGGTCTGGCCGTTCTCGAGTATGTCGTTTGCAAGGGCTTCCACCTTGTCGGGATCAAGCGTTTTCGCGCGTTTTACCGGCACATGGATCGTGTCGATCGCGATTGGTATCTTTTTCAACATGGCGCAGAGGCTAGCACGAAGTTTGCGACCTGTATCGCAGTTTCGCAACGCGCGAAGTGAAGCGGTGTTGCGCAACAAGAACTGCGGCGTTAACCCATTGAAACAAGGCGTTCCGTGCTGTTTTGGCCTGTCGGTATTGCGTCGGTATCACGTCGGTATTACGTCGGTGCCTGTTGTAGTGAACACAGATGAGACCGCGAGATGTGGTGCGCGCGTTCATACATGTGACGAAATCATTAACCGCTGAGAGCCGCTCGGCAATCGACGCGAGGTGGGGAAATGATCTATGATGGGCGCAACACGTAAGACGAGGGGTCGTATTGGCGATGTCGGATGAAGACAAAATTGAAGGTCGTTTGCACGGTGAGCAGATCGAGCCGAAGGAAGAAGAGAACCTGTTTCTGCGATTGGTCCATATGATCATTATCGCAATCATGATTTCAATTGCGCAGACGGTGCTTGGCTTCATGACTGTGGTGCAGTTTGTGGTCATGCTGATCAACAACAAACAACCCAACGAGCGGTTGGCCGAATTTGGAACCGATCTGGGCATCTGGATCGCCAAAGCTGCGCGGTATCAAACGGCCGCCAGCGAAGTAAAGCCGTGGCCTTGGACCGAGCTTGATTGAAATTTCAATGCCTTTGCGTCGTGATCGGGGTTTTGGGGTTTGTAGGGCTGACCGCCTTTGCACAATAACGGTGCCATGAAGAAATCCGTCCTTTTCGCGTCTGTTTTTGTTTCCTGTGCTGCTTTGCCGGCGCTGGCAGATATTCCGCAGCCAGTTCGGGACGATGACTACTTTCCGATCAATTTGGATGAGGCGAGGCTGGGGCAGCTATTGTTCTGGGATCCGGTTCTTTCGGGCAACGGCAATATCTCCTGTGCGAGTTGCCATCACCCGCGCTTTGCCACTGGCGATGGTCTGGCTCTTGGGTTGGGTGAAGGCGGTATGGGATTGGGGCTGGAGCGAATGCCTGATCCTGAAAACCTGCCGGAGCAGCGTATTCCGCGCAATTCACCGTCTTTGTTCAATTTGGGCGCGCGCGAATTTACCACCCTTTTCCATGACGGGCGAATTGAGGTTGATCCAAGCCGGGCGTCTGGTCTGCGCACGCCTCTGGACGACGACATGTTGGCAGGGTTCAATTCTGTGCTGTCGGCGCAAACAATGTTTCCGGTGCTGAGCGGCGATGAAATGGCCGGACATTATAGCGAGAACGATGTGTCTCAGGCGGTGCGGCGCGGCATTATTACCGGGCCGGGCGGGGCATGGGACATAATCTCGAAGCGGGTTTCTGACATTCCTGATTATGCGCAGCGTTTTCGTGCGGTGTATCCCGAGATCGCGGCGGGGCGCGATATAGCGTTTACCGATATCTCCAACGCGATTGCGGCATTTGTTGAGTTCGAGTGGCGGTCAGATGACAGTCCGTTTGATCAGCATTTGCGCGGCGAGGCGACCTTGAGTGACAGCGCGCTGGGCGGGATGGAGTTGTTTTACGGTGAGGCGGGGTGTTCGGCCTGTCATTCCGGGCCGTTTCAGACCGATCATGATTTCCACGCGATGGGTGTTCCGCAAATTGGTCCCGGCAAGGCAGCGCGGTTTGAGACGCATGCCAAGGACGAGGGGCGCATGCGTGTGACGGGCCGGGCGCAGGATGCCTATGCGTTTCGCACTCCGAGTTTACGCAACGTGGTTAAGACCGCACCTTATGGCCACAGTGGGGCCTATGACAGTCTTGGCGGGTTTTTGCAGGCGCATACCGATCCTGCGAGGGCCATCGACGTTTACGACCGCTCTCAGGTGAATTGGGTGGATTTACCGGGCGTGGCTGATTGGAAAGCGCTTGATGATCCGGCGGAAGCGATGGCGATCAAGGGGGCGGTGACGGCGCCGTCTGTGTCGTTGTCGGGGGGCGAGCGCGCCAAGTTGCTGGCGTTTCTGGATAGTCTGACGGACGAGGTGGCGTTGTCGGGCCGGTTGGGTATTCCGGATGCGGTGCCGAGCGGACTGTCGATCGACCGCTAGTTGATGGTGAGGGACGTGGCCGCGTCGCGTGTGACATTCAGGTATTGATTGGCCGGGATATTGGTCCAGTCGGAGGTTGTTCCGTCGGGCCAGATGACGCGCAATTCGGCGGTTTCTGACGCGCCAAGGCCGAAGTGAGCGGGGCCGTGTTGTCCGCCGGCGTGGCCTCCGCCGACTGTGAGTTCCTGCACTGTGATTGTGCCGTCGGGCGCGCGCAGTTCGATCCAGCTTCCAATTGCGAATCTGTTGGCGGTGGGTTGGTGGAGCGTCACGCCAACCCAATTTCC
>JARFRG010000246.1 GCA_029287375.1 Boseongicola sp. | reverse complement strand
TCTTCTGCGCGCTCTGACACCAGAACGTCGCCGCCATCCACCTCGCGCGCCATGCGCTGAAAGGCTTTCTCGGCGGAATGAAGATTGCCGGCGGCGTAATCGATAAGGACGGTCAGCATGTCCTGTTTGTCTTTCTTCTTGGTGAAAATACTCCGGGGAGCGCGAGGGGCTGGCCCCTCGTTCTGCCTTTGAAATCAGAGCATACCTTTTGTGGAAGGCACATCGTCGGCCTTGCGCGGATCAACTTCAAGCGCGTCACGCAAAGACCGCGCCACGGCTTTAAACGCAGCTTCGGCAATGTGGTGGCTATTCAGCCCGTGCAAAGCGTCCACGTGGAGCGTGATGCCACCGTGGGTCGCAAAGGCCTGAAAAAACTCGCGCACCAGCTCGGTATCAAAACTGCCGATCCGCGCTGTGGGCAGGGTGACATCCCAAACAAGATAGGGGCGCGCAGATAAATCCAGCGCGGCGCGAACCAGCGCGTCATCCATCGGCAAAAGACAGCTTCCATAACGCCGAATGCCGCGCTTGTCGCCCATCGCTTTTGCAAGGGCCTGCCCAAGCGCAATGCCGGTGTCCTCGACGGTGTGGTGATCGTCGATATGAAGGTCTCCGGTCGCGCTGATCGTCATGTCGATGAGCGCGTGGCGCGCGAGTTGATCCAGCATATGGTCAAAGAACCCGATGCCGGTCTGGTTGTTGTAAGTCCCGGTGCCGTCGAGATTGATGTCGACGGTGATATCGGTTTCTGCGGTTTTCCGCGAGATCGTGGCACTGCGCATCTTCGGCCTCTGAGTTGGTTCGCGGCTGCTTATAGGGCGGGCTTGCGGCGTCGGGAAGGGGGGACGGATGTGTGGTTCACATCCTGTTGTTTTTGGTGCACGGGCGCCGCGTGCTAGATCGTGAAGACAGGGGGACTTGCACGATGCGCATTTGGGGTTTGGTCGTTTTCTTTTTCATGGTGCCTTTGATTGCGTTTGCGGACGTGCTGGCGCTGGAAGAATTCGCTGTGTTTCAGGGCGATGTCCCGCCAGAGGGTGTTCCTGACGCGCGCGCGCAAATTGTGGATTGTTTGCAAGCGACGCGCGCGCCGCGGGCCTGCATCGGGGTCACTGTGCTGGCTTGCGAGGCGTCTTCTGAGGCATGTGCTTTGGTCGAGACTGCGGTTTGGGAGCGGTTGGGCTTTGACATATATCTGGCATTGCGCGCGGCCTTGGGCGGACCGGACTGGATTGATACGGCGCATTTGCGTCTCGGGTCAGAGATGGTGGCGCGATGTGAGGCGCGCGGCGCAGAGGCGGGTGCTGGTGCGGCGGAGGTCTGTCGGTTGAATGAAGCGGCGTCGCGCACGCTTGATTTGCGGTTTGCTTTGGTCGCGCCCTGAGCGCGATGTCTTGGGGCGCTGCCCCAAACCCCGAGGTATTTTGAAAGGATGAAGCTGCACGGGTTCTGCACACATTGTGGGAGCGCGCGTGCGATTGGGTGATCTAGAAGATGTGGAGAGGCAGGCGGGAGGCCGGGGTGTATCATCCCCTCGCGCCCCGGCCCAACCGCAGATAAGCTGCCGTGGAACGTGAGGGACGTGATGAGTGACGCTTTGATTTTGGTGGTCGATGATGACCCGCAGATCCGCGATGTGTTGAAGGTGGCGTTGGAGCGCGCGTCTTTCGGCGTGGAGATGGCGCGCGATGGTGCCGAGGGATTGCGCAAGGTGCAGGACCGGGCGCCGGATCTTGCGATTTTAGATATTGGCATGCCAGAGATGGACGGGTTGGAATTGTGCCGCGCGATCCGGCGCGACAGCGAGGTGCCGATCCTTTTTCTGACCGCACGTGACGACGAAGTTGACCGTATTTTGGGCCTGGAGATGGGTGGTGACGACTATGTCACCAAGCCGTTTTCACCGCGCGAACTTGTGGCACGGGTGCGGGCTATCTTGAAGCGGGCGCAGGCCCCTCGGACCGAGGCGCGCGCGCTAGTGCGGGGGCGGTTGTCGCTGGTACCTGAAGATCACGTGTGTCGCGTGGACGGCGTATCGGTGGCGTTGACGGCGACAGAGATCGCGATCTTGTCGCGGTTGATGGTGCGTCCATCCCAGGTGTTTTCACGGCCCAAACTGGTGGATGCGATATGGGGGCCGGGGATGATGGTGTCCGATCGCACGCTTGACAGTCATTTGCGCAATGTGCGCTCCAAGTTGGGGGAGGCGGGGTTGGATGATGCGATAGATACCTTGCATGGCGTTGGTTTGAGGATGGGGCGATGCGGCGGGGCGTGAAGGCGAAATGGCGCCCTCCACTGATGCTGGTTCTGGGGGGCTCGCTTTTGGCGGTTCTGGTTTTGCCGGTGCTTGGGTTGGTGGTGGTCGATGGGCTTGCGCCGGATATGGCACCTGCGACGGCTTTGGGGGCTGTGGCGGTTGGGTCGCTGGCCGTTACCCTGATTTTGGGGTGGCTTTTATGGCGGTTAATCTTGCGCCCTGTGCAGGGGCTTGCCCATCGCGCCGAGGTGATCCGGGGTGGCGGAGCTGCCGCGCCGATGGTGCATTTTGGCACACCCGAGATTGGCGATCTGGGGCAGGCGGTTCTTGAGATGGCAGAAGTCTTGCAGGCGCGAGAGTTGGCGGTGCGGTCATATGCGGATCATGTGAGCCACGAGTTGAAGACGCCTTTGACGGCGATCAAGGGGGCGGCGGAGTTGCTGGCTTCGGACGAAGGATTGTCGGCGGAGGCGTCGGGGTTGGTTGCGACAATTGTCGAAGCAGAGGCGCGGTCTGAACGGCTTTTGGCGGCGGCGCGTGAGATCGCAGTGGCGCGAACGCCGGTGCATCATGGTGAAACGCGGCTTGAGGCTGTGGCGGTGCCGGACGCGGATATTGCGGTTGAGGTTTCTGGTGGTGCGGTGCGCTTTCCTTTGTCGGCGGGAGGGCTTGAGATTGTGTTGGGGCATTTGATCGGCAATGCGTCGGCCGCTGGAGCGACCCGTGTTTGGATTGATGCCGAAGCGACTGCTGATGGTGCGGTCTTGACGGTTTCAGATGACGGTCCGGGAATATCTGAGGGCAACCGCGACAAGTGTTTTGAGCCGTTCTTTACGACACGGCGCGATACCGGTGGCACGGGCATGGGGCTTGCGATTGTTCAAACGCTGCTCTTGGCCCACGGCGGCGCGATAACGCTTGACGCGAGCGGGCCGTGCGCACGCTTTCGGATTGTGTTTTGAGGGTTTTGGGCGGACTATTGGCCTCATGTTAAGAAATATCCCGAATATCCTTTCGCCCGATCTGCTTTGGACGCTTCAGGCTATGGGGCATGGCGATACGATCGTGTTGGGGGACGCCAATTTTCCCGGCGAATCTATGGGCCAGAGATGTCATCGGATGGACGGCATAACTGCCACCGACGCGCTTGAAGCCATCCTGACGCTGTTTCCGCTGGATCATTTTGTCGAAGACCGCGCACAGGTGATGCAAGTGGTCGGGGAACCTGATGCAGTTCCGCCGATCGTCGCCGAATTCCAGCGGATTATCGACACGGTCGCCGACAATCCGGCGCCAATAGCCAAGGTGGAGCGGTTCGCTTTTTACGATCTGGCGCGTGAGGCTTTCGCCGTTGTTCAGACTGGCGAGTCGCGGCTCTATGGCAATATCATACTCACCAAGGGTGTGATTGCGCCGTGACGACCGCCAGTGCTTTGGTGATCGATATAGCCCCCGAACGGCTGGCGAACCTGATTGTCTGCACGCAATGCGATGCGCTTTACCAAGTGCGCCAACCGGCGCGCGGAGAAGTCGCTGTTTGTGCGCGGTGTCATACCGTTCTGGTGGCTCCGAGAGCGAAGGCCGCATTGCAGATCGTTGCTTTGGCCGTGGCGACATTGATCCTGATCTTTGGCGCGACGGTGTTCCCGTTCTTGCGGATCGAGGCCGGCGGCGTGGCAAATGCCGCGTCAGTGCTGGACGTGGCATTTGCGTTTTCACAGGGTATTTTGACTCTTCTTGTCGTGGCGACGATAGCGTTGATCCTTGCGATCCCGGCGTTGCGTGCCGGGTTGATTGTCTATGTTCTGACGCCTTTTTTGCTGGACCGCCCGGCCTTGCCCGGAGCGCGCGCGGCGTTTCGGATGGCGCAAAGTCTACGGCCATGGGCGATGGCTGAAATTTTCGCCATCGGCTGTGCGGTTTCGTTGGTGAAGGTCGCAGATCTGGCGCATGTGTCGTTTGGCCCGGCGTTCTGGATGTTTGCGGTTTTGACGGTGTTCATTGTTATCCAGACGAAGTTCATGTGTAGTTGGTCGGTATGGAACGCGCTGGCCTCACAGACCCAGTCCTGACCGCCCGCGATGCGGGTTTGGTGGGGTGCCGCAGTTGCGCGCGCGCCTGGCCAATTGGCACGCGGTCTTGCCCAAATTGCGGAGCGCGGGTGGCGTCGCGGGATCAGTCAAGCCTGCAGCGCGTCTGGGCTTGGCTGGCGGCCGGGCTGATCTGTTATGTGCCTGCGAATGTCTACCCGATGTTGGAGACGCGCACCTTGGTGCATACCGAAAGCGCGACGATTGTCGGCGGCGCGATCGAATTGGCGGAACACGGCGCTTACGGCATCGCCTTGATCATTTTCGTCGCAAGTGTGGTGATCCCGGTCGGCAAGTTTATCGCAATTGCCTATCTGGCTTTGTCGGTGGGACGGGTGTCGCGCAGTACGCCCGAGACGCGCCACGGCGTGCATGAAATCGTCGAATATATTGGCCGATGGTCAATGATTGACGTCTTTGTCGTGGCGATCCTGTCGTCTTTGGTGCAATTGAATGCTGTGGCGGCCATCCAGCCCGGACCGGCCAGCCTTGCGTTTGCGCTATCGGTGATTTTCACCATGCTATCGGCGCAGGCCTTTGATCCGCGGATGATCTGGGACGGTATTGAGAACGACAAGGCGGGGACGGCATGAGCGATCAACCACCAGAGATACCGATCCGGTCGGTTCGCGCGTCGCTGTTTGAGCGCGCGTCGGTGGTGTGGCTGGTGCCGCTTGCCGCACTATTGATTGCGCTGGGCGTGGCGTGGCAGTCGTATTCGGATCGCGGGCCTTTGATCGAGATTGCGTTTGAAAGCGCGGCTGGCATGTCTCCGGGCGAGACTGTGTTGCGCTACCGCGATGTCGACGTGGGGCTGGTCGAGGATCTGGCGTTTTCACCCAATCTGGACCGGGTTTTGGCATCCGTTCGGCTGGACAAGAACATCGCGGATTTCGTCGATGAGGGGTCGCAGTTCTGGATCATCCGCCCAGAGGTGTCGGTGCGCGGGGTGACGGGGCTCGATACGGTGTTGAGCGGAGTTTACATCGAAGGCAGCTGGGACGCCGAGCCGGGTGGTCTGGCCACGGCGCACGACGCCTTGAGCGATGCGCCGTTGGCCGCACGCGATGCCGATGGGCTGCGCATCGTCCTGAATGCCAGTCCGGGTGCTGCGCTGACCGAGGGTGCGCCGATCCTGTACAAAGGGATCGAAGTGGGTCGCATAGGCAAGCCGGGCCTGTCGACGGATGCCGTGAGCGCACGCGCCGAGGCGATCATATTTGCGCCCTACGATCAGATTGTGACGACTTCGACGCGGTTTTGGGACGCCTCCGGGTTTCGGTTTTCAATCGGCGCGGGGGGGGCCGAATTGGATTTCAACTCGCTTGCGTCGTTGATTGGCGGCGGGGTTGTGTTTGAGACGATTGTCTCGGGCGGCAGACCCGCGCGCGATGGTGCCGAATTTGGTCTGTTTGCCGACGAGGGCCGCGCCCGGGCCAGCTTGTTTAATACGACCGAAGGGCCGGTTTTGAATTTGACGGTGGTGTTTCGCGAGAATTTCAGCGGTTTATCAGTGGGTGCTCCGGTGGAATTGGAGGGTGTGCGGATCGGCGAGGTGTCAAGCATCCGCGGCATCGTGGATGCGGCGCGTTTTGGTGATGAGGCGGTGCGGTTGCTGACAACACTGGCGCTAAATCCCGAGCGGATTTCGCTGGATGCTGAGGCATTTGAGGAACCTCTGGATTACTTTGAGCGGCGGGTGGACGCGGGATTGCGCGCACGTCTTGCGACGGCGACGATTTTGACCGGTGGTTTAAAGGTTGAGATGATCGAGGTTGAGGATGCTCCGATTGAATTGATGGATAGGGATGCGGACCCCTATCCGATCTTGCCGAGCACACAGAGTTTGATTTCAGACGTTTCTGCGACGGCGGAGGGTGTGTTTCAGCGGATCAACGCATTACCGATCGAAGAGCTTTTGACCTCGGCGATCGGGTTTCTTGACGCCGCAGAGACGCTTGTGGGCGGCGAGGATGTGCAACAGGTGCCGACGGATGTGCGCGGGCTGATTGACGATGTGCGGGGTCTGGTGGGGTCGGCGGAATTGCAGGGCCTGCCCGGCAAAATATCGGGGCTGGTGGCTGAATTGCAGGCGGCGACGGGCGATTTGCGCGGGTTGACGGCAGCCTTGGGCAAAGCGGATTTGGTGGCGCGTTTGACTGGGGCTGTGGATGCGGCGGCCGCGGCGGCATTGGGGGTTGAGACCAGTGTTGAGGGCGTGCCGGAGTTGGTGGCCTCGTTGACGGCGCTGTCAGACCGGACGGCGGAATTGCCGCTGGAGACGATGATTGCGCAAGTGAATGAGACTTTGGCATCGGCGCAGACGTTGTTCGCATCCGATGATACAAAAGCGTTGCCGGGGTCGTTGAACGCGGCGCTGTCCGAGGTTGAGGCGGCGATGCTGGAATTGCGCGAGGGTGGGGCGGTTGCGAATTTGAACCAGACCCTGGCGTCGGCGGAAAGTGCGGCGGCGGCGATTGAAACTGCTGTGGCGGGTTTGCCGGATTTGGCCGGGCGTCTTGAGGGGTTGGTGCGTCAGGCCGAGAATACCTTGTCCGGCATCGATGAGAATTCTGCGTTGAGCCGCGAGGCGCGAGAGGCGTTGCGTGATATTCAAAAGGCGGCGGAAGCCTTTGAAAGTCTGAGCCGCGCGTTGGAGCGTCGGCCGAACTCTGTCATTTTGGGGCGTTGATATGAAATTTGTGCAGTTTTTCGGATTTATCGTTTTAACGCTTGGGCTTGGGGGCTGTGACTCGGGGAATGATACGGTCCGGTATGCGGGTGTTGTTGCCCCTCCGAGTGAACGGATTTCCATCCGGTATGCGTCCGTTTCGGTGCGCGAAGTGTCCTTGCCAAGCTATGCGGCGGCCGAATTTTTGGTCACGCAAGCGGCGGATGGATCGTTGGTTGAAAGCGCCGATACACTTTGGGCAGATGATCCGACACGCGATTTGACGCTTGGGTTTTCGCAGGCGTTGCGCACGATCACAGGCGCTCGGGTGGCACCCGACCCCTGGCCGTTTCGCAGCGCGCCGGATGTGACGGTGGATATTCGCGTGGACACATTTGTGGCGCGCGCAGACGGGACGTTTTTAGCGACGGGCCAGTATTTTGTGGCACCCGAAGAGGAAGACCAGCCCGAGCGCGCGCGTGGGTTCACAATCTCGGCGCCCTATCTGGTGCAGGGCGGCGTCGGCGCGGTTGCTGGTGCGCGGTCGCGGGCCGTTAGCGCATTGGCCGAGCATGTTGCACGCTACGGTCTTAGATGAGCGAAAGTGCGATGCTTTTGGCGGGCGGGGACGCGGCGGGCGATATTCTGGTCTGCGCGGAAGGTCTGAGTTTCTGGGGTGGCGTTGATCCCGAGACGGGCAGGATTATCGATGTGCATCACCCCGCGCACGGGGAGAATGTTTCCGGCAAGGTGTTGATGATGTCGACCTCGCGGGGGTCGTGTAGCGGCAGCGGGGTCTTGCTTGAGCTGGCGTTGAACGGTCTGGCCCCGGCGGCTTTGGTTTTTTGCGAAGATGAAGAGGTTTTAACGCTGGGGGTATTGGTCTCGGAGCGGATTTTTGGGCGGTCGGTGACTGTGGTTCGGCTGGGGCGGGCGGCATATGCGGCTATGGCGGGTGAAAGGCGTGCCGAGGTGTCGGGCGCGCGATTGGTGAGTGCGGGCGTTGATGTGGCTTTAATGCGCGCGGATGTAGGGGCCTTGCGGCTTGAAGATCGTGATCGCGCGGTATTGGCGGGGGACGTCGGTGAGGCTGCACGGACCGCGATGGAAATCGTCTGCCTGATGGGTGTGGCGCAGGGTGCGACGGCCTTGATGGACGTCACGCGCGGACACATTGATGGGTGCATACTGGCGCATTCGGCCAATCTGATCTTTGCAGAAAAGATGGCCGCGATGGGTGCCAAGGTTACGATTCCGACGACGATCAATGCAATCTCGGTGGATCGACAAAACTGGGACACGCAAGGTGTGTCGACGGATTTCGGAGGCCGTGCCAGTCGGTTGGCAGACGCCTATGTGGCGATGGGCGCGCGGCCGACATTTACCTGTGCGCCGTATTTGCTGGAGGATCGTCCAAAGCGCGGGGAATGCGTGGGCTGGTCGGAATCCAATGCGGTGATTTATGCCAATTCTGTGCTGGGCGCACGGACGCCCAAGCATCCAGATTACCTCGACCTGTGCATCGCGATGACGGGGCGGGCGGCGGTGTCGGGTGTCTATGCAGACGCGGGTCGGGTGGCGCGCCGAGTGGTTGAGGTTGCGGTGCCTGCGGGCGCGGATGATGCGTTCTGGCCATTGGTTGGCTGGCTGGCGGGCAAGGCGTCGCCGGACCGGGTGCCTTTGCTGGTTGGGCTGGAAGAGGCCGCGCCGTCGACAGATGATCTAAAGGGTTTGTGTGCGGCGTTTGGAACGACGTCCGGCGCGCCAATGCTGCATATACAAGGCGTTACGCCCGAGGGCGGGCAAGCGCCGTCTCTGGACGCAGACCGGGTTGTGCTTGGGTCGAAAGACTTTGCAGCGGCCTGGCGAGAGTTGAACACCACGGATGAAGCTGTGGATCTGGTGGCAATTGGCAGCCCCCATGTGTCGCTCGACGAGGTGCGGGTTTTGGCGCGTCTTTTGGACGGCAAGACCCTTGCAGACCGGGTGGATGTGATTGTCACGATCGGACGCGAGGTCTTGTCGGCGGCGCGGGCTGAGGGGATTGTGGCGGGGCTGGAGGGCATAGGCGTGCGGTTGTTGCCGGACCTGTGCTGGTGTTCGATCACCGAGCCGGTCTTTCCGAACGCGGCGCGTGTCTTGATCACCAATTCCGGGAAATATGCGCATTACGCCTTTGGGCTTTCAGGCCGCAAAGTGCGCTTTGGCGGTCTTGCGGCGTGCGCCGAGGCGGCTGTGACAGGGCGGGCGCCAGCGGTCTTGCCGGGTTGGCTTTAGGCCGTCGCGTCGGCGATCAGGGCTTTGTAAAGCGTTCGAATGCGGTCAAGCACGGGTCCGTGGCCACCGTTTTTCCCAATCGGTTTGCCGTCAATTTCGGCGACGGGGGTTTGGGCGCCGAAAGTGCCTGTGAGAAAGGCCTCGTCGGCTCCGTAGGCATCCACGAGCGAGAAATTTCGTTCAAAAACAGGGATGTCATTTGCGCGGCACAGGTCGATGACCTTTTGACGCGTGACGCCGTTCATGCAGTAGTCGCCGGTCGAGGTCCAAACCGCACCTTTGCGAACAATGAAGAAGTTGCAGGCGTTGGTGGTGTTCACAAAGCCGTGCGGGTCAAGCATCAGGGCTTCGTCGGCACCTGCCTGTTCGGCCTGAAGGCAGGCAATGACGCAGTTCAGTTTCGAGTGGCTGTTGTACTTGGCATCCTGGCTCATGGGCAGACCACGCACCTGTGGGACAGTGGCGAGGCGGATGCCTTTGGCCTGGACTTTCTCGGCAGGTTTAGAGTGTTCGATGATGATCACGACTGTGGGGCCAGTGCGGCTGAGCGACGGGTGTTGGAAGGGTTTTACTTTGACGCCGCGCGTGACCATGAGGCGGCAGTGGGCATCGGTGGTCATCCCGTTGGCTTTTGCGGTCATTTGCAGCGCATCGTGGATGTCTGCGCGGGTCATGGCGATGTCGAGCGATACGGCTTTGCAGCTGTCAAAGAGACGGTCCATATGTTCGTCAAAGAACGCCCATGTGCCGTTGTAAAGGCGCATGCCCTCCCACATGCCGTCGCCCAGCATGAAACCCGAATCGTAGACCGAAACCATGGCTTCGGAGCGGTGTTTGAGGGTGCCGTTCACGTAAATCTGGATGTCGCGATTGCGGGTATCTTCTTCGGCGTCGTGTGTGGTCTTGCGGTGCGCGTCGTCTTGCATGGTGGCGGCTTTCGGCAGGAATTCTGCAAGCGTATCGGGGTCGAAGCGTAATGTGTAGGGGTTAGTAACTTGAGCCGCCACGATCTTCGCGCGAACGTGGCTGGTCGTCAGTTGCGGTCCCGGAAGGTGCATTTGGATCGCAGGCGGCGAGGATCACCACCATGCCGATAAGGATCAACATTCGCGTCATTGTCAGATCTCCATTGCTGGTCTATGCGCCGATTGTCTAAACACTTAGCGGCCCGGTTTGCGTCGGTCCATGGCGGAAAGAATGGCGTGGCCACCTGCAAAGAGGCTTGCTGGCTTGTCAGTGATCGGACTAGCGATCTGTGCCCGCGCGCAAGTGCGCATTACATTCGCAGTCTTTATCGCCATCTCAGGAGGAAACCGACATCTTAACGCTTTGGAAGCCTTGAATTTTCACCCTTATGGAATAGGGTTCTCACGGGGGATGTGACGAAGACAGAAATGAACACCGAAATTCGCCACCACGACTTTGTTTTCAGTCCCGATTTCGCACGCGCGGATCGCTCGGACGGCTCGTCTGTGACGTTTACGCGGTCTGAATCGCGCGCTCTGAGCGCGATGGCCGAGAGCGCAGGCCGGCTTTTGACACGCAATCAGCTTTTGGATGCTGTCAGTGAGCCGGGGTCAGAAAAGAATGACCGAAATGTTGATTTCCTGATCAATCGGATCCGTCGTAAGCTTGGGGATAGCGCAAAAGACCCGCGCTTTATCGCAACCCGCTATGGGGAAGGTTACGTCTGGGTCGCTGCCGGTCGCCACGTGGTTGAAGATCACAGCGATGCTTTTTTGATTATCGGGCCGTTCCGGGGCACGGATATTCTGGAAGGCGGCACCGCAGTTGCGAATGACATCGCGCGCGAATTGGCAGCACAGATCAGCCCGCTTTTGCGGCCAGAGCAACAGCTTGCGATTGTGCCAGATTTTGCCCCCGACGGAACGGGGACCGCAGAAGGGCCGACGGTTTCGGTCGATCTGACGTTTTTCCGGGGGGGTGGGAAAACGGAATGTGTGGTCAGCGGAAAATCGGTTCGCTCGCATCGGGTGCATTATGTGAACCGTTTTGATCTGCCGACGCCGGTGTCTCGGGTTGCGGATCTGAGAGATCATATTGCTGCCATTGCGCCGATGCTGCTGGCCAAGTCATGGGCGGCGGATGCGGATACGGCAACCGATCAGCTACCGTTGCCAGTGGCGATGCACGAGGCGACACGTCAGCCCGTCAACGGCGAGACCTCCTGGCCCGAGAATGATGTGCGTTTGCGAGCGTTGCGCGTTGCGCACCCGCGCGATCCGTCGATCAAGTTGTTGTATGCCACGCATCTGCATACGAAGTATTTGATCCTGGGGCGGGACTTGTTTTACAAGGGCGAGGACACCTGCGAGGTGGACGAGGCCGAGATCGAGCAGTTGGTTCTGGACGCGTTGGACTATGCGCAATCGCGCCCTGACCATGCGATTATGGCCGCCAAACTGTTGTACTTTGTGGATCAGGGTTACAAAAATCTGGCGCTTGAGATTGTCGAGGAGGCCCTGCGCAATGGGGCTTCGGTAGCCTCGTCCTTGTCGATGGTGGGTCAGTTTCGCGGATTTATCGGAGACATTGACGGTGCGGTGGATAGTCTGTCGCAGGCCAAAGCGCTGAGCGAACCCGGTTCGCACCACTACTTATACGTGCTGATCATGCTTTGTCAGGCATTGATGGCTGGGGGGCGGCGCGAGCAATTGGCGGTAGAACGCGCGGATTTATACAAAGCGTCGAGTTTAGGCGCGGTGTTTTTTGAGCCGATATTCTCGGACCCCTATGCGCCGTCTCTGCGCGCCAAGGGCGTTACGTTGATGCTGAGCCGTGCGCGTGCGACTGGTCTTTTGAAGCAGCTGCATTATGTGTCGGCGCGTCTGTATGAACAGCCAACGCATCGGGAAAACGCATTGCGCACACCGATCAATCTGTTTGTGCGCCGCTTTGGCCCGGACGTCGTACCAGACAACATCAAAGCGTCGGTGGCGGGGCTGTTTCCAGCGCCCTGACGGGGTGCAAAAATGCCGTTTCTAATATTCCTGCAACAATTGCCTGCGACATCTCGGGGTGTCGGCGCATTGATGAGCAGGACGCCCGCGGGTCCCGGCAAGTTGTCTTCCATTCTCCCATGATTGGTAGATTTGTGAGTGTCCTGCTCGTCTGTGCGCCGCGCATTTCGGATCGGGATGCTGTGGGGTTGCCTCTTTAAAACCGAAGGCCCGCGCGCAGCCAAAACCTGGTGCGATCCTGCGGTGCAGTGCCGCCCGGGTCATTGAAAATGCGGGTCACGACAGCTTCGCCTATGAGATCGCCCTGAATGGTGCGCAGGCCCAACGAGCCGCTGGACCAATTGTTGCTGCTTGAGGGCGACAAGAGGTTTGCGTTGTTCCACAGGCGACCGACATCGACGCCAAAATAGGCTTGGGTGAAACGGATGCCTCTTGTGTCAACCTTGGGGTCTTCGACGTTGTAGGCCAGTTCGATGCGCGTCCCGATGCATTGGTCGCCCAATGCATAGCCTTGATCGAACCCGCGCGCATAGGCGTTGGTTCCGTAGCCACAGCGTTGCGAGATAGGGAGACTGTCCGCGCTCCATTGTCCGATGAGCCCGGCGTTGGCAATCCAGAGATCGGACAGGGGCAACGAGGCTTCGGCGCTGAAAGAGGCGCGCAGAAAGTCAGAAGTTGCACCGGGAGCAGAGGCGAGCGGGTTGGTCGGCGCAGAGGCGCCAAATCCGTCGATACCTTTGGTGATCGCGGCGGCGAATCTGCGTTGGGCCAGAAAGGGCAGGCCTTGCTGATACAACGTCGACACACGCAAAAGACGCAGGTCTTCGTTGATGATCGGGGTGCCAAAGGAGGTACTCGTGGCACGCCGCCCAATGATTTCGACGGTCGACGTCAGGCTGGTCATCTCGTCGCGTTGTCTGACAAGCCGCAATCCGGCAGCAGCGGTGGACAGTGTGCCTTTAATATCAAAGGCGAGACCCGTCGGCGATCCAAGTGTGACGTCAGAATAGTTGAAGTTCGCAAAAGCCGTGGTATCAGCGCCAAGAGCGTGAGTGCGATAGCCTATTCCGCCGGCGCTGAGTTCCAGACCGTCGGTCTCGGACAGGCCCGCAACGACGCCCGCCACATCAAGCTGGTCGCCAGCCGTCAGAACATCCGGTTGCACATGTCCGAACCCGAGGATGGTTGGGCCAATGTCGTCAGAGCCAAAGGTGTCGAACGTCAAAAAGGTCGTAGGCGTGTCCAGTTTGCGAATGCCTGACGTCGAGCCGCGATCCACACCGGCGGTGGGGTCCGTGACGTTTGACGCAAAGAAGGATTGTGCGTGGGCTGTTTGCGCATGTGACGTCACAAACGCCGCACATAGAATGCCGGTACGACACATCGCAAAAAGAGATTGGCCCTTCGAAAGAATCCGAAGAAACATCAGATTTTTCATTGTCTTGGACTCTCCCATTCGAAAGTTGACCTTGGGCCAAGGGCGCCGGGACTGCAAGCCATTTGAAGTGTACTTAAAGGCGGATGTAGGTCTTGCCGTGTCGGGCGGTTTAGATGGCACGGCCTTCAAGTAATTGCGCAAGGATAGGGTTCGGAAACCGGCGGGTGATTGTGACCGCAAAAAAGGTTTCTCCGATGCCCGGCAGCCGGGCGGCCTCAAGCAAACGCCCGGTGTTCAATTCGTCTTGCACGACGATGGGCGGCAAAACCGCCAAGCCAACGCCTTCGCGGGCAAGCAGGCGCATCATCGCCATGTCGTCGACCTCGGCTGCGATTTGCGGTCTGATGCCCAGGCGGTCGGTCCATGCGTCAAAACCAATCCGAATTCCTGTGTCGGCCGTCGGCAAAATGACCGGGTGCGTTGTCAGCAATTCCGCCAGTTCGAGCGCCCCTCGCAGGCGTTCGGGGGTGCCGACAAGGCTGACGGGCTGCTCGGACAAACGGTGTGAAACAAACGGTGTGACAGCGTCACGCGCTGGGGGTTGATTGATCAAAACCACGTCGAGATTGAGTGTTTCAAGCGCTTGAAGGAGCTCCGCGCTGGTTCCGGATCTCAGAATGATTTCAACATCCGGCCTTTTCAAAATGGGTCGTAGAAATTCCATTTGGAAGTTCCGGGACAGTGTCGCAAGCGCCCCGATGCGCAGGGCCTGACGTGTCCGTCCGGTTTCCTGCAACGTGCCGATCAATTCGCGCCCCGCTGCAAAAATTGCGTCCGCATGGTCTAGTGCGATCCGACCTGCTTCGGTCAGGATAAGCTGGCGTCCACGTCGCTCGAACAGGTCATGCCCCAGTTGCGCCTCTAGCTGTTTGATCTGAACCGAGACCGCAGATTGCGACAAGTTGAGCCGTTCTGCGGTTCGGGTGAGATTGCCGTCATGGGCGACGGCCCAGAAATAGCGCAGGTGATGATAATTAAATTCGCTCATGCATTTATTAAACAGAATGATTAGAAGCAAACAATGAATTTTTCAGCATGAAGCACAGCTGCTATCCGACGGGCGACCGCACAACAGCCCCAAGGAGAAACGCCCGTGTCCATTGCC
>JARFRG010000285.1 GCA_029287375.1 Boseongicola sp. | reverse complement strand
CATGAAACGCAGAACGACCGAGGAAAACGCTTCGTTCACTTCAAAGAGGTCGATGTCACCGATCGAGATGCCGCTGTCGGCGAGGATTTTCCGGGTCGCGGGGACGGGTCCGGTCAGCATGATGGTCGGGTCCGTGCCGATTTTCGCGGTGGCGCGGATGATGGCGCGAGGTTTCAGACCGTGGGCTTCGCCGAACGCTTTCGAGCCGATGAGAACGCCTGCCGCACCGTCCACGATACCCGATGAGTTCCCGGCGTGGTGGATGTGGTTGATCTTTTCCAGATGCGGGTACTTCATCATGGCGACGGCATCGAAGCCGGGCATGATTTCGCCCTGATCCTTGAAGGCGGGTCTGAGCGCGCCAAGGGCCTGCATGTCGGTGCCGGGGCGCATGTATTCGTCGTGGTCGAGGATCGGCAGGCCGTTCATGTCGTTGATTGCAATGATCGAGCGGGCGAAGCGGCCTTCTTTCCAAGCTTTCGCGGCACGCTTTTGGCTCTCGACCGCAAGTGCGTCGGCATCGTCGCGGGAGATGCCGTATTCGGTTGCGATGATGTCGGCCGAGATGCCCTGCGGGACGAAGTAGGTGTTCATCGCGATGGAAGGATCCACCGCGATGGCAGCACCGTCTGAACCCATTGGTACGCGGCTCATGCATTCGACGCCGCCTGCGATGTAGCCGTCGCCTGCGCCGCCTTTGATCTGGTTGGCAGCGAGGTTCACGGCCTCCATGCCCGAGGCGCAAAAGCGGTTGATCGAGAGGCCGGGGATGCGTTCGTCGAGGTTCGAGGCGAGGACCGCTGTGCGGGCGAGGCATCCGCCCTGTTCCATGACCTGTGTGGCGTTACCCCAGATCACGTCTTCGACCGCGTGTCCTTCGAGATTATTGCGCGATTTCAGAGCGTTCAGCATGTCAGCGGACAGCTTGGCGGGCGTCACTTCGTGCAGGCTGCCGTTGGAGCGGCCCTTGCCGCGAGGGGAGCGAACGGCGTCGAAAATGTATGCGTCGCGCATGGCGAAATCCTTGTATTTACGCCCGATCTGCGGGCGATCCGGGCATCAGGTCGTAGGGATGTTTCCATCCCGGTGTGTCAGCGAGGCGGTCAAGCCAGCGGTCGATATTGGGCCAGTCGCTGCGCTTGAAACCGAACGGCTCCGGGTAATAGAGATAACCACAGCACGAGAGATCTGCATTTGTGACGTTACGGCCAACGACAAAGTCACGTGACGTGAGATGCGTATCGAGGACCGTGTATGCGGCTTTGAGGCGGCCTTGGGTGAAGGCGATGACCTGCTCGGGGCGCTTTTCGGGCGCGAGGAAGTTCATCAGGAATCGTGTTGTGCCGATCTGGCTGGAAAGTTTGTGGTTGTCCCAGAGAACCCAGCGAAGGACTTCGCGTTTTTCTTCGGGCGTCGCGCCGCCGAACTTCCCGGTTTTTTCCGTGACGTAGGATTGGATGACGCCGGATTGCGTCAGGCGAATATCGCCATCAATCATCACGGGGGCTTCGCCCATCGGGTTAAGGGCGGCGTATTCGGGCGTGCGGGCCGCGCCGTTGAAGAAGTCGACGAAGACCGGCTCCCAATCGAGACCGGAGAGTTGAAGAGCAAGGGCGGCTTTGTAGCAGTTTCCGCTTTCGCCGAAGCAATGGAGTTGCACAGTCATATCAGGGCCTCTGGATTATTCGGGGAGCGGGATTTCGACGAATTCAGGATAGGCCGCGCGAAAGAAGTCATAGTGCTGCGGCTGTTCGATGCGCATGAGGTACCACGTGTCGTCGATGTCGACGGCGAGGGTCAGGGTTTGGACGGTTTGTATTGGCCCTTCGTCGATTGAGAGGTTCGTGGTGGTGGGCAGGAAGGCGTAGGCGACATCTGACGGCGTTGTGCCGTCGGTCATTGTGTCGGTGTCCATGACAAAGCTTTCGATCGTCGCACTGGCCATGATCGTCGTCATCTGGGCCGTGACCGATTTGCGAATTGTCTCGGGCGACAGGTTGGCTTGCGCCGATATCAGATCGATCACGCCGGGGGGGATGGCGGCGACGACACTTGCGAAATCGGCGGTTTCCAGGGCGGTTCGGTAGGCCGCAAGGCTTTGGTCGAGATTTGCGCGATCCGCATCGTCGAGGGCGACCGCAGAGATCGCTGAAAAGCCCAAGGCAAAAAATGCCAGAGTTAACCGTTTAAAAAAATACATCTTTATCGCTTTCTTGAATCTAGTTCAGAGTTAAACAATCTCAGGCGGGTGGCGAGTTTATCGTGGTCCATGACCGAGGAAAAATTCTCGAACAGGAAGCTGAGCGCCTCGCCTTCGTCCAACCCCGCGTCGTTTGAGAACCGTTTCAGGCGTCGATAACCGTCTTCGGTCATGGCGACGGGAAAGCGGCGGGTCAGGCGAAGACGTTTGGGCATGTTGGCTCCGGTCTAAAAGTGTTCGGCCTCCAGCGTCATCACCGGGTCGGCCCCGGACTGGATACGCGCAAGATGCGTCGATGTCATCGGCAGTTGACGGGCCATGTAGTATCGGCCGGTTTCGATCTTGGCGGTGTAAAACGCCGTGTCGGTTGCACCGTTGGCCAGCGCTGTCTGGGCGGCTTTCGCCATTTTTGCCCACATCAGTCCGGTGACGACATGTCCGAAGAGATGCATGAAGTCATAGCTTCCGGCCAGCGCGTTGTTGGGGTTCTTCATGCCGTCGGACATGAAGTACATTGCGGCCGTTTGCAGGTCTTTTGAGGCGCTTTTGAGCGGGTCGAGGAACTGCGCCTTGAGCGTCTCGTCGCCGTCATTTTCTTTGATGAAGGTTTTCACCATCTCAAAGAATGCCATGATGGTCTTGCCGCCGTTCTGGCCAAGCTTGCGACCCACAAGGTCAAGCGACTGGATGCCATTGGTGCCTTCGTAGATCATGGCGATGCGAGCGTCGCGGACGAATTGTTCGAGGCCCCATTCCTTTGTAAAGCCTGATCCGCCAAGCGTTTGCTGGGCCAGAACGGTGGCCTCGAAGCCCTTGTCGGTGAGGAAGCCCTTCATGACGGGGATCAACAGCGAGATCATCGCTTCGGCATCTTCGTCGCCCATGCGCTGTGAGCGGTCGATCATGGCGGCGCCCCAATAGACAAGCGCGCGGCCACCTTCGGCGATGGATTTCTGGTCAAGCAGGTTCCGGCGCACATCGGGGTGGACGATGATCGGATCCGCCGGGCCGTCTGGGTTCTTGGTGCCTGTAACGTCGCGGCCTTGAAGCCTGTCGCGGGCGAAGCCAAGAGCGTTTTGATAGGCGACTTCGGCTTGGGCGTAGCCTTGAAGGGCCACGGACAGGCGGGCTTCGTTCATCATTGTGAACATCGCGCGCATGCCTTTGTGCATGTCACCCAAGAGCCAGCCGGTGGCACCATCGTAGTTCATCACGCACGTGGCATTGCCGTGAATGCCCATTTTGCTTTCAAGACCGCCGCAGGTGACGGGGTTGCGATCTCCAAGTGAGCCGTCTTCGTTCACGATGAATTTGGGTACGACGAACAGCGAGATACCTTTGACGCCCTCGGGGCCGTCCGGGATTTTTGCAAGGACAAGGTGGATGATGTTTTCGCCAAGGTCGTTTTCGCCGCCCGAGATCCAAATTTTCTGCCCCGTGATCTTGTAGCTGCCGTCATCTTGCGGCGCGGCCTTGGTGCGGATGAGGCCCAGATCGGTGCCGCAATGCGGTTCGGTCAGGTTCATCGTGCCGGTCCATTCGCCGGAATAGAGTTTTGGCAGGTAGGTCGCCTTTTGCGCATCCGTGCCATGTTCGCGCACCGCAGAGGCCGCGCCGTGGGTCAGGCCCACATACATCTGGAACGCCATATTGGCGGAGGAAAACAATTCGCCCGTCGCGGTGTTCAGAAGGTGCGGCATGCCCTGGCCGCCGTATTCGGGATCGCAATCCAAGCCCATCCAGCCGCCCTCGGCCATCTGGGTGAAGGCCTCTTTGAAGCCTTTGGGTGTGCGGACGACGCCGTTTTCGAGGGTGCAGCCCTGTTCGTCGCCGCTGCTATTTAGCGGCTGAAGCACGTTCGACGCAATCTTTCCGGCCTCTTCCAGAACGGCACCGGTGAAGTCGACCTCGAGTTCGTCGTAGCCGGGGATGTCGCTTTTTGAGACTTCCAAAACATCGTGGAGGATGAATTGAATATCTTTGACAGGGGCGGTGTAGGTGGGCATGTGCGCATTCCTCGGGATGGCGGTGTTATTCGGCGGCAGCGCTTGACGGGGAGGTCAACGAGGTCAGCATCTGGCGACCCCACTCGATTTGCTGCTGCAGATCTTCTATCGCAACGCTCAGTTCATCTCGCTGACGGATCATATCGCCGAGACGCTGTTGCGCCAGTTCGTGAGCGCGTGTCAGCTGGGCGACGTTCTGGCCGGAAGTATCGTACAAATCGAGCAATTGCCGGATGTCTTCGAGGCTGAAACCAAAGCGCTTTCCGCGCAAGATCAGCTTTAAACGCGCGCGCTCACGCCGTGTATAAAGGCGTCGTGAGCCTTGGCGGATCGGGGAGATCAGCTCTTTGGCTTCGTAAAAGCGCAAGGTGCGTGGTGTGACGTCATAGGCGTCACACATTTGTCGGATCGTCAGAAGATGTTCTGTCATGGTTCACTCCTAAGGTGGTCGGACCAAAAGATTTGACGCTGACATGCCCATGCAGCCTCGCTCTCGCAAGTGACGTTGACGTTAACGTCAAGAAAACGTCACGTCACAGGGGATTTGCGGAAAATCTGGGGATTAGTGGCAAAGCGTTGCCGGTTGGAAACGGTCGTTAATCGAGCGATTTCAACACGTCGGCGCGGGCTTTCTTAAGGTCTTTGACGGTGTTTTGAAGCGTCGCAAGTTCGGCGTCGAGAACTTCGATCTGGCGATCGGCGAGGCGCACAAACTCGCGATATTGCGGCGCGGTGCCTTTTTCTTCGTAAATTAAAAGCCACTGGCGGATTTCTTCGAGGCTAAATCCCCAGCGACGCCCTCGCAGGATCAGGGTCATGCGCGCGGTTTCGCGGGTGCCGTAAAACCGGGTGCGGCCCTCTTTTTCAGGGGAGAGCAATTCGATATACTCGTAATAACGCAAGGTGCGTGGCGTCACGTCGAAGCGCGCGCACATCTCCTTGAAACTTAAGCGTTCCGCAGTCATGGCTTCTCCCTTTCCTGACGTTAGCGATGCTTTGTCGATCGATCAACGATGTTGACACAGACGGTGCTTGCAACGGCAGGCGCGCGCTGGTTGAAAGATTGCAGGACAGGAGACCCGTAGTGTCAGAGGACCGCAGGGCGCAGGTGGCGCGTCAATTCATTGAAAGCATCCCGCATGCCCGTGCACTTGGCATGGCGTTTGTCGAGATCGGTGCGGGGGTGGCGGAACTGTCGATGCCTTATGACGTGCGGTTGATTGGTGATCCGCAGACCGGTGTTGTGCATGGTGGGGCCATATCGACGTTGATGGACACCTGCAGCGGTGCCGCGGTGATGGCACATCCGGCCAATCCGGGCGGAACCGCGACGCTTGATCTGCGGATTGATTACATGCGTGGTGCGACGCCGGGGCAGACCCTAGTCGCACGGGCCGAGTGTTATCACATCACGCGGACGGTGGCGTTCGTGCGGGCGGTTGCGATGGACGATGATCGCGAGAACCCGGTGGCAACGGCGACGGGCGCGTTTACGGTTGAACCGGAAAGGCCGGGGGCATGAGACGGCGACCCGAGCCTGTGCAAGTGGTGAAAGAGCGGCGGGACCGGGCTTTAGCGACCTTGGTCAGAGCGGTGCCATATCTTAAGTTTCTCAACATCACCTTTGACCGGCGGGGCGACGAGTTGACGGCGATCCTGAATTTCAAGGACTCGATCATCGGCAATCCGATGTTGCCTGCGATCCATGGTGGCGTGACGGCCGCGTTCTTGGAAACGACAGCGATCATCGAGCTTGGATGGCAGGGGCTTTGGAGCGAGATAGAGGGCGGTCGTGTCGACGCGGAGGCGCTGAGCGTTGAGACGATGCCGCGTTTGCCGAAGACGATTGATTTTACCGTTGATTACCTGCGTTCGGGTTTGCCACGCGACGCTTACGCGCGGGCGACTGTGAACCGGTCAGGGAGGCGGTATGCGAGTGTGCATGTCGAGGCCTGGCAGGACAATCGCAGTCGGTTGTTTGCGCAAGGGACCGGTCATTTTCTTATGCCCTCTGACGGCGGGGCTGCCGAGTGAGTGACGCCGCGAAGGGCGCCGTGGCGCGGCCGATCACGCACAGACGGGTTCTGGCGATTGCTCTGCCGATTGTGATCTCGAACGCGACGGTTCCGATTCTGGGGTTGGTTGACACCGCCGTGGTCGGGCAGTTGGGCGATCCTGTCCCAATTGGCGCGGTTGGGATCGGTGCGATCATTCTCAGCGCGATTTACTGGGTGTTCGGCTTTTTGCGTATGGGCACGGTGGGGCTGACCGGGCAGGCGCTTGGGGCCAACGATCAGGCGGAGGCTGACGCGTTGTTGAGCCGCGCTTTGCTGATCGGTCTGACGGGCGGCGTGGTCCTTATCGTCTTGCAGGTGTTCATCTTTGCGGGTGCGTTCCGATTGTCTCCGGCGTCGGTCGAGGTCGAGACCTTGGCGCGCGACTACATGCAAATCCGCATCTGGTCTGCACCTGCAGCAATCGCGCTTTATGGCATCACCGGATGGCTGATTGCAGCCGAGCGTACACGGGCCGTCTTGGTCATACAGGTCTGGATGAACGGGCTGAATATCGTTCTTGATTTCTATTTCGTGCTGGGACTTGGCTGGGGTGTTCAGGGTGTGGCATTTGCGACTTTTCTGGCGGAATGGTCAGGGCTGGCGGTTGGTCTCTGGTTTTGCCGCGGCGCGTTCATGCGACCGTTTTGGCGACAGTGGGATCGGGTTCTGGACCGCGCGCGGGTGATCCGCATGGCGGCGGTGAACCGTGATATTTTGATCCGGTCGTTGCTGCTGGAGGCGGTATTTGTGTCGTTCCTGTTTCTGGGCGCCGACTTTGGCGACGTGCCTTTGGCGGCTAACCAGATCCTGTTGCAGTTTTTGCATGTGACGGCCTATGCGCTTGATGGATTTGCCTTTGCCGCCGAGGCTTTGGTGGCGCAGGCGATGGGAGCGAAATCTGTAGCTCGGCTGAGACGCGGGGCGGTGTTGACCTCGCTTTGGGGGGCGGGGGTGATGGTTTTGTTCGCGCTGGGGGTCTGGGCGTTTGGGCCAGCGGTAATCGATCTGATGACCACATCCGACGAGGTGCGCGTGCAGGCGCGGGAGTTCCTGCCGTGGATGGTTGCGGCACCGGTCGTTGGTGTGGGGGCCTGGATGCTGGACGGGATTTTTATCGGCGCGACTAGAACGGCCGACATGCGCAATATGATGGTGTTGTCGGCACTGGCCTATTTTGTCGCGGCCTGGGTGTTGGTTCCGGTTTATGGGAACCACGGTTTGTGGATGGCGCTTTTGGTGTCGTTTGTGGCGCGCACGCTGACGTTGGGCGCGCGGTATCCGGCGCTTGAGGGCGCGGCGCGGGACTAGAGAATGGCGAGTACCGCTTCGGGTGGGCGTCCGATACGGGCCGTACCGTTGGCAAAAACAATCGGGCGTTCAATCAGGATCGGGTGCGTGGCCATGGCGGCGATCAAAGCGTCCGCGTCGGCAACATCTTTCAGGCCGAGGTCTTTGTATATCTTTTCTCCTTTGCGCAGCAAAGCGGTTGCGGGCAGGGCAAGCTGAGCAAGGGCTGCGCGGATTTCGGTCTCGGTCGGGGGTGTCACGAGGTAGTGACGCACGTCGATGTCGGACGCGTTGTCTTCGACCAGGGCGAGGGTCTGGCGCGATTTCGAGCAGCGCGGATTGTGCCAGATCGTAACGGTCATGCGTAATCCTTTGCCGACGTTCCGACGGCTTCGCTGATGTGTTTGAATCCGTCGTGGGCGAGGCGTTCGTCAAGGCCGTGCGCGATGCGCGGGACAATGGATATGCCCAAATAGACCATCGCCGTGTAAAGCTGTACGGCAGAGGCGCCAGCGCGGATTTTGGCGTAGGCGTCTGCGGCGGACGCGATACCACCAACGCCGATCAGCGGGATTTGACCGCCGGTTTCGAGGTAAAGACGTGCCAGAACGCGGGTGGACGGGGCCAAAAGAGGGCGGCCCGAGAGGCCTCCGGCCTGATCTTTGTGCGGGCTTTTGAGGCCGTTGCGCGACAGGGTCGTGTTTGTGGCGATGATGGCGTCGATGCGCGTTTCCGCGGCGACTTGCGCGATCTCGGCGATTTCGGCGTCGGTCAGATCGGGGGCGATCTTGAGAAAGACGGGCGTTGCCCCTTTGACGTCCATCACGCCGGTGAGCAAAGCGCGCAAAGCGTCTTGGCCTTGCAGGTCGCGCAGTTTTTCGGTGTTGGGCGAGGATACGTTCACAGTTGCAAAGTCGATAAACGGGGCTGCGATGCGCAGGACGTCGACGTAATCCTGTGCGCGGTCGGGGCTGTCTTTGTTTGCGCCAAGATTGAGCCCGACAGGGATGTCATGGGGGCGGTTTGCGAGGCGGGCGGCGATGGCCTCGACACCTTCATTGTTGAAGCCAAAGCGATTGATGGCGGCGTGATCTTCGGTCAGGCGAAACAGGCGCGGACGTGGATTGCCGGGCTGCGGGCGCGGGGTGGCTGCGCCGACTTCGAGAAAGCCAAAACCCGCGCGCATCAAAGGCGCGATGGCTTCGGCGTTTTTGTCAAAACCAGCAGCGAGGCCGACAGGGTTCGGCATTTTCAGACCTGCGATCTCGGTCGCGAGCGCGGGCGATGTGTGCGGTGCGATATTGGGCGCGAAAGGTGTCTTGAGCGCCTTGAGGGCGAGGCTATGCGCTGTCTCGGGGTCGAGTTTTCGCAAGGCCGCAAGCGCGAGGCGTTCGGTCATGCTCATGTGACACCGTCGGGCAGGATGTGGCCATCGGGGCCTTTGGGGTAGGGACGCGCCCAGAGGATGTCTGCAAGGCGCATTTCGCGATAGAGATGCGGGAAAAGCTGGCCGCCGCGCGATGGCTCCCATCTCAGGTCCGCACCAAGGCTGTCGGCGTCCAGTGCAAGAACCATCAGGTCGCCGGCATCTGCGAAATGCTTGGCTGCGGTCTCGGCGATCTGGTCCGCAGTTGAGAAGTGTATGTAGCCATCCGCAAGGTCTATGGGCGCACCATTTGTGGACCCTTTGACGTGCATCAATTGCCATTCGGATAGGCGGAATATCTTGAAAATGAGCATGGTCCCGTCTGTGGCGCGCAGGGCGCGTTCGGTCAAGCGAGTTTATGTCAGGTCGTGTCATCTTTTTTTGACACGGGCGCGCTAACGGGTCAGTGTTGATATTGATTACGACAGGGGAGTTTTCCAAAATGATCAAAAAACTGATGACCGGCGGTGCCATTGTGGCCCTGAGCGCCGGTGCCGCGATGGCTGAATTCAGTATCACAATTCTGCACACCAATGATTTCCACGCACGATTTGAGCCGATCAGCCGCTTTGACAGCGGATGCGGTGAAGAAGACAATCTTGCGGGCAAGTGTTTTGGCGGATCTGCGCGTCTTTTGACGGCGATCGAAACGGCGAAGGCACGGACCGACAACTGGCTTTTGGTTGACGGTGGAGACCAGTTCCAAGGCACGCTGTTTTACCAATTCTACAAGGGTAAAGCTGCCGCTGAAATGATGAACAAGATGGGCTACGACGCGATGACCGTGGGCAACCACGAGTTCGACGACGGCCCGGAGGTGCTTCGGGATTTCACCGCTGCGGTCGAGTTCCCGATCCTGATGTCGAATGCCGATATTTCGGGCGAGCCGCTTTTGTCGGATGCGATCCAGAAGTCGGTTGTGATCGAAAAAGGTGGCGAAAAGATCGGTCTGATCGGTTTGACACCGCAGGACACAGATGAGCTGGCAAGCCCGGGTCCGAACGTGATCTTTACCGACCCGGTTGGCGCTGTTCAGTCTGAGGTCGACAAGCTGACCGAGATGGGTGTGAACAAGATCGTTGTTCTCAGTCACTCGGGGTATGTCGTTGACCAGCGTGTGGCCGAAGGTACCACAGGCGTCGACGTGATCGTCGGCGGTCACTCGAACACGCATCTGTCCAATGTTGATGACCGTGCGGCGGGTCCATACCCTACGATGGTTGGCGAAACAGCCATTGTTCAGGCCTATGCTTACGGCAAATATCTGGGCGAATTGAAAGTGGTCTTCGACGACGAGGGCGTAATTTCTTCGGCAACCGGTGAACCAATCACGATGGACCGGTTTGTTTCGGAAGATGCGGACACCAAGGCGCGCGTTGCAGAGTTGGCTGTGCCTCTTGAGGAAATCCGCAGCATGGTTGTGGCCTCGGCTGCGTCCATGATCGAAGGCGACCGGTCGGTGTGCCGTGTTGAAGAATGTCCGATGGGCAATCTGATTGCGGACGCCATGCTGGAGCGGGTGAAGGATCAGGGTATCCAGATCGCCTTTGCCAATTCCGGCGGTATCCGGGCGTCGATTGACGGCGGTGATGTGACGATGGGCGAAGTGATGACGGTATTGCCATTCCAGAACACGCTGTCGACGTTCCAGACAACTGGTCAGGTGATCATTGATGCGCTTGAGAATGGTGTCAGTCAGGTCGAGGAAGTTGCGGGTCGTTTTCCGCAGGTTGCGGGCATGACATTCACCTGGGACAGCGCGGCCGAGCCTGGAAGCCGGATCGTTGAAGTGACGGTTGGCGGTGCGCCGATTGATCCTGCGGCGACCTACGGTGTGGTGACGAACAACTATGTTCGCAATGGCGGCGACGGTTACAAGATGTTCTCGAGCGAGGCTATGAATGCCTATGATTTCGGTCCTGATCTTGCAGACGTTCTGGCCGAACATATGGCGGCGATTGCGCCGGCAAGTCCGATGATCGAAGGCCGGATCACCAAGAAGTAAATCTTTGCGCTGCGGGGGGCGACTTTCGCAGCGCAACTTTCGATTGGGGGTGAGTTCGGATGTGCGGACGGTTCGCGATCACGCTTCCCGATGATGCGATGGCTGGCCTGTTTGGGGCGACGCCCGCGAACGATTTACCCAACATTCCAAACTACAATGTTTGTCCCACTGTGCAGATCCACACGGTGACGTCGGACGACGGCATGCGACGGTTGCGACCTATGCGTTGGGGGTTCTTGCCGCATTGGTACAAAGGGCCGACGGACGGGCCATTGCTGATCAATGCGCGTGCTGAAACGATTGCCGAAAAGCCCGCGTTTCGCGCCGCAGCGCGCGAGCGCCGATGCCTTATTCCGGCGAGCGGATTTTACGAATGGACCAAAGACGCGGACGGCAATCGGCTGCCTTGGTACATCCGTCCAACGGACGGTGATTTGTTGGCGTTTGCAGGGGTTTGGCAAACCTGGGACAAGGGCGAAGAGCCGCTGACAACCTGTGCGATTGTCACGACCGGGGCCAACGAGACGATGTCCAAAATCCATCACCGGATGCCGGTGGTCTTGAGAGCTGAGGATTGGTCATTGTGGCTGGGTGAGGCAGGCAAGGGGGCGGCGACTTTGATGACGGCGGCTGCGGAGGGGGCTTTGGCGTTTCACCGGGTGGACCGGGCGGTAAATTCCAACCGGGCGTCGGGCCCGGCGTTGATCGAGGCGATCTGAGGCTATGTACTTTCGAATGATTTCCACGTGTTTGTTGGTCGCCTTTGCGGGGCCTGTGGTTGCAGCTGACTTCGTGGTCGAAGCGCGTGACGGGGCTGTCGAACGGCTGTTGTTGTCGGGTGTGGTGTCCGGGGGAGATCGCGTCCTGTTGGCTTCGGGGTCGCATGGGCAGGTGCGTATTGTCGGGCAGGCATTTGATCCTGCGGTGACAGTGATGTCTGTGCCGGGAGGCGGTGCGATTCTGGACAGTCTGACGATCCATGAAAGTCGTGGATTGGTGGTGACTGATCTGACTGTTTTCCCGAGGCCGTCACGGTCTCCGGAGAGATCTCTGGTGGATGTGGATCACAGTCGTGATGTTGTGCTTGAGCGTCTGCTCGTGACCTCTGCGACGCATGTCGAGGGGTGGGATGCCCGGGATTGGGTGACGCGTGCGTTTCCGGGTGTTCGGTTGCGCGGGCGTGATCTGACGTTGCGCGATAGCGTGATCCGCGTGGTGGGACACGGGGTCGAGGCGCGGGTCGTACGTGGGCGCGTTGAGGGGAATTTAATCGAGCAATTCCGGGGGGATGGCATTCGGGCCTTGGGGGATCAATCGGTCTATTCCGGCAACACTATTCAGGGCTGTGTGAAGGTGGACGGCAATCATGATGATGGCATCCAGTCGTGGTCGGTTGGACCTGACGGCACGCCCGGTCAGGGAGCGGTGCGGGATGTTTTGATCGAGGGGAATGTCATTCGTGGTGGTCGGTCTGACGGGCCATTGGGGTGCAATTTGCAGGGGATCGGGCTTTTTGACGGAATGTTTGTCGACTGGATCATTCGCAACAATGTCATCAAGGTGGACCACTGGCACGGGATAACCGTGATGGGTGCGCGGAATGTGTTGATTGAGAACAATATTGTTGTGGATGAAGCCCCTGACGGGCTGGGGCCGCCGTGGATCACGATCACGGCGCACAAAGATGGGCGCAGGGCGTCAGGGAGCCTGATTTCGGGCAATACCACGCAGCCGCGTGTGGGGGGCGGAGACCCGCTGTTTCACCAACCTCAGCCGGGTGTCACGAGCCGTGATAACCGGGTGGTCGAAACTGCTGACGAAGCGTTTCGCTAACGCGCGCGCAACGGTCGGCA
>JARFRG010000208.1 GCA_029287375.1 Boseongicola sp. | reverse complement strand
GCGTAAGAAGGGGCAGGTTTTTGGCGATTTCGGCGAGGACGTTTGCGGCTTCGCGACCGAAGAGCGAGGGGCGGGCGTAGTTCAGGTTCAGCGTGGCAAGCGCGCCGTCGTCTTCATCTTGCTCGGCCTCTTCGTTTGGTTCGGTGTCTTGCAGGTATAGCTGGAAATGCACGCCGGTGTCGGGATGGTCGTAGTCAAAGGTATCTTCGTAGGGCGAGAAGGCGGGGATTTTTCGGATGGCATGCCGCAGGGCTCCGAGGAAGCTTCCGGCGCTGCCCGCGGCGGGTTTCAGGCCAAGATCGAAGCTCATGCGCGATGTTTTTCGTGGTCCAGACGTTTCTTGGCGGTTCGCTCGTTCTCTTCGGCGCGTAATTTGTCGGTGAGTGAGGCGCGCACGAAGTCGAGGTGGGTCTGAACGGCGGCTCGGGCCGCGTCGGGGTCGCGTTTTTGGAGTTGCTCGTTGATGGCGCGGTGCTGGTCGAGAAGGGCGGTGCGCGTTGTGCGCTGCTCAAAGATGACCTGCCGATTGTAAAAGACGCCGGTTTGCAAGAGGTCATACATCGAGCGCATCATGTGCAGAAGGACGATGTTGTGGCTGGCCTCGATGATGGCGAGGTGAAATTCGGCGTCGAGGCGTGCTTCTTTGTCAGCGTCGCGATTTGTGTGGGCGTCTTCCATTTTCTCGAAAATGGCGTTGACCACGGCAAGGTCGGTGTCCGAGGCAAGGCGCGCGGCACGGTGAGCGGCAAGGCCCTCCATGTCGCGGCGAAAATCGAGCGCGTCGAAGACGGCTTCGGAATGGCTTGAAAACAGGCGTGTAAGGGCGGGCGAAAAGGCCGAGCCAAGGACGTCTGCGACGAAGATGCCCGAGTTGGCACGCGCGACAAGAAGGCCGCTTTCCTGCAGGTCAGCGATGGCTTCGCGCAGAGAGGGGCGCGAGACGCCGAGACGGTCCGACAACTCGCGTTCAGACGGCAGGCGTTCGCCGGGGCGCAGGATGCCGCGCAGGATCAGGCCTTCGATCTGATGAACGACGGCGCGGGCGAGTTTTTCGGGTTCGATACGTTCGAAGGGCATGGGCATTTCTCTGGTTGACAGAAAGGTATGCGGCTGGGGGCTGTGCTGCAAGGGAGGGCTGCGATTACGGCGGGCGTTTCGACACTGGTATTTTTGAAAGGGTGAATGGGATTTGGGTTGCGCGGCGGGCAGCAACGGTGGCTTTGTGGGCGTGAATTTGGGGGCTGTGTTGATGATCAATCGCTGGACGATTTTGTTTGTGTTGTTTTTTGCGCGCACCGTGATGGCGTTTCAATATCAATCAGTTGCAGCGCTTTCGCCGTTTATTGCAGACAGTCTGGCAATTTCGATCGCGGATATCGGCATCTTGATCGGGCTTTATCTTGGGCCGGGCGTGTTGGTCGCGATCCCCGGTGGCACTTTTGCGGCGCGGTTTGGTGACAAGCGTGTTGTGGGGGTGAGTTTGGGAATCATGCTTGCGGGTGCGGTTGTGACATTGTCTGCGACCACCTGGGAGATGGCAGTTGCCGGGCGTGTTCTGGGCGGCGTTGGTGGCGTGGTGATCAATGTGGTGATGACCAAGTTGCTGGTGGATTGGTTTCAGGGACGCGAGATCGGGACAGCGATGGGCGTCTTTATCTGCTCGTGGCCGGTGGGGATCGCTTTGGCGCTATTGATCCTGCCGTTTGTGGCGGCGATGGGCGGATTGGCGATGGCCTTGGGATTTGTGGTCAGTGCTGTGGCTTTGGCGCTTGGGGCGTTTGTCTTGGTGTACCGGGTGCCGCCGGGGGCGACGGTTGGTCCGGCATCCTTGCGGGTCACACGCATGCCGGTTTTTGCCCTGCTTATGGCTGCGGGCATTTGGGCGACATACAATGCGGGTGTTGCGATGGTGTTCGCGTTCGGGCCGCTGGTGTTGGTTGACCGGGGGGTCGATGTTGTGGCTGCGAGTACAGTCACCAGTGTTTTTATGGCGACCTTGGGACTTGCGGTTCCGGTTGGTGGAATTCTGGCTGATTGGAGCGGACGCCGAGATCTGCTGATTTTGCTGAGCTTTATTGGTGGATCTGTCGCTTTGCTCTTGGCTCTGGTTGTCCCTGTGTCGGTTGTGGTTGCGACGCTTGCCGTCGGTGGGTTTGTCGCGGGTCTGGCGGGAGGATTGATCATGACACTTCCAAGCCAGATATTGGCACCCGAGGCGCGGGCGTTTGGGATGGGCGTATTCTTTACGGTTTATTACGCCTTGATGATGGTGGCACCGGCAATTGCGGGCGTCGTTGCCGAGTGGTCGGGCGACATTGCTCTGACTTTTGTGCTGGGGGCGGTATTTCTGGCGCTTGGCATCGTGGCGCTTGGGCTTTTCCGGCGCGCGGTGCGGACACTGGCGACATGAAAACGGCGGCACGCGCAATGCGTACCGCCGTTTCGACTGCTCGGTTTATGAGGCGCCTTTAGTTTGTCGGTGTGATCGTGATGTCCACGCGACGGTTCTGAGCGCGGCCCGAGGCCGTCTGGTTGGTCGCAATAGGCTGGCTTTCACCGGCACCAACAGTGCGGATACGGTTGCCCGATACACCACCCGCGCGCAGGGTGTCGCTCACGGCAAAGGCACGGCGTTCGCTGAGGCCCTGATTGTAAGCGGCGGTTCCGGTGTTGTCGGTGTGCCCGACAACGGTGACGACAGACTGCGGATATTCGTTCAGGCTGTTGGCGAGAACAAAGAGATCCGAGCGCAGCGCGCCGTTCAGGCTGGCGCTATCGGTTGCGAACAGGATCGCTTCGGGCATGCGCACGATAAGTTCGCTGCCGGTGTTGATCACGTCAATCGCGCCGTTGTCGAAGTCACGCTCAAGCTCGCGTGCCTGTGCGTCCAGCGTCGAGCCGATGAGACCACCTGCGGCGGCACCAATGGCAGCGCCAACAGCGGCGTTGCGCAGGCGGTCACTGCCACTTTCGCGGGTGCCGCCGAGAACGGCACCGATCACGGCGCCTGCTGTTGCGCCGGTGCCTTGACGTTGGCGGTCGCCACCTGCCTGATAAGCAGGGCCACAGGCAGTGAGGGCAATCAAGCTGGCCGAGGCCAGTACGAGCGGCTTTTTCATGAGTTTCATGATGAATCCTTGTGTCATTTCACATCTCCAATGTCGCTATACACGAAAGGTTCCGTGGGAAAAGCGACCATGGGCGAAGATGTGCCTATGACCGGCGTGTTAGGCAATCGCGAGCCGATGTTATCGGATATCAGGCGGTTTCAGCGGTCTCCCAGGCAAGCATTGCGCGTTTCACTGGCAAACCCCAGTGGTAGCCACCAAGACCGCCAGATTTGCGCAGGGCGCGGTGGCAGGGGATCAGCCACGAGACCGGATTGCGGCCGACGGCGGTGCCGACAGCGCGCACGGCTTTGGGGTTCCCGATGGTGCGGGCAATATCGGAATAGGTGGTGACATGGCCGGTCGGGATTTGCATGAGGGCTTCCCAGACTTTGATCTGAAAGGGGGCTCCGATAAGGAACAACTGTGCCGGTTCGCGGTTGGAGCCGTCGCGGGGAAAGGCCTGTGCGGCGAGGGGGGCCAACGCGGTCGGGTCTTCAGTGAAGGTGGCGCGAGGCCAGCGGGACAACAGGTCGGTCATGGTGGCTTCGGCCCCCATTTCGGCAGCAAATCCGATGCCGCAGATGCCTTTTTCGGTCCCCATGATCAGGGCCGGGCCGAAGGGGCTTTCGAACCAGCCCCAAAGGATGTTGAGGTCGGCACCTGCTTTGGCATATTCGCCCGGCGACATCGCCTCCCAACGCAGAAAAAGGTCGTGAAGGCGGCCCGAGCCGGACAGGCCCACGGCGTCGGCAGTGTCCAGCGTGGTGTGGCGGTTGGCAAGAAGGTCTTTGGCATGATCAAGCATCAGCCATTGTTGGTAGCGTTTCGGTGACACGCCAGCCCAGCGCGAAAAGATACGCTGAAAGTGGGCGGGGGACATGCGCATTTCGGCGGCAATGTCATCAAGCGAGAGATCACGG
>JARFRG010000081.1 GCA_029287375.1 Boseongicola sp. | reverse complement strand
AAAGGGGTGCGCGGCGTACCAATAGGCAAGGGCGTCGTCGCGCGAGATGTCAGGATCGACTGCATAGGTGTCGCCCGCGCGAAAGACTGGTTTCAGCATGGCCCAGATAGCGTCCTGGTCTGCGGGAGAGGCGGGGCGGATGTGCAGATCAGTCATTGGACCCTTTTTGACGAATAAGGATACCATTCCCATCTTTTCTTATTTCAAACTTGTCGATCTCAGTCACAAGATCGCTGAGCCTTTTGTGGCCATAACTGCGGGAATCAAAATCTGGATAGCGTTGATTCAACTGTGCGCCGATCCAGGCAAGAGTGGCCCACCCACTGGCCTCGTTGCTATCAGAGGCAATGTTCGAAATGAGCTGAAATGCGTGGTTCACATTTTTTCTGCCCACTGACGCCGCAATTGCCTTGGCCGGCGCGGAGTCATCCAGGTTTTCGACCTCAATGAATGTCTTGCAGGCCATTCGAAAGGACTTGGGCGTATGAGAGTTGCCGATTCCCCAGACATCAACTCCTTGCTCACGAATGCGCTGTGCGAGTTTAGTGAAATCACCATCGGATGATACGATAACAAAGCCTTGGAGATGCCGAGCTCCCAGAAGGTCCATCGCATCTATCACCAATGCTATGTCCGATGCGTTCTTGCCTGACGTATTTTTGGGTTGATGTAGCACTGCAATAGCTAGACCCGCGGTTTTGTCCAGCCAGGGTCTCACTGAGCCTTCGTCGATGTCGCCATAGAGCCTGCGAACACTTGCCTCACCAAATTTAGCCACTTCCTCAAATATTGCCTCGGCGTACTTGGAGGGCATGTTTTCGGCATCGATAAGAACTGCGAGGCGCGGTGGCGAGATATTGTCTAACGACATTGTGGGGTGCGCCCGGTTTTCAATAAATCACCACCGACCGGATGCTCTCCCCCGAATGCATCAGATCAAAGCCTTTGTTGATGTCTTCAAGGGCAAGCGTGTGGGTGATCATCGGGTCAATCTCGATTTTGCCGTTCATGTACCAATCGACGATTTTCGGAACATCGGTGCGACCGCGCGCGCCGCCAAAGGCGGTACCGCGCCAGACGCGTCCGGTGACAAGCTGGAATGGGCGGGTGGAAATCTCTGCGCCGGCGGGTGCCACGCCGATGATCACGCTTTCGCCCCAGCCCTTGTGCGCCGATTCCAAGGCCGCGCGCATCACAGTCACGTTGCCGGTCGCATCAAACGTGTAGTCCGCGCCGCCGCCTGTCAGTTCAACAAGATGACCGACAAGATCGCCCGTCACTTCCGAGGGGTTCACGAAATCGGTCATGCCAAAGCGTTCCGCCATGGGTTTCTTGTCTGCATTCAGATCGACACCGACGATTTGATCGCAGCCCGCCATGCGAAGACCCTGAATGACATTAAGGCCGATCCCCCCCAGACCAAAGACGATACAGCGCGAGCCAATCTCGACCTTGGCTGTGTTGATAACCGCACCAATGCCCGTCGTGACACCGCAGCCGATATAGCAAATCTTGTCGAACGGCGCGTCCTTGCGCACCTTGGCCAGAGCAATCTCGGGCAGAACCGTGTGGTTTGAGAAAGTCGAACAGCCCATGTAGTGCAGGATCGGTGTGCCATCGAGCATCGAAAACCGGCTGGTGCCGTCGGGCATGACGCCTGCGCCTTGCGTCGTGCGGATCGCCTGACACAGATTGGTCTTAGGGTGCAGGCAATAGTCGCATTCGCGGCATTCGGGCGTGTACAGCGGGATCACGTGATCGCCGGGCTTCAGGCTGGTGACGCCGGGGCCGACCTCAAGCACAATGCCCGCGCCTTCGTGGCCGAGAATCGCGGGGAACATGCCTTCGGGATCAGCGCCCGACAGGGTGAACTCGTCCGTATGGCAGATGCCGGTGGCCTTGATCTCGACCAGAACCTCACCGGCTTTTGGCCCCTCAAGGTTCACATCCATGATTTCCAGCGGTTTTCCCGCCTCGATTGCCACAGCCGCGCGCGTTCTCATGCCGAATTCCTCCGTCGACGTCTCGTTGGCTTGACCCTGCTGCAGGATGTGCGTGAAATCAATGGGAAGGTCACGATTGAAAAGGTGAAATGGTATGACTCTCCGAATTGGACCCCTACTTATCCTGCTGGCAGCCTGCGCGCCGGTTCCGGGCGATGACGAGCCTGCCATCGTGACCGAGGTCGTAGTCGCCGATGTGGTCGAAGAACCACCCGCGCTGGAGCAATGCGATGCAGCCGACTATCGCCCGCTGATTGGCACGACGATTGCGGCCACGACATTTCCCGTTGATGATCGGCTGCGGGTCTTTGGTGAAAACGACATCATCACGCAGGAATATCTTCCCCAGCGGACCAACGTCGTGTTCGGCACCGATGGCCTGATTGCCCGCGTTTACTGTGGCTAAGACGGCTTAGTTTTCGATGCGATAGTCTTTGTGGCAGGCCGAGCAGGCGGCCGCGATGGCGCGCATTGACCCTGCGAGGGCTTCGGGCGATGCCACGTCTGCGAGGTTCAGCGCGTTGGCCATCTGCGCAGTGCTTGCTTTGAACCCGGCGCTGTCGGTCCAGATTTCGGATTTCGCTTCTGATTTCGGATCAGCGGCCCGGGGTGCGAAAAGTGCCGGGATGCGATCGGTTTCTGATTTCAACCCTTCAAGAGCGGCAAGGGCTTTGGTGTTGTCGAAAGCAATGCGGCCCCGCGCCATCTGTCCCAGCGTCTTGGTATGATCTGCCATCAGCTTCATGCCGTCCATTCGCGCCATGACCTGGGGGTCTTTGACGCCTGTATGGGCAAGGGCGGCTGTGGCGGCGATGGCCAGTGTTGCGGCGATGGTCAGAGTTGGGCGCATGGGATTCTCCGGTTTCACTTGGCAATGACCTATCGCATTTTGTGACAAAGGCGAGGGGAGGACTCGACTTGGGTTGGCTGTGAGATATATCAATAGGAGGAACAAAACACGAACATGATTGCTGCCTGTCATGAAACAAAGACGCATTCTGTCGCTTTGGTTTCCCCGTCTGGGGGCCGAGCGCTGGCTTCGGCTGGAGCGTGGCTTGCCGCCGCGTCCCTTTGCTGTGGTGGGCGAAGAGCATAATGCGCAGGTGCTGGTGTCGCTGTCGGTCGAGGCCGAGGCGATGGGGCTAAAGCCGGGCCAGCCTTTGCGCGATGCGCGCGCGATGTGTCCCGGTCTGGACACGCGATTGCGAAACCGCGATCTGGACGCGGCGTTTCTGGGGGTGCTGCGGCGCTGGGCGGGCAAATTCAGTCCGTGGGTGTCGGAGGAGGCTCTGGATGGTTTGGTGATTGATCTCACGGGATGCGCGCATCTCTTTGGCGGCGAGGCGGCTCTGATCGGCGAGATCGAGGCCGACTGCGCGCAGCTTGGGGTCAGTGTGCGGGTTGGCGTGGCGGATACGGTGGGGGCCGCCTGGGCTTTGGCGCGCTTTGCAGGTGGCGCAGGCGCGGATGGCGCGCGTACGGGGGATGACATCAATCAGGAGGCACGCGCGACACGCTCGCGGGCCGCAAAGCGGCGCCATTGGGTCAAGGGCGGCGCAGCCCCTCAGGTGGCGGTCGAGGCCCAGCGCAAGATGCAGATCGCTGCTCCGGGAACGACGCGTTCGGCGCTTGCTCTGCTGCCAGTGGCGGCCTTGCGACTGGACGATGATACGGTGGCCACACTGGTGCGGCTTGGGCTGCGCCAGATCGGAGATTTGGCGGGACAACCGCGCGCGGCTTTGGCCCGCCGCTTTGGACGGCTGCTGGTCCAGCGTCTGGATCAGGCGCTTGGGGTCGAACCCGAACCTGTCAGTCCGGCGCGCCCCGCAGTGCGCTTTGCGGTGCGGCTGACGCTGCCCGAACCAATTGGGTTGAGCGAGGACATCGTGGCGGCAATCGACCGGCTGCTTGACCCTTTGGGAGAAAAGCTTTTGCGCGCAGGTCGTGGCGCGCGGCAGGTCCGAATGGAATGCCACCGAAGCGACCACACGTTGCAGGTGATCGAAGTCGGTCTGGCGCGGCCCTCGGCGTCACCGGACCGGATCCGGCCTTTGCTGGTGATGAAACTGGATGATCTCGATGCTGGCTTTGGGATCGATATGGTGCGGATCGAAGCGCGGGCGACGGAACCTGTCCATACACACCAACATCGCGGCCACGCCGATGCGGCGACGGATGGTGTTTTGCGCAAAGGGAGCGGTGCGGCACTGGATGATCTGATTGGCCGGCTTGGCGCGCGCGTCGGTTTGGAGCGGATCACCCGCTTTCATCCCGCCGACAGCCA
>JARFRG010000102.1 GCA_029287375.1 Boseongicola sp. | reverse complement strand
GCCTTCGCAGTCTTCTACGCCGCCTATCAGGCAGAGATCATTCGCGCAGGTATCCAGTCCATCCCCTCCGGTCAGGAGGAAGCCTCCCAAGCCCTCGGGATGAGCTACCGGGCGGTCGTCTTCGACATCATTCTGCCGCAGGCCTTTCGCAACACTCTCCCCTCAACGATCAATCAGGTCGTGATCACCTTCAAGGAAACCTCGATTGTCACAATCATCGGATTTTTCGACGTCACCGCATCGGCATCGGCTGCGGTCGGACGCGGAGAATGGGGCGCCTACTACGTCGAAATCTACGTCTTTGTCGCCCTCATCTATTTCGTCTTTGTCTTCGGACTGTCACGCTATGGTGCCTATCTTGAACGGCGCACGAGGCTGCATCATGGCTGATCAGGCAATCAAAATGCGCGACGTGACCAAGCGCTACGGTGACTTCGACGCGCTAAAATCCATTGATCTCGACGTGGCCAAAGGCGAACGGGTTGTCATCTGCGGCCCATCCGGGTCCGGGAAATCCACATTAATCCGCTGCATCAACCGGCTCGAAGTTCACGACGCTGGTAGTATCGAGGTCGAGGGCGTAGAACTCTCGGATGACGACGACGCAATCCGCGATGTGCGCCGAGAAGTTGGTATGGTTTTTCAAGACTTCAACTTATTCCCGCATCTGACGATCTTGGAGAACTGCACCCTTCCCCGCATCCGCGTCCGTGGCACCGCACGCGCAGACGCCGAAGACCTAGCTCGGAGCGAACTGACGCGCATGCGCATTTCCGAGCAAGCAGACAAATTCCCCGACGAACTGTCAGGGGGTCAACAACAACGCGTCGCCATCGCGCGCGCCTTGTGCCTGCAACCTCGCATCATGCTGTTTGACGAACCCACCTCGGCACTTGATCCCGAAATGATCGGCGAAGTTCTCGACGCGATGGTAGCACTTGCCGAAGGGGGCATGACGATGATTTGCGTCACCCATGAGATGGGTTTTGCCAGAAAAGTCGCCGACCGCGTTGTCTTCATGGTTGATGGCCGCATCGTGGAAGAAGGGCCGCCAACGACGTTCTTCGATGCCCCGCGCGAAGCGGACACCCGCCAGTTTCTTGAGAAGATTCTAGGGAACTGATCATGCGAAGTTCCAAGACAATCCACATCGTCAGCGCCCACGCAGGAGGAGAGGTTGGCGATGTCATCGTCGGCGGCGTGGCCCCGCCCCCCGGAGATACTCTTTGGGAGCAACGCACCTTCATCGCGCGCGACCAGAAACTCAGAAACTTTGTTCTGAACGAACCGCGCGGCGGCGTGTTTCGCCACGTGAACCTTCTGGTCCCTCCAAAGACCCCGGGCGCAGACATGGGGTTCATCATCATGGAACCCGCCGACACCCCGCCAATGTCCGGCTCAAACACCATCTGTGTGGCCACGGTTCTGCTTGAGACTGGCATTCTGCCAATGCAGGAACCCGAAACACATCTGACACTCGAAGCCCCCGGCGGCCTTGTTGATGTGACCGCCGCCTGCCGCGACGGAGCGGTCACCTCGGTTACACTAAAAAATATGCCCTCCTTCGCCCATCGCCTCGACGTCACGCTCGATGTTGCCGGACTGGGGAAAATTCAGGTCGACACCGGATTTGGTGGAGACAGCTTTGTCATCCTCGACGCCGAGGCCGTCGGCATCGCGCTCACATCATCAAATGCGCGCGCGCTGGCTGACCTCGGCACCAGCATCACCGCAGCGGCGGACGAACAGATCGGTTTCATGCACCCCACGCTTCCAGACTGGTCGCACTACTCATTCTGCCTGTTTGCAGGCGCAATCACGCGCACAAAAGAAGCCCTTGAGACGACACACGCTGTCGCAATCCGCCCCGGAAAAATAGACCGTTCGCCGACAGGCACTGCTGTTTCCGCGCGCATGGCAGTCATGATGGCGAAGGGGCAGATGAGCGCGCATGAATGCCTAAAGGCTCGTTCAATTATCGGGTCGGAGTTTCTTGGCCACATCAGCGAAATACTGACCGACGGCGACTTTTCCGCGATCATACCCACCGTCACTGGATCTGCCTGGGTCACGGGCACGCATCAACTCATGCTCGACCCCGACGATCCATGGCCTGAAGGATACCGGGTCTCTGACACCTGGCCAGGGTTTTGAACGAAAAAGTTAGAATTCCCCTTGCGCAGTAGAATTACCGGTCCGAGATCTTGCGAGAATTCATCTGCTGAATCCTGCAATAATAACTGCTTTACACACTTGCGCGTCCAACTTGCAGACAGTCCTCCGACACATGCACGTCGCAAACAGTAGGGACAGGCCGCCTCACTCTTGCTAGTGCCACTGTAGAAATTACCAAGGTCGCGCGTCATGTCCAGCATCACCTACAACTCCGGTTACGAGATAAGCCACCGTCGAGGATTGCTCTTCGTGTTTGCTGCGGGCGTGCTTTGGTCCACCGTGGGTCTTGGTATCCGACTGATCGAAGAAGCCAGCGTCTGGCAAATTCTGCTTTACCGCTCCATCGCACTCAGCGCGTTTCTTTATGTCGTGATCCGTATGCGCAGCGGTGAGAGCCCATTTGCGCAAGCCCGACGCTCCGGTCTTCCCGCCGCCGTCGCAGGGTTGGCTTTGGTCGCGGCCTATTCAGGCGGGATCTATTCAATCCAAGTCATTCCCGTCGCCAACGCACTGTTGCTCTTTGCAACCGCACCATTCATGACCGCTATTCTCGGCTGGATTATTTTGCGGGAGCGTGTACGCCCCACCACTTGGATCTCCATTTTCGTAGCAATCGGTGCCATTGCAATAATGGTTTCGGGCCAAACCTCAGGTGGTGCGTTGGATGGCACAATGGCCGCTCTCGGCTCCGCCTTCGGATTTTCCGTGTTCACTGTCGCGTTGCGGTGGGGAAAATCGGGCGAAATGCTTCCAGCGGTGTTTCTCTCAGGTCTGTTTGCCATCATCATCACGTCGACCATTTGCCTGCTATTGGGTCTGTCATTCGTGCTGTCCCCGCGCGACGGTGCCATCTCCATGGGCATGGGAGTGTTTCAGGTAGGCGCGGGACTAGTGCTCTACACTCTTGGTTCGCGCACGCTCCCAGCCGCAGAACTTACGTTGCTATCTCTCGCGGAAGTGCTGCTTGGCCCCTTCTGGGTCTGGCTGTTTCTGGGAGAAGACGCTTCTCTCCAAACGCTTGTCGGCGGCGCACTGCTTTTGGCGGCCATCACAGGCAACGCACTATCCGGCGCGCGGCGTAGACCCCCACCTGTCAACAGAGTGTGAGGAGCGTTTTTTCGGATAGGTCTAAAGTTGAAAGGCATTCCAACCATTCGAAAAGTCAGCCTAGTGGATCAAGGATCATTCAGATTTGAGGGCCTAGCGGAAAGTAAGCTGACCTTCTGCTTGCAGTCTCTGGAATGCTTCGAATGTCCACCGGATTCCGTCCAAAGGTGAAATTGACGGATAATCCCCAAGGTGCTCACGGATCGGGAGGTCGCTTAGGTCTGCTGGCACCGGCAACAGGGTGCCAGTTGTACTGACATTGTGTTCGGGGACGAGATCAGAGAGTATCTCGATGCCTTCCTCAACCGTCATGCATGTTCCGTTGAGGTCAAAAACTCTTGCCTCACTTCCATCCCTGCACATCACGGCAATAAAGGCCGCAGCAACTTCACCAGCATAGAGCCAGCTCAAAGGTCCGCCATACGATACTTGAAAAGGTTTACCGATGGCCGCATGCGCCAGCCCAACACTAAACTCCGAAGTCATGCCTTGGTCGCGTCCGACACCATAAACAACGTTGGGACGGATTCCGACCGATGGCACGCCCCAGTCGAGCCAATAGACCTGAGCGGTATATTCATTGGCAAGTTTATAAGCACCGTACAGTGACGCGATTGTCGGGCCACCTGGCGGCATGCCGTAAATTGCAGAAGAACTGGCATATGCAAGTCTTTTCAACCCATTATGCCGCGCAGCTTCGAGCACATTGATCGTGCCCTCTACATTCACGCGGGCACCCAATGCCGGGTCGGCTTTGCAAAACGGAATCATAAGGCCAGCAAGATGGATTATCCCTGTGATCGCGTGGCGCTTACAAACGTCGTCGAGTCGCTCATAATCTGAAATGTCGCCGGTTTCCCATTTCACGCCTTGCGCGGCATCATTGCCGATCAACAGTGAAAGACGCCTCCGGTCATCGTGAAGATCGAAAGCCACAACCTGAACGCCAGACTGTACTAGTATGGCGACAGTCCAAGAACCGATACAACCGCCCGCTCCGGTCACCAGTACAGATCCAGTTATGCGTGTCGGGTCGACCAAGAAAGGTTCAGTGAGCGACATAATATTCTTCCAACCAAGC
>JARFRG010000177.1 GCA_029287375.1 Boseongicola sp. | reverse complement strand
AGGGTCTCTGCCCCGATTGTCAGGAACCGGCGCGTTGAGCACACTTTTCACAACAGAAAAAATGTCAATTCGCCTTGGCGGACAACGTGTGCTCGACCACGTAGATTTGGTGGTCCGCAGTGGCGAGATCGTTACAATTGTCGGGCCTAACGGATCGGGGAAATCAACTCTGCTGAGGGCCATCATTGGCGCTGTCCCGATCGAAAGCGGTGGCCTGACCCTCAAGCCCAATTTGAGAATTGGCTACGTTCCGCAATCGCTTCACATTGATCCGGCGCTACCCATGACGGTCCGACGCTTTCTTTCCTTGCCATCCAGGGTCTCCGACAGCGCGGCCCTGGCAGTTCTGACCCTTGTTGGTGGCGAAAGCCTTGTTGCCAAACAAATGTCCGAGCTTTCGGGGGGGCAATTTCAACGCATACTGCTCGCGCGTGCGCTCCTTTCGAGACCTGAGTTGTTGATTCTGGATGAGGCGACACAGGGCCTCGACCAGCCCGGATCGGCCGCATTCTATCAACTGGTTGCGAGTATTCGTGACGAAACAGGTTGCGCCATTTTAATGGTCAGCCACGAGCTTCATGTGGTGATGGCCGCGTCGGATCGAGTGATCTGTTTGAATGGGCACATCTGCTGCGAAGGCCATCCGGCGCAAGTCGCAACTGCGCCGGAGTACCGCGCACTTTTTGGCACCGGAACTGGCGGAGCCCTGGCACTTTACCAACACGACCACGACCACGACCACGACCACGACCACGACCACGACCACGACCACGAAAAAGGTAAACCCGGTGAGGTCGCAAAGTGAACGCTTTCTTTGATGATTTCTTGGTCCGAGCGACACTAGCCGGCATTGGCGTTGCGATTGCTGCGGCGCCTTTGGGCTGCTTTGTGGTCTGGCGACGGATGGCCTATTTCGGCGATGCGACGGCGCACGCGGCGATCCTTGGAGTCGCATTGGCGCTTGCATTCAATCTTTCGATCTTTGTCGGGGTTCTCGTCGTCACAACCATAATGGCGACGCTTGTAAGCAGGCTTAGTGGGCGTGGATTTGCCATGGACACGCTCTTGGGGGTTATGGCGCATGCCTCATTGGCGATTGGTCTTGTCGCAGTTTCTTTTCTCAGTGGTGCGCGTGTCGATCTGATGGCCTTCCTGTTTGGGGATATTCTGGCCGTGAATACGTCAGATCTAAGTGTCATCTGGGGCGGAGGCGTTGCGGTTATTGCATTAATTGCATGGCGTTGGAGTGCACTTCTAACATCGACAATAAGTCCCGAACTATCATACGCGTCAGGTCTCAACCCTCACCGCGAGCAGCTCGTTTTGTCTTTAACTCTGGCGATCGTAGTCGCCGTGGCCTTGAAAGTGGTCGGAGCGCTCCTGATCGCTGCTATGCTCATAATTCCTGCCGCAGCAGCACGGCCCCTTGCAAAAACACCCGAGACAATGGCGGCGATGGCGGCGATCATTGGGGTTGTCGCTGCAGTTGGCGGACTACAAATGTCCTTGTGGGCGGATACACCTGCCGGCCCTAGCATAGTAACCATTGCGTTTTGCCTCTTTGTGGCCTCGCTAAGTGTTGCCCCGTTGCTCCGCGATCGTCAGAAATGAGTGTTTCACTTGGAACACGGCCCAAAAATCAGGAAAGCCCAACAGGTGACCTTTCTGTCTGCCCCTGTTAATTCCCTTTAAACCCTGTTGAGCTTGATAGTGACAATGATTGTTCATGAAACCATTCTTCCCGGAGTGCTGATACTGGAGCCCGCGCGGCACGGTGATTCACGAGGATTCTTCTCTGAAAGCTGGAACCGGAAACGACTTGCGGATGCCGGGCTCCACATTGATTTCGTTCAAGACAACCACTCGCTATCTGAAGAGACCGGAACCTTGCGAGGCCTGCACTTCCAAGCTCCACCACACGCACAGGCCAAGCTTGTTCGTTGCGGCCGTGGAAGTCTTGTGGATGTCGCCATGGATATTCGTAAGGGCTCCCCAACCTACGGACAATGGGTTGCCGAAGAGCTTAGCTTTGAGAACGGTCGACAGCTTCTTGTTCCAGATGGGTTCCTCCATGGTTTTGTCACACGCGAACCGATGACCGAGATCGTCTACAAGTGCAGTGACTATTACAACGCAAGCGCAGATGGAGCGGTATATTGGGATAGCTGCGGCATAGATTGGAACCTCAGGGATACCCCGATTCTTTCTGAAAAAGACAAAAACGCCCCGGCACTTGCGGATTTTCAGTCGCCTTTCCAATGGAATGCATCATGAAGCTTCTTGTGACCGGGGGCGCCGGCTTCATTGGCTCGGCTGTCGTGCGGCAAGCCATCCGAGACGGCCACGACGTCGTGAATGTCGACAAACTTACTTATGCGGCAAACCTGGACAACGTAAACTCGGTCAGCAATGCCCCCGGTTATGCGTTTGAGCATTGTGATATTTGTGATCGCGAGGCGGTAGATCGCGTTTTTGCAACCCATAGGCCCGACGCCGTAATGCACCTTGCTGCAGAAAGTCACGTTGACCGCTCAATCGATGGACCCGCGGCTTTCGTGGAGACAAACATCACAGGCACCTATGTCCTGCTCGAGGCCGCGCGCACCTATTGGTCTGGCGCTGGACGGCCGCCCGGGTTCCGGTTCCATCACATTTCAACTGACGAAGTTTTTGGATCGCTTGGGAACGATGGACAATTCACCGAAACCACTCCCTATGATCCGCGCAGCCCATACTCAGCTTCTAAGGCCGCCTCTGATCATCTTGTCCGTGCTTGGCATGAAACCTATGGTCTGCCGGTTGTCCTTTCGAATTGCTCGAATAACTACGGTCCGTTTCACTTTCCAGAGAAGCTTGTCCCGGTCGTCATCCTCAATGCACTGCACGGCAAACCGATCCCAATTTACGGCGACGGCCAGAATATTCGCGACTGGCTGTTCGTCGAAGACCACGCCGATGCGTTGCTCACCGTCGTTCGCAGAGGCGAAATCGGACGCAGCTACAATATCGGGGGCGAAGCGGAAGCGACGAACCTCGAGCTTGTAAAAATGATCTGTGCCATTCTCGATGCGCGCCGACCCACCAAAGCCCGCCATGAAGACCTCGTCGCATTCGTTGATGATCGTCCCGGGCATGACCGCCGCTATGCGATTGACCCAAGCCGTATCCGCGACGAACTTGGGTGGCGTCCTTCAGTAACTTTGGAAAAGGGCCTTCAGATAACCGTCGACTGGTATCTTGCTAACGAAGCATGGTGGCGCCCCCTGCTTGACCGACAAGGCGTCGGAAATCGGTTGGGGACAGCCGAATGAAAATCGCTCTCTTTGGTAAGACCGGGCAAGTCGCAACTGAAGTTCAACGGCGCGCTTCTGGCGACGTTGAGGTGCAAACCTTTGACCGGGAGCAAGCCGATTTTCGAGACCCCGACGCTATATCGCGCCTCGCACGCTCTCTCGATGCGGACGCGATCATAAACGCGGTGGCCTATACAGCTGTCGAAAAGGCCGAAGTAGACAAGGCAACTGCGGATTTGGTGAACCATTTATCTGTAAGGGCTCTTGCCGCGACTGCCGCGGATCGGAAAATCCCACTGGTGCATATTTCGACGGACTACATCTTTGATGGTTCAGGCACTCAACCGCGCCCACCTGAAGCCCCAGCATCCCCCCTTGGTGTGTACGGCGCAACAAAGCTGGCGGGTGAACAAGCAGTTCGTGATTGTGCTGGCACCTATGTCATTTTGCGCACTTCATGGGTTTTTAGCGCCCATGGATCAAACTTTTTGAAAACGATGCTTCGGCTCGCCAAGACCCATGGCAGCTTACGCATTGTCGCGGATCAGATTGGCGGCCCAACACCGGCAAGCGCGATTGCGGCCGCAACAATCGATATTGCCCGCGCGTTATCGAACGGTCAGTCTGGTGGGACTTACCACTTTACCGGCTCGCCCGATGCAAGTTGGTCCGAATTTGCACGAGAAATCTTTCGGCAGTCGGGGGCGCGCGTCGATGTCACAGATATCGCTACTGCCGATTATCCCACCTCGGCCCGCCGGCCTTTGAACTCATGCCTTGACTGCGAAAGCCTGGCCCGGGATTTCGGCGTCAGTCGCCCTGACTGGCGTGTGGCACTTGCAGATGTATTGAAGGAGCTTGGTGCAACATGACCAAACGCAAGGGAATAATCCTCGCAGGAGGATCAGGAACGCGCCTCTACCCGATCACCCTTGGCGTCTCCAAGCAACTGCTCCCCATCTACGACAAGCCAATGATCTACTATCCCATGAGCGTCCTGATGCTCTCTGGAATACGAGAGATTGCTGTCATTACAACGCCGGAGGATCAGGAACAATTCCAGCGCTTGATGGGGGACGGTGCGCGTTGGGGGCTGAAGCTCACGTGGATCACGCAACCCTCTCCCGACGGCCTTGCACAGGCCTATTTACTTGCCGAGGACTTTCTTGATGGTGCGCCGTCGGCGATGGTTCTGGGTGACAACATCTTCTTTGGCCACGCTTTGCCAGACATCCTAAAGCGGGCGGATGAACAAACGACAGGTGCCACCGTTTTCGGATACCGCGTCGCGGATCCTGAACGCTACGGCGTTTTGGATTTCGAAGGTTCCCGCGTGCGCGGAATTATCGAGAAACCCTCCAAACCACCCTCAAACTACGCCGTGACAGGGCTATATTTTCTTGATGGAAGCGCGCCAGAGCGGGCATCAAAGGTTACCCCTTCGAAGCGCGGAGAGCTTGAAATAACCTCTTTGCTGGAATCCTATCTTGCCGACGACCTTCTTGCGGTCGAAAGGATGGGGCGCGGATATGCATGGCTTGACACAGGCACCCACGCTTCATTGCTCGATGCCGGGAATTTTGTGCGAACATTGCAGGAGCGTCAGGGCCTTCAAACCGGCTCACCCGAGGAAATCGCGTTTGAGAACGGCTGGATCACACGTGATGACCTTCTGGCCGTCGCCAAGCCCTTGGGGAAAAACGCATACGGAAAATATCTCCGTATGATTGCAGGCGAACGCAATACGCCTTGATTGGTCCACTATTTGACCTTTGATGCATCATGATTTGAGAGTTTAAGTCGCCCCAAAGCGAAAAGGAATGTTTCTGTGAAGATTGCTATGATCGGTACTGGCTACGTTGGATTGGTGTCTGGTGTCTGTTTCTCAGATTTTGGCCACGATGTTATTTGCGTGGACAAGGATATCTCTAAGATCGAGCGCTTGAACGCCGGCGAACTTCCGATTTACGAGCCTGGGCTTGATGTTCTCCTTGCCAAAAACGTGGCGGCCGGACGGTTGCGTTTCACGGGTGATCTTGCCCTTGCTCTTGAGGGCGCCGAAGCGGTCTTTATTGCCGTGGGAACGCCAACGCGACGAGGCGACGGTCACGCCGACCTCAGCTTTGTTTACGCTGCCGCGAAAGAGATTGCAGAGATTGCGGCTGATTATTTGGTCATCATCACGAAATCGACGGTACCGGTTGGCACCAACCGCGAAGTTGGTCGAATCGTCGGCGAAGCAAACCCTGGCCTGGAATTTGACGTTGCCTCGAACCCGGAATTCCTGCGTGAAGGCGCTGCGATCGATGATTTCATGCGGCCAGACCGTGTCGTTGTCGGAGTAGAGAGCGAGCGAGCAACTCAAGTCATGTCAGAAATCTATCGTCCGCTCTTCCTAAGAGATTTCCCAATCATCACGACGGATTTGGAAAGTGCAGAAATGATCAAATACGCAGGGAACGCCTTCCTTGCCACCAAAATTACATTCATCAATGAGGTGGCTGCTCTTTGTGAAAAAGTCGGTGCCGACGTGAAAGAAGTGGCGAAGGGCATTGGACTTGATGGACGCATTGGGAATAAATTTCTCCATGCCGGGCCGGGTTACGGTGGCTCCTGTTTTCCCAAAGACACCAAAGCCTTCGCGCGCATGGGGCAGGACTTTGCAAGCCCGATGACCATTACCGAGGCAGTAATGGAAGTGAATGAACGGGTAAAGCAGCGCATGGTTGAGAAAATGCGCGACCTGTGCGACGGCTCGTTTAATCAAAAGAACATTCTGGTTCTCGGCGTCACCTTCAAGCCAAACACCGATGACATGCGCGATGCCCCGTCGCTTTCGATCATTCCACAGATAATCGGAAGCGGCGGAAACGTCACAGTTGTCGACCCTCAAGGGCGACGCGAAGGCGAGGCGTTGCTCCCTGCCGTCAAGTGGGCCGACGACCTTTACGGTGCCGCAGTTGGTGCTGATCTGATTGTCGTCTTGACAGAGTGGAATGAATTCAGGGCGATTGACCTGTCAAGAGTTGCAAGATCTATGCGGACGGCTCGGATGGCAGACCTGCGCAACGTCTATTCACGCCAAGATGCAGAGACGGCCGGGTTTGAGGCCTATTCCTCTGTCGGTCGCCCCTCCTACCGACGCGAAGGTTCTTTGTGATTTCAGTATGAGTAACCGTAGCCTTCATCCATGAAGCGGCACTTATTCAGAATGACGCCGGCGACATTGCTGTATTCCGACACTTCACGCTCGACTTCGTCGACCTGAGCAATCGTCGTCGCCTCGCTCGATGCGACAATCAAGGTGGCATCCACCAGCTTCAAAAAACCGCGTGTCTCATCGCTGATCAGAACTGGTGGCAAATCAAAGAGCATTATCTGTGGTTGGTAAATCTCTTGAATCTCATCCAGCATTTCTGCCGTTCTTTGCTTTGAGAGCACTTCGGAAGGATCACGAAGCGGGCGGTTTGTCATCGAGATGATGGTGTTTTTGTGCAGCCGCACGGCCTGTTCTTCGAAAGCGACCTTGTTTTCCAACACATCGACCAGGCTCGCCTCAGGTGTTGCACCGAAAAACTTCGCGACCGAGGGACGACGCATGTCAACGTCGAAAAGCATGCTACGCACTTCGGGTTGACGCCCAAATCCTGCAATGAGATTGCACGCCGTTGTCGTCTTTCCAGACCCGGCAGACGCCGACGTGATAGCTATTCTTGTCCAATTATTTCGACGCATTTCGAGAAGCAGTTTCGTGCGAAGAATATCAAACGGAGCTCCTTCGGTAGATACATCGGCTGCAAATATTCTCGACTGTTTGAGTTTCCGCTGCGTAGGTTCAAAATACGGAACAGCTTCCCAAGCTGCATCCAATGCACTGCTCTCGGCAGCCTGCCTGGACTTAGCCTTGGCAGAAAGTTCAGGTCGCGCGCCCCGCGGGGTTGGCTCCCCTTCCCTCTGCGCGCGCGCCTTTGCCAATGCGGCCTGAAGTTTTTCCATGTCTTGTACCCGATTTACACGTGTTAAAGGCCTAGTTTGCCAAGGAGCCGATCAATCACCAAATCCAACGGAAGATAGAATGTATGCACCGCCCACAAAAGTACCGGTATTCCAACCGCTAGAGCGACCACAAGAATCACCATTAGGGCGCGGCGCCTCGCCTGACCGCCGGCGGTCTCAAGATAAGGAATGGTTGCAAGCGGTTGAATTGAAAGGCCCTTAACCAAATCTTCGGGCCGGCGTATTGCGCGGTTGGTTAACTCAAGCAAAACGAAGAGCGCCGTCGCAAGCAAAAGCCCAAGTCCAACGCCGCCACCAGCGATTAGCGGTCTGTTCGGACTATTGGGGGCTGTCGGCGCTGTCGCTTGCTCAATCACTGATATGCGTTCGCCTTTTGAGAGAACCTCAATTCTCTCGCCAGTTTGCGCCCGCGCAAGATTGGAAACGGCGCCATTATACTGACTCAGCGTATTCTGGTAGTCCCGCTCAAGAGACTCGAGCCTAATGGCATTTTCAGGTGTCTTATCGATGGCTTCCCGAAGCTCTTTGATTTCGGCCTCGGCGCTAAGAACGCGCGCATCCAAAAACTCCAGCCTGCGATCAATATCCGCGAGATCAAGCGCAAACAGTGCCTGTGTCGGATCGGTCACTTCCTCTTGCGCGCTTGGGTCTTCGGACGAAACCGACGCCGTCAGTTGCGCGATGCGGGCCTGAAGAACTTTCACCCGAGGATTGGTTTCGGAATAGATGGTAAGCGCACGCTCCAGTTCTTCTTTTACATCCCGCAGTTCCTGCCGTTCAGGCGACAGTTGTGGCCCGCGCGCGGTCGCTCCGATAATCATCATCCGCGTTCGCTGCTCGCTTAGCGAGGCCCGATCCCGCGTGGCCGCCACCACCAAGTCCTGCAGGCGCGACAAGCGGTCAATCCGAAATGCCAAATTCTCGGGAAGAGCGTCCTGATTTGCTTCCTTGAATCCAGCGATGGCTGCGCTTTCCAGTGAAAGCTGTTCGTCCAACCGCCGCACGTCCTCTTCGAAGAAATCTAGGGTTTGTTCCGCCAAACCCTGACGTCGCGTGGAATCCGCGCTCAAGACAAGTGTAACAAACTCGTTGGCAACTTCCGCGGACAATTGCGAAGTTGTCGCCCGAAAAGAGATGTTCATAAACGTCGCGCCGCCACGGCTGCTGGTTGTGCGAATTGCCGTCAAATCGCGCATCGCGGTCACAACTTCGTCCGGCGTCATGCGGCCACTTCCGCTGAAAACGGAAAATTCATTTGCAATATCAATCAGGTTCGCGCGGGTGAGCAGCCGTTGCTCAATGATTTGAAGGCGTTCGGTTGCCGAAGTGCGCACCGTAGATGCCGCCAGCTCATCGGGAATTTGTGGACTTTCCAAAAGAAGCCGCGCGGTTGCCGTGTAGCGAGATGGCAACGTCATCGCCAGGCCAACCCCCAAAGCCGAACACATGACGAAAACAACGGCCATCAAAGGCAGCCGCTTAAGGAACAGGCTCCAATAGAATCTGATGTCTGAATTCATTCTGCAGCATCTCCTGAAAGGTGCATCGCAGGTAGGAAGATTCCGTCTTCGAGGACTTCTTCAATGATCGCCCCGTCGACGACACGGCGCTCTTCAGTAGCGGCATACACCATCGCAAAATCACACAACTTATTAACCAATCTCGGAATCCCACGTGAGTGTTCGTGAATAAGCTCAATCGCATCGGCGGTAAACTCATTGCCTGACCCGCCGACATGATTTAGCCGATGCTGCACATAACCGGCAACAGCCGCGCGATCCAGCGCTCCGATGTGATAGGTCGCGGTAACGCGTTGAGCGAATTGGCGAAGTTCCGGGCGCATTATCATTTGCCTGAGCTCAGGCTGTCCAACCAAAATCAACTGCAACAGCTCATCTTTATTGGAGTTAATATTTGTCAGCATCCGAAGCTCTTCAAGCCCTTCGATACTGAGGTTTTGCGCCTCATCAATCAACAAGACGACCCGACGTCCACTCGCGTATTCCTCAATCACATAGTCCTGCAACTGCTGAAACATCGACACATATGCGCCGGTCAAATCCGCCTGAATTGACAACGAATTAAGCACCCATTGAAGCAACTCTCCGCGTCCGCCTTGAGCGTTCGAGATTAGCCCCAAAGTTATGTCATCATCCAATGACTGAAGCAGTTTCTGTATGAGTGTGGTCTTCCCCGCACCGACCTCGCCAGTTACGACCGTAATCGGCGCGCGCGTAATGACACCAAACTCGAGTACTGAAAAAGCGCGTCGGTGCGCCCGCGACCAAAACAAAAAGTCCGGGTCGGGCAACAGCGTAAACGGTCGCTCGGTAAACCCGAAATACTCGACGTAAAGATCGTTACTCGTCATGTTCTCGCTATCGCTCTGCATCACGCTCCAGCTCGCGTGACGCTGTTAGTTACCTAAACTTAAAGGCCATATAGTGACGTCGACACGGCTTTTGTGCAGATTCTACTCCGAAAACAAGGCCGAGGCCGAATCACAACGTAACATCGCATTCTCACGGTTAATCAATCGTCGACGATTTGTGGACAGTCCGTGCAGTTTTTAAGCAATCGTTTACCAAACTTGTGGTTCAAGGAACGCAACACAAGATTCGATTGAGGCTACTTTGTGGCACGATTTGGGCGGATTTTTGCGCATTTTCAGGCATTACACGGACAGTTTTCGATCATGGCCGTTGGAGATGGAAAGGAAAAGCCGCGCGATACCATGCAAATCTTCCCTTCTCAGCCTTCAAATGTTAACAAGATTGCGGGACCCGTCTTCGGTAGTTGCTTCCGAATGGATGGTGTTTGGGTCCGGTGAGTTTTAGGGGGCCGAAGGTGCTTCGGTAAAAAGTATGACTGTACATGTGACGAATGTTGCTAGCCGTTCTGCTGCGAACGTGGATTCTCTGCCAATTAGCGGACCGATCAAGTCAAACAGTCTCTACCGATCTGGAATTAAGCGCATCATTGATTTGGCCTTGGTGCTTTGCGCCCTTCCATTTGTGGCTCCGTTTCTGGCGCTTATTGCGCTCGCAATAGCGTCCGACGGCCATTCTCCGATTTTCCGGCAGGAACGTGTGGGCCGGGATGGTCGCCGTTTCACGATGTGGAAATTCCGCACGATGGTGCCGCAAGCCGAAGCTCTTTTAGAGAGCCACCTTTCAGAAAACACGGACGCACGGCGCGAGTGGAATGCAAAGCAGAAGCTCGCGATTGATCCGCGATGCACGCGGATTGGTCGTGCACTTCGCCGCACATCTCTTGATGAGTTGCCCCAAATCATCAATGTCTTGGCTGGCGACATGTCCTTGATCGGGCCACGTCCGATGCTGCCCCTGCAGCAAGCTCTGTATCCGGGACGCAGCTACTATAATCTTCGCCCGGGAATGACTGGCTTATGGCAGGTTTCGAAACGGAACCAATCCGCTTTTGCCGAACGCGCATTTTACGACGACAGTTACGACATGACTTTGTCTGCTTGGCAGGACCTGAAAATCTTGTTCAAGACGGTTTCTGTCGTTTTCCGCGGAACTGGTTTCTAGGGCGTTTTCTTTTTGATCGCAAAGCCGTGAGACCTGTCGGTCTGGTTGTGCGACCGCGTATTTGTTAGTATCGCTCCAATAGTATTCGGGAGTCTTGTCATGCTTTCTTCACCTATCGTTCGTGGCTTTGTTTTGTCAGTTGCCATGGGTCTTCTCGCGGCCTGCGATAGTGCAGAAGAGCGTGCGGAAGGCCACTATCAAAATGGGCTGGCACTTCTCCAATCTGGCGATGTTGAGCGTGCTCTCGTTGAATTCCGCAATGTACTTTCTCTCGATGAGTTTCATATTGATGCGCGCCGTGTCTTTGCTGAGACCGTGCGGGATCGTGGAGATTTCTCTGCTGCGTACTCGAATTTCCTGCGCTTGGCCGAAGACAATCCAAATGATCTTGAGGCAAGGCTTGCACTGTCAGAGATGGCAATCGAAGCGCTCAATTGGGATGAGGCCGCACGGCATTCAGAACTGCTCATTCAGGCAAATGCCGAACTCGAAGGGGTTGATGTTGTCGAGCTTGTACTGCGATTTCGCCAGGCCGCGCTCGACGAAGACGAGTCCGCTGTCCGCGCACTGACGCAAGACGCCATCGCGCTTGTCGAAACCTACCCAAAAGACATCACTCTTTTGCGCGTCATCATCGATGGGCTGGTGCGTCAGTCACGTGTTGAGGACGCCTTGGAATATGTCGACCTCGCAATCGCCGCAGACCCTGACTCCAGCTTCTTTTATTCAATGAAGGCGTCATTGCTCGCCCAAGCCGAGAGCTACGTTGATCTCGAGGAGCACCTCCGGAGAACAGTTCAGGCGTTTCCCGACGACAGCAGCACAAAGAGCGTCCTCATCCGCCTGTTGACAGCCCTCGGCGAACCCGAACGCGCCGAAGAATTCTTGCGTGCGCAAATCGCACAACGCGAAGACAGCTTGGATTTGCAAATCGCTTTGGTTGGCTTCCTGCGGCAAACACGCGGGGAAGACGCCGCTCTTGCCGAAATTGACGAGGCTGTAGGGCGATATGAAAACCCGAATATGCTTCTGGCACTCAGATCTGGCCTTCTTTTCGATGGTGGTGACCGCGAAGCCGGTATTGCCGAAATGCAGGGCATCATAGACAGAGCTGGTCCTGATGACGATCAAACCAGCGGCTTCAAAGTCACTCTTGCGCGTATGCTTATCGCAAACGGGAATGATGTCGGTGCGCGGCAACTTGTTGAAGAGGTCCTTGCTGATGATCCATCTCAGATCGAGGCGTTGAAATTAAGTGCAAACTGGTTGATTGAAAACGATCAGGTCGACGAAGCAATCGGTGCTTTGCGACGCGCCCTCGATCAGGCCCCACAGGACAGCGACACCCTTACTCTTATGGCGCAGGCGCACCAGAGAGCCGGCGAGGCCGAGTTGGCGCAGGACATGTTATCCTTGGCAGCCGAAGCCTCGGGATATGCCCCGGAAGAAACCATTCGGTTTGCCCGCACGCTGGTGGCGCTTGAAAGATTTCGGCCCGCTGAAGATGCCCTTGTGCGCGGTCTTCGCCAAAGCCCGGGAGACGTAGGCCTTTTGCGGCTTTTGGGGGACGTATACCTGCAGTCCGAGGACTGGCCGCGCGCCCTTCAGGTGGAATCCACGCTGCGCCGGGAAGGCAGCCCACAAGCCGTTGAGTTTGCCAATAGCCTCCGCCTTCAGGTTCTTTCGCGACGCGATGGCCGCGAACAAGCCATTGCCGAGTTGGAGAGTATGGTCGAAGGTGCCGATGCCAGTGTCACCGCGCAGATCACGCTCCTTCGTGAACGCCTGCGCGCAGGGGAAAGCGACGAGGCCCTTTTAATTGCCAATCAGCTTGTCGCCAAAGCACCAGACGATCCGCGGATTGCAATGGTTTTGGGTGGAACGCACCTCGCGCTTCAGAATTATCAGGACGCCGAGGCGACGTTCATCGCCATCACAGAGGCTTTCCCTCGCTTCGAGCGCGCGTGGATCCAAACAATGCGATCTCAAAGCTCGCAAGGGCGTCTTGATGATGCCCGGGCAACCCTGGAAACGGCTTTGGTCGCCAATCCCGACGCGCCGAATCTACTCTGGGCACAAGCTACTTTTCTTGAGCAAGCGAACGACATTGATGGCGCGATCGACATTTATGAAAACCTCTATTCCCAGAATTCAGGATTGTTGGTGGTTGCCAATAACCTTGCCAGCCTTTTGGCCACATACAAGACAGACGACGCAAGCCTCGAGCGTGCTTTCGCGATCGCCAGGCGTTTGCGCGGCACCGAAGTTCCGCCGTTCCAGGACACATACGGCTGGATTCTTCACCGCCGCGGGCAGTCCGAGGAGGCCATCAGCTATCTGGAGCCGGCCGCCAGAGCCCTTGCCAGCGACCTGGTTGTTCAGTTCCATCTCGCAAGTGCTTACGAGGCCGTCGGCCGAACCGAAGAAGCTCTTGCAACCTACAGACGCGTTATCGAAATCTCGGGTGAAAGTGACGAACGCCCACAAATATCCTTGGCGCGCGCAGCCGTCGAAAGACTCGCTGCGACGTCAACAACGGAATAAAGGGCATGTCGCCCTTTGAACACAATGCGTTATGCGATCTCTGCCGGTCGTTATTTGGCGCTTTGTTTGTAGCACGATCAGTCCCATAGTTTTCGGGACGCAGTTTTTTTGGGGGTGAATACGATGAAAACTCTGTTTTTTACGATAGTCGCAATGATGGCGGCAACGATCGCTTTTGCACAAAGCGAATACCAAATCCGAAGCGGCGACACGCTGGCCGTTGAAGTTTTAGAAGATCCGTCTTTGAACAGGACGCTTCTTGTCTTGCCGAACGGAACAATCACTTTCCCATTCGCCGGAAGTCTCCAGGCAGGAGGACGCTCGCCGGATGCAGTAGCAGCTTCGATTGCTTCCAGTATTTCGTCGAATTTCGCCACGTCACCAACGGTCTTTGTGACGGTGCAATCGCTGCGCCCTCGCGTGGAAGCCCAAACACAGCAAGTCGGGCCCACAGTAGACGTATATATGCTTGGTGAAATCGGCACGCCCGGATTGAAACGCCTAGAGCGCGGAACGACGGTTTTGCAAGCGCTGGCGACGTCGGGTGGATTTACGCGGTTTGCTGCAACCAAGCGCATCTTGCTGCGCCGTTCAAACCCATCGACAGGCGAGCAAACAGTGTCACGGATCAACTATAAGGCCATCGCAAGCGGGGCTTCACTCGGATCAGACATTGTTCTTGCTGACGGGGATGTTATCATTGTTCCTGAGAGACGCCTCTTCGAGTAGAAAAAATGAAAAAAATGCGACCGGGACGACTAACAACTGCCGCCCTCTCGCTTGCCACATGTGCAGCAGCACCCGTCTTGGCTCAAGACGGGACAGGGTTACGCGGCAACCTTTCTTTCTCCACCGGCTTAGAAGTAAGCGACAACCCGTCGCTTTCTTCCCCTGCCGATGGGAATACGCTGACCAGCGTGACTGACCTTGGCTTTTCGCTAAGTAGCGAGACACGGGTTGACCAGTTTCGCTTTACACTTGGTGCGTCGATCCAAGGCGAAGACGGGGGCTCGACGACATCTGCGGACGCATTGGACCTGCAAAGTTCTAGCGCGTCGCTGGCATACACACGCGAAGGCATCAACTCGCGGCTGGCACTTTCAGGCCGCTACGACGAAGCCGAGCTTGATTCAGAAGTCTTTGGCTTTTTCGTTGATGGCGTTTTCGACCCGGATGCACTGATCCTGGAAGGCGGTACACGCAAACGCAAAAGACTCTCCGCAGACTTTTCAACAGGCTTGGATGCCCCGTTTGGGGTCGATCTCTCGTTCAGCACGACAACCAACAATTTCGTGGACACAGCCGATCTTGTCGACAGCGACACAACCAGAGTCAGCGCCACGGCGCGCTTCAGCATCAGCCCAGCGATGACGGCACGTCTAACCAGCACTTATGCGCGCTCTGACGAAGATGATTTTCTTGAGACATCGCGCCGGAACCAATCCATTGGTGCGGGCCTGACCACCGCGACCAACGATGGGCTGGAAGTGTCTGCCGACATTACGCTGGATTCGACCGAGACACTGAATGGTGCCGTTGTTGCAAGCGACGACGATGGCGTTGGCCTTTCACTTGGTATTTCTAAGGACCGGCCTGATGGGGGGATCGCCTTGCTCCTCTCAAGCCGGATTGACGAAAGCGGCCGTCGCACAACGGCACGTGTCAGCCGCGACTATGACTTGCCGGCCGGCGCCCTGTCGTTGTCACTGGGTGTCGTCGATCAGGAAGATCAGGATCTCGAACTGACAACGAGCGTTGGCTATACCCGGGAAGCGGCCGGAGGCACTCTGACTGCAAATCTGGTCCAAAGCCCGACGACGGATAACGGGCTAGCGTTTTTGAATACATCGCTTGGTGTCGGGTTCTCGGCGCCCATAAATTCGATCTCGTCATGGAGTGCCAATTTTTCATATGGCTCTGCCGAAGAGCTTGGTGCACCGGGTGGAGATTCCCGAACGTCCGCAGCAATCCGGTATTCGCGAGACTTGAGTGAAGATTGGGGCCTTAATGCAGGATTGCGTCACACTCGTATTTCGGAAGAAGGCGCTGATAGTCGAGCGTCCAGCACCCTGTTCGTAAATGTTGGCCGCGACTTCTCATTTGGGTTTTGATCTGCGTCGACGAAGCTTTCTGTGACACAGCAGCCGCCAGAAAAGCATAAGGGCGAGGTGACCGCCTCGTCTCCACGCTTTTATCCATCCGTGTTCATATTGATAGGGTTCTACGTTCTTATCGAAGCAGCCCTTTTTGCCGGAGAAATGGGGGTCGCAGATATTCCCCGATTTCGTTCAACAGTCTATGAATACGCCGGCTTCTGGCCTGGTATCCTTGCAGACTGGGAACCGAACTATCGAACGCAGCCTTGGTTGATGTTTATTACCTATGGCTTCCTGCACAGCGGCTGGGTCCATCTGGTGGTGAATATGATCACTCTGGCCAGTCTCGCGCCTGTCGTGCTTGACCGTGTTGGCCTTTGGAAGACAGCGTTTATCTACGCCTTTGCGATCCTCGGTGGGGCTGCGGGCTTTGCACTTCTCAGCGAGTCCTTCCGGCCAATGGTAGGAGCATCGGGCGCTCTTTTCGGATTGGTTGGCGCAATACTTGCCTGGGAATATATCGACCGCTTTATATACAAAGCCAGAATGTGGCCCGTCTTGCGTGCCGTTGCCTTCTTGATAGTTCTGAATGTCGTGCTGTACTTTGCCATGGACAAATTGCTGGCATGGGAAGCGCATCTCGGCGGGTTTGTCGCGGGATGGATCGCCGCCCTTTTGGTTGACCCTACCAGCCGTGACCTTGAAGGTCTGGCAGACTAGGCGCTCCGCGTCTTGAAGTAACTTTCAGTCCGGTCAAAATCGGCCTTGGTATCGATATCGTAAGAGCGTTCCGGCGGCATTTCGACCATACCAATGCGGTCACTCACAAAGCCTTCGTTCTGTAAGAACCAATTTCTTTCAAACACATACACCGCGCCATTCGGCCTCCAAACAGCGGGCAATGCCTGGCGGTTCGAAAAGCAATGCTCTGCACTTTGAAGCGGTGCAAAGCGACTGCCCTCACGCGTCCCATATTTGAGAATGCCTCGATCTGTTTCTGTCGCGCTCAAAACAAGCTCAAATTCTCCACCCGCGTACAGTTCCAAGCAGGATCGAATATCGTGATCGGTTCTCAAGGGCGACGTTGGCTGCAACAAGACAATGGTCGCCCCCTCAAGAGTCGGATCGGCCAAGAGATCAAGCAGCACAGGGGCCATCGGGGCGCTGTCACTTGCAAGTTTGGCCGGACGTGCAACAGCCTCGATTCCGTCGGGATGGTGTGCGCTCAGAACGGCTTCGATATCAGTTGTGACAAGGACGCGCCCAGCACCGGCGGACAATCCCTGTTCGGCTGCCCGCCGCCAAAGCGGGATGCCTGCGAAATCTCGCATGTTCTTGCCCGGAGCCCCTTTCGAGCCTGCACGCGCAGGAACAACGGCGACAAATTCTTTCATTGCACTTGCTCCATCCACCCAATCACGGCCTCAACAATACGGCCCGATGCCCCGATATTTGCGCGGTGAAAATCGCATGCAGCGTCCACCGAATTGTTGCGTGCAAGTGTCAAAGCATCCGCCAACCCATCCGGATCTTTGCAAATTGTCAACACGCCCGCATCACGCGCCTCACGTCCCGGAAATTCGATTGTCCAGATATGCGGGCCGGTCACAATCGGTTTGCCCAGCGCCAGAGGTTCAATCACATTATGCGCGCCCTTTTCAACAAAGCCACCGCCAACACTCACAACATCGGCCCCGGAAAGATAGAAGAACATCTCTCCAAATGAATCTCCCAGCAGAATGTCAAAGTCATTGGGCGACCCAATCAGTTCAAGCCTTTCAGTGATTTCAGTAGAGCGACGCCCAACGTGCAAACCCGCATTTCGCAACATTTCATAAGTGCTTTGGAACACTTCAGGAGCACGCGGAACCCAGATTACCAGCGGCTTTGGCTTCGCCCGCCCCAAGTCTTGGCAAGCCGCCATGTAGACATGCTCTTCGCCCTCGACGACGCTTGCAAAGACATAGAGCGGTCGCGCTCCAATTTGTGCCTTTAACGTCTGCCCCGCCGCGACTTGCAGGGAGGGCGGTTCGATATCGAACCGGGTCTCGCCCACCACTTCTACGTTCGCAGCACCGAGCGCTTTGAACCGGCTTGCCATGCGCGTCGACTTTGCCATTACGCCTTGAGCCCGCGTCGCGGGATGCGAACCAAGCAGTCGGGCCGCCTTTAGGACGCGCGGAAAGCTCTTCTCTGGGATCTGCGAATTGACGAACCAAAGGTTCACTCCAAACGACACCGCCGCCTCGGTCATCCCCGGCCAAAATTCCATCTCAAAAATTAGACCCGCACGCGGCTGCGCAACGCGGAAAAAACGCGACCATGCCGAGATACGATCGACTGGCGCATAGCTAACTTGCACACGGCCCGTGCCAATTTCAGTTGCCAGCGCCGCTTCCGAGGCAGCGCGACCAGCAGGGGTGGCATGCGTCAAGATGATCGACTTCCCCGCTGAAAGAAGCCCCCGAATAACTGGCTCGGCCGAACGAAACTCTCCCAGAGAAACCGCGTGGATCCAAACATCGACAGGATTGCCGCCGAAAACGCCCCGCCGCTCATCCAGGTGCAGGCCGTAGGCGGGGTCGCGTTCTGCACGACGGCGAAAATACCTCCAAACCAGAGGCATGGCAGCCCATAGCACTGCTTGATATATCGCTATCGCAGCGCGATATCGCAAAGGCGCACGGGACTGAGCATTCGGTGTACGGGTCATTGCCAGAACCAACCCCTCTTTCGGTTTGGGCGCAAGGGGTGCTTGTGAAGTCACCGCACTTCCCGCTAGACCGAATTGAAAGACATAAGGAAACACGCGCTCATGCAAATCGCTCATCGCAAAATAGGCCCCTCCGAACCGCCGCTGGTCATCGCCGAGATCGGCATCAACCACGGGGGCAGTCTTGCTGTTGCCAAGCACATGGTGACGCTCGCCGGGCAATCGGGATGCGAGATCGTCAAGCACCAGACGCATTTCGTCGAAGACGAGATGACCGAAGAGGCAAAGAATGTCCTGCCGCCCAACGCCGGCGGCAAGTCCATTTGGCAAGTCATGGAAGAAAACGCGCTGTCCGCGGATGACGAGATCGCCCTAAAGGCCCATGCAGAGAGCCTTGGCCTAATCTATATTTCCACGCCATTCTCGCGCTCGGCCGCTGACTTTCTGGACGACATTGGTGTTCCGGCTTTCAAGATTGGATCAGGCGAAGCTGACCACCTCCCCCTGGTCCGGCACATCGCGGCTAAAGGCAAACCGATCATTATGTCGACCGGCATGCAGTCGATCGAAACGATCCGCGCGTCCGTTCAAATTCTGGACGAGTCTGGCGTTGACTATGCATTGCTTGAATGCACAAATCTCTATCCGTCACCGCCAGAGATTGTGTCCCTGAGGGGTGTCACCGACCTTCGCGCCGCATTCCCGAACGCTGTCGTAGGGTTTTCCGACCACTCCATCGGGCCAGAAATGGCACTCGCTTCGGTGGCATTGGGTGCCTGCATTCTTGAACGACATTTTACCGATACGCGCTACCGGGAAGGTCCAGACATCATCAATTCCATGGACCCCTCCGAACTGCGCCATCTCATTGATCGCTCCCGTGAAATCCACATCGCCCTTCACAATGAGAAACGCCGTACATCCGCAGAAGAACCCGTTTATCGCTTTGCGCGCACAAGCGTCGTGGCCGATCGGGACCTCGCGGAAGGGCACCTTATTGAAGAAGCAGATATATGGGGCCGCAGGCCCGGTTCAGGCGAGATCGCAGGATACGAGTTTGATAAGGTGATCGGGAAACGTCTAACACGCGCCATTCCCAAAAACACTCAACTCAAGTGGTCTGATCTGGCGTGATCGGATAGTCGGCCAAAGCCTCATATACAGGCCCCTCTGCGCGCAGATGTGACTGGAACAAGGTGACGGCCCACGGCTGAAAAGACGGGAGCGCAAATCCACCCATCCGTTCCAGAACAGCCGCAATTGCGGTTGGCTCAACTGCATCACGGGCGAACCTCTGCAACGTGACGTGTGGCACAAATCGGCGGCGCGGAACTGTGAACCCAACGCGGCGCGCCGCGTTTTCAAGCCGCGCATTCAACTCATCTAAGCCCGACATCGGCTCCACACCGACCCAGATCGCGCGAGGGGCCGCCCCTCCGAATTGCCCCAGATCCTTCAGCAGAATCGGAGGAAGCGTGATCTTCATGCTCCCAAGTTTCAGGTCCAATTCCTCGGCCATTTCAGTGGTCCCCTCGCCAAGAAACGCCAGCGTTAAATGAAAATTGCCCCATGGTACTGCGCGCCCCAAGGGCAATTTTCTTTGCAATGATGCAAGCGCATCTCGATGCAAATCAGGAAGTCCAAGCCCCAAAAACAAACGCATCACAGCCATCTCCTCAGTCGTGCGCACAAGACCTCAAGCCGCGCAGCCACCTCACTGCTGATTGTCCCCGGGCGTGGCACATCCCTGATTGTTGTAAACCAATGCTCTGGTGGGTTTTTTCCGGCTACTCGCCCCGGCCATGCCAATTCCCGCAAGACATTCTCTGCTTCGGGCACAAGACGCTCGGGGAATTCTGCCCCCAAAAGTGTCCCCCAAACCCCGGTCCACAGACGCCCAACGCTCCAAGGGTTATAACCGCCGCCGCCTAACACAAGGTAGCGTCGGCACATGCACTGCAGAGCACCAACAATCGCCCAATGCGCATTGTTCGAAAGAGCCAACCGTGAAAGCGGATCCTCAGTCACAGCATCCGCGCCGCATTGAAGCACTATGGCGTCGGGGCGAAATGACTGGATCAGAGGCAGGATCAATCGCTCTCTTACGGCCTCCATGTCGGTGTCGTGAAAACCGCGTGGAACGGGAAGATTAAAAACATTCCCCACCCCAACATCGTCGACAGCCCCTGTGAATGGCCAACGCCGTTCCTCATGAACCGAGAGCATCAACACATCCGGGTCGGTCCTGAACGCATGTTCAACACCGTCCGGATGGTGCGCATCAATATCGACATAGGCAATCCGTCGAACGCCGTGTTCACGCAACGACAAGATCGCGAGGACCGGATCGTTGAAATAGCAAAACCCATTCGCCCGGTCAGGAAGCCCATGATGCGTGCCGCCGGCCGGCGAATAAAGCACGCCCTCGGCCTGCAACGCTTCGCCTGCCCAAATAGCAGCACCAGCTGCCGTTGCAGGACGTCGATACATCTCGGGAAACACGGGATTGGCATGCGTTCCAAGATGATACCGTGCGCGGACCTCATCAGAGACAAAACCATCTTTTTCAGCCTGCACAACGGCCGCTATATAATCGGGGCGATGCCATGCCGCGAGAGCGTTCGGGCGCGCTCTCGGGCTGCGAATCCAGCCTCTGGGCGCGAGCCATCCCAAGGCGGTCGCAAGGTCCATAACGGTCGAAACTCTTGGGATAGCCAACGGATGCCATGCCCCATACGTGGAGTGGCGATAGATTTCCGAAGAAATCAATTTTGGCGTCGAAGGGGCTGAATAAAACAACAGTTAAGTCTTATGTGCGATCCACAGAGTGCTAGATATTGCTATCTCTTGCGAGAATGTTAGCATTTTAAAAAATAGCACCGGTACAACTAAGGCAAGCAAATCGGTCGATGAAAATGAGCATGACCAAGATAAAGCAACAGGCACTTGATCTAGAGAACTATGATAAACGCGACGTGCGGACCCAGTTCGGCGCGCTGTGTTGGCGTCGGCGCAATGGCAAGCTTCAGATATTGCTTGTGACCTCAAAAAGATCTCGGCGCTGGATCATTCCAAAAGGTTGGCCACAAGATGGCGCGACGCCTGCTGAAGCTGCAAGCACAGAAGCCTGGGAAGAAGCTGGTGTAAAAGGCAAAACTCGCCCGGTCTGCCTTGGGATATTCAGCTATCTCAAAATGCTTCCCGGCGACGCCAGCCTGCCCTGTGTTGTGGCCGTATTTCCGCTCAAGGTGACATCGCTTGCCGGCATCTGGCCAGAAAAGTCACAAAGAAAGCGCAAGTGGGTATCGCCCAGAAAAGCGGCAGCCATGGTGCAAGAACGCGAATTGGCCGGAATAATTATGTCGTTCGACCCGAAAGACGCATGAATCCTGCGATTTCTGACGAGATTTCTGCCTTTCGCTGCCTGGCGGCCTAGCCCAAAACAGGTGTTTCCACGAACTACGCTGGTCATTTCCCGCAAATGCCTTAAGTCTTGGGCGGTACAAATAGATCTTATGGGAGGTCATAATGTTCCACTTCAAAAAATCCGCTTTAATCGCAGCACTTGCTGTCTCGTTTGGCGCGTCCGCACAGGCTGAAGAAGCCAGCTACGTTCTTGCAACCGCATCGACAGGCGGAACCTACTACCCGGTCGGCGTCGCTCTCTCGACGCTTGTCAAAGTTAAGCTAGAGCCCCGTCAAAAAATCGGAATGTCAGCAATCAGCTCGGCAGGGTCTGGCGAAAACGTGCGCCTACTGCGCGAAGGCGAAGCACAGTTTGCCATTATGCAGGGCCTGTTCGGCAGCTACGCTGCGACTGGCACAGGACCGATTGCTGAATCTGGTCCTCAGGAAAATCTACGTTCAATCACCATGTTGTGGCAGAATGTTGAACAATTCGTCGTCTCAAGCGACGTTGCTGGCGACGGGACGGTGGGCGTCCTTCCAGGACTCAAAGGCGAAGCAATGGCTCTTGGTAGCCAGAATTCAGGAACGATCGGTTCGAACCGCGCGCTTTTGTCGGGTCTCGGCGTTGCAATCGACACGGACTATGATCTTGTTTTCGGCGGCTATGGCCCGTCGGCAGAAGCTTTGCAGAACGGTCAGGTCAAGGGCATCAACACACCCGCAGGTGTCCCAACTGGCGCGATTTCACAGCTAATGGCATCGGTCGGCGACAGCCTCACACCATTGACCGTAACTGACGAGCAACTCGCAGCAATGGATGACGGCCGTAACCTTTGGACGCGCTTTGTCATCCCAGCTGGCACCTACCCGAACCAGGGCGCTGACTGGAATACCATTGCGCAGCCAAACTTTCTGGCAACCAATGCCGATCTGCCCGAAGAAAACGTCTATTTGATCACCAAGACGATCTACGAAAACCTGGCGTTCCTTCAGGCCATTCACCCTGCGACAAAAGCAATGGCGATCGAAAAGGCTATTGCTGGACTGCCAGTGCCTCTGCACCCTGGTGCGGCACGGTTTTACTCTGAGCAGGGCATCGACATCCCTGACCGCCTGATGGCGAAGTAAAATAGTGATCGCCGGCTACTGGTCGGCGATCCATTGGGGGGGCTTTGCGCCCCCCTCCCCCTAGAGTAGTTTGCAATTGAAAGTGGGGGAACATCATGAGCGAAGAGATCGAAGTCGAGCCGCCAAGCCTACGTGAATTCCAAGGTTGGGTACTTTGGCTGCTCCATGGCCTTTGTCTCTTTATCGCTGTTGGCCACATATATGTGGCGTTCGACCCCTTCATTTCTGAATTTCAACGCAACGCGTATCATTTTGCGGGGTTTGCTTTTCTGGCGGCCGTCTACAATCCGATGGTGCGGGGACAAACACACAACCGCCGTCTGCTGGTGATTGATGTGACCTTCGGCGCACTTGTCGCCGCGGCCGCGATTTATATCCCTTACGCCGAAACACCAATTTATGATCGTGGTGTGGATCTCATTTTGTTGGACTGGGTTGCGATCGGACTGTGCGTTCTCGGTGGCATCGAACTGACCCGACGCCTGACCGGTTGGGTTATTCCAATTTTGATCATAACGGCGCTTACTTACATTGGATTCTGGGGCCAATACATCGGGGGCATGTTCAGTTTTCCAGGCCTGTCGTGGGAAACCATCGCCTTTCGTTCGCTCTTTGGCGACGACGCTATGTTCGGCACAATTGCCCGCATCTCGTCGACATTTGTCTTTCTCTTCATCATCTTCGGAGCTTTCCTGCTACGTTCTGGTGCAGGCGAGTTTGTCATAAACATCGCCCAGGCCATTGCCGGGCGGATGGCCGGAGGTCCGGGCATCGTGGCGGTTATCGCCAGCGGACTGACAGGAACTATATCCGGTTCCGCGGTTGCAAATACCGCCTCAACAGGCGTGATCACCATCCCGCTGATGAAGCGCGCAGGCTTCCGCCCGGCTTTTGCCGGAGGCGTAGAGGCCGCGTCGTCAACGGGCGGGCAACTCATGCCGCCTATCATGGGGGCCGGCGCCTTTGTGATGGCAAGCTTTACGCAAATTTCCTACGAGAAGATCGTCGCAGTCGCCGCCTTGCCTGCGCTCCTCTATTTTCTATCTGTCGCTTTCTTTGTGCGCATTGAAGCCAAACGCCTTGAACTAAAACCCATGGAAAGCGACGGCGAGACACTTGGATCGGCGTTTAGAAAAGGTGGTGCAAGCTTCGTCATCCCAATCGCAAGCCTGATTACGATGCTCGTTATGGGCTTTACGCCCGCATATGCCGCCGTGTTTGGAATACTGGCCGTGATTGCCTCAAGTTGGCTGACGCAAAATCCGATGGGTCCGCGCGCTGTGCTGGAGGCGTTGGTGATGGGCACGAAAGGCATGATCATGACGGCGGTCCTGCTCTGTTCCGTCGGATTGATTGTGAATGTGATCTCAACCGCCGGGATCGGAAATACTTTCAGCCTGATGATCGCCGGATGGGCTGGCGGTAATCTTTTGATCGCGCTTGTCCTCATAGCCATCGCTAGTCTTGTGCTTGGGATGGGTTTGCCAGTGACCGCGGCCTACATTGTGATCGCGACTTTGTCGGCCCCAGCCATTGCGGGCATGATTTCCGACCGGGTCGTGATCGACGTCCTCGTCGCAGGCACACTCAACGATGGTGCCAAGGCCGTTTTGATGTTGGGGGCGCCCGAAACAATTGCGCTGTTAGGCGGCCCGATACCCTTGGAACAGGCCACGGAAATCATCCGCGCCCTACCTCTTGAGGTGGCGGCACCCCTCCGTGATCTTGTGGTGCCCGCAGAAGCGGCGATTGCTGCGGTCCTGTCCGCGCATATGATCATTTTCTGGCTCAGTCAGGACAGCAATGTGACGCCGCCAGTGGCCCTTGCCTCGTTTACCGCAGCGGCCATTGCAAAAGCCCCCGCAATGCAAACGGGCATCGAAAGCTGGAAGCTGGCAAAAGGACTTTATATCGTTCCACTTCTCATGGCGTATACTCCTTTCTTGTCAGGGGATTGGGGGGTGGCACTTGTCATTTTCGGGTTCGCGGTCTTTGGCATCTATGGTTTGGCTGGTGCGCTGCAGGGCTGTCTCGAACGACGTATCAATTGGCCTATGCGCGCGATTTCAGCGGCAGGGGGAATAGCATGCCTATGGCCGGGCCTGATAGTCGTGAATATTGCCGGAGTGGTCTGCATTGTGGCTCTCTTGGCCTTTAGTCTGCGAAACGGGCATTCGGCCCCGCTGCCCGAAAGAGCATAGCGACTGATCTGCTCAGCAGCGTCGTAGCAATTGAATTCCTTACGACCATGACCTAAATAATAATCAGGCAATTCATGTAAGGTGCTTCGCCGGAATGATCCGATACAGCTTGAAATGCGAAAAGGGCCACCAGTTTGAAAGCTGGTTTCAGTCGGCAGGTGCCTACCAAAGCCTTGCCGCAACCGGCTTTGTTGAATGCCCGATGTGTGGTTCTCCAAAAGTCGAGAAATCACTCATGTCGCCCGGTGTGTCCACGTCTCGCAAGAAGGCGAACCCGACAGTTCCCGCAACGACCCAAGCCCAACATCCTGTAATATCCGCACCTGATCCAAAAATGGCGGAGGCCCTGCGTGCGCTGCGCGACCACGTTGAGGCAAATTCGGACTATGTAGGGCGAAACTTCGTGAAAGATGCCACGGCAATGCATCTGGGCGATATGCCCGTGCGTTCAATTTATGGCGAAGTCGCTCCTGAGGACGCCAAAAAGCTGATCGAAGACGGGATTCCGGCGGTTCCGCTCCCATTCGTTCCCAAATCGAAGACCAACTGATCTGAAAGGTCGCCTACTCTTGTCCTGATCCCGAGTATCCCGTAACAGGCGCGACGAAGAGACAGGATATCGGCGCCTCAAATGCCCACATTGGTAATGAAATTCGGCGGCACCTCAGTCGCCACGCTTGATCGGATACGCCGCGCAGCCAAGCGCGTCGGCCGTGAGGTGGCCAATGGTCACGACGTGATCGTGATCGTGTCGGCAATGTCCGGCAAAACCAACGAGCTTGTCGGTTGGGTCGAAGAGACCTCCCCAATGTTTGACGCCCGAGAATACGACGCCGTTGTCAGTTCAGGCGAACAAGTTACAGCGGGCCTGATGGCGCTCACTCTGCAGGAAATGGACGTCCCGGCACGCTCATGGGCGGGATGGCAGGTTCCACTCAAAACCAATTCTGCTCATGCCGCCGCGCGCATCGAAGAAATACCGACTGAAAACATCAATGCGAAGTTTGCCGAAGGCATGAAAGTTGCTGTGGTCGCTGGTTTCCAAGGCATCAGCCCTGAAGGTCGCATCACAACCCTTGGCCGCGGTGGGTCCGACACAACGGCTGTCGCCTTTGCTGCCGCCTTTGACGCTATCCGATGTGACATCTACACGGACGTCGACGGTGTCTACACCACAGATCCGCGGATCACATCCAAAGCCCGAAAGTTGGACAAGATCGCTTTCGAGGAGATGCTGGAACTCGCATCGCTCGGCGCGAAGGTGCTGCAAACGCGGTCTGTCGAGCTTGCAATGCGTTTCAAGGTGCGGTTGCGCGTGCTTTCAAGTTTCGAAGATAACGACGACAACGCGGGCACATTGGTGTGTGCCGAGGAGGACATCATGGAAAGCAATGTGGTTGCGGGCGTCGCCTTTAGTCGCGACGAAGCGAAGATGACGCTTCTCAGCGTTGCAGACCGCCCCGGCATCGCGGCGGCGATCTTTGGTCCGCTTGCCGATGCTTCGGTCAATGTCGATATGATTGTGCAGAACATCTCGGAAGATGGACGCACAGACATGACCTTTTCCTTGCCGGTCAATCAGATCGCGCGCGCCGAAAAAGCCATGGATGACGCCAAAGCTTCCGGAGAGATTAACTTTTCGCAGCTTGTTACAGATGCAGACGTTGCGAAAATCTCGGTTGTCGGCATCGGAATGCGAAGTCATGCGGGCGTGGCAAGTCAGATGTTCAAAGCGCTCCGAGACGAGGGCATCAACATCAAAGTCATCACCACGTCCGAGATCAAAATCTCGGTTTTGATTGATCGCAAGTACATGGAGCTTGCCGTGCAGGCGCTGCATGACACCTTTGAACTGCACAAAACCGCTTAGCTCTCAAAAAGTTAGCGCTGTTCGGTTTGCCAGTCCGGGTGCAGCCAGGGCGCGCGTTCGTCTCGTGGCAAAGCGCGCCCCAGGATGTGGTCGCTCGCTTTTTCTCCGACCATGATAGACGGTCCATTGAGGTTGCCATTGGTGATTTGCGGGAAAATTGAACTGTCCGCCACTCTCAAGCCCTCGACACCAATGACGCGGCACTGTGGATCAACCACGGCCCAACGATCATTTGCATCCCCCATGCGACATGTCCCGCACGGGTGATAAGCACTCTCTGCGTGCTCTCGGATAAAGGCATCAAGATCGCCATCGCTTACCGCATCATTGCCAGGCAAAATCTCATGCTTGACGAAGGGTTTGAACGCCTCTTGCGCAAAAATCTCGCGGGTCAGCCGGATTGCGCGTCGGAAATCCAGCCAGTCCTGTTCGCTCGACATGTAGTTGAACAGAATATCGGGATCGACTGTTGGATCCGACGACGTCAAAGTCACCGCGCCGCGGGACGGGCTTCGCATCGGGCCAACGTGCGCCTGAAAACCATGCCCCTCGGCCGCCGCCTGTCCGTCATACCGCACAGCCATTGGCAGAAAATGGAATTGGATATCCGGGTATTCGACCCCAGCACGCGACCGGATAAATCCACAGCTTTCAAAGTTGTTTGACGCCCCAAGTCCAGTCTTGCTGAATAACCACTGAGCGCCCAACACACCCTTCCAAAACAGCGTCCAATACCGAAACAAAGTGATCGGCTGACTTGCCGCCATCTGAAAATAGACCTCAAGGTGATCCTGAAGATTCTGCCCCACTCCCGGACGATCAGCGACAACCTCGATCCCATGCTCGGCCAGATGTTCCGCCGGACCAATTCCGGAAAGCATCAAAAGTTTTGGCGAATTTATCGCCGAAGCGGCAAGAATTACCTCGTGCCGTGCATGGATGATCTCTGTCGTCCCCTTGCGATCGATTTCCACGCCCGTGGCGCGACCTTTCTCGATCACGACACGCCGCACAAACCCATAGACAATATCGCAATTCTTGCGTTTCAACGCCGGGCGCAGATAGGCGTTGGCGGTTGACCAGCGTCGCCCTTTCCAAACCGTCTGCTCAAAAGGTCCAAACCCTTCTTGCTGTTCGCCGTTGTAGTCGTCGGTGGTTTCGTATCCTGCCTGACGGCCCGCCTCGACGAAGGCATGATATAATGGGTTCTTTCTGGGACCGCGCGAGACATGCAGCGGTCCATCGCTGCCGCGCCACTCCGGGTCGCCACCCGAGGCTGAATGCCAATTCTCCATACGCAGATAATAGGGAAGAACGTCGGCATAACTCCAACCCACTGCGCCCATCTGCTCCCACGTGTCAAAATCACGGGCATGTCCGCGCACATAAACCATTCCGTTGATCGAGGAAGACCCGCCAATGACTTTCCCGCGCGGCACCACAAGGCGACGCCCGTCAAGATGCGGTTCGGGCGCACTTTTAAAGCCCCAGTCGTACCGCTTCATGTTCATCGGGAAACTCAGCGCAGCCGGCATTTGAATGAACGGCCCAATATCCGAGCCTCCATACTCGATGATCAGGACCGAATGCCCAGCTTCGGACAGTCGATAAGCCATTGCACAGCCGGCGGAACCGGCTCCAACGATTACATAGTCGGCTTCCATGGCTCAGCCTTTCAATTCGCGGTCGAGATGAGACATGACTTGACGTATGGCGGTGTCTCCATCCGGCACCGTCGGCGACAGGCCCTGATGAAGATACAAACCATCAATCAAAGCCGCCGTTTGCGCCCCGAGATTATCTGCGCGCGTCCCGACCAGTGGGCGAAGGGCATGGCAAAGGTTCGAGCGAAGCCGCTTGGCATATATCCGATGCAATCGGCGGGCAGGTCCAGACGACAAAGCCAGAACATAGAAATTGAGCCACGATCCGATTGTATCCGGCGTAAAATTCGACGCCGCAAAACTCCCACGAACAATAGCCTCTAGGCGCGCGCGAGGGGTCTGAGCGACCGCAAGGCCAAGACGGACCTCACGCGCATACTCCCGCATCACATGGCGCATCGCGGCCATCAACATGTCATCCTTGCCGCCAAAATAGTGATGAGCCAGCCCGGACGACACACCTGCGCGGCGCGCAATCTGCCCAACTGTGATGTCCAATGTCCCCGCGGCACCGATTTCCGCAATGGTTGCGTCGATCAAGGCTGCACGTCTTATAGGTTCCATTCCGAGCTTGGGCATGGTTTTCTCTTTGATGACACTTCGAATTCGGGGTATCTGACTTTTTATTGACTCGTCAATCAACAATAAACAGGGGGAATGCTTATGCATCTGAAATCAACTCTATCCGCTCTCGCCGTCCTCGCAGCATCGCCTGCGCTGGCTGATTGTGAAAACATCGTTTTCTCGGATGTTGGCTGGACCGACATCACAGCGACGACCGCAGCAACAACCGTCGTTCTTGACGCTTTGGGCTACGAAACGGATATCAAGATCCTGTCCGTTCCGGTGACCTACACATCACTCGCACAGGGCGATATCGACGTCTTTCTGGGCAATTGGATGCCAACAATGGAAGCCGACATCGCGCCTTACCGTGAAGCTGGCACAGTCGACACGGTCCGCGCGAACCTTGAAGGCGCGAAATACACGCTTGCGGTTAACAAAGTCGCAGCTGACCTGGGTATCACGACATTTGCGGCGATCGCTGCCCAAAAAGACGCGCTTGAAGGGCAGATTTACGGTATTGAGGCTGGCAATGATGGCAACCGTCTGATCATTGAGATGATCGAACAGAACGCCTTTGGCCTTGATGGCTTCGAAGTTGTCGAAAGCTCCGAGCAGGGCATGCTGGCGCAAGTTGCGCGCGCAGACCGGCGCGGCGAGCCGGTTGTCTTCCTTGGTTGGGAGCCACATCCGATGAACGCGAACTTCGAGCTGACCTATCTGGAAGGCGGCGACGACTGGTTTGGACCCAACCTTGGTGGTGCCACGGTGTATACCAATACATCCGCCGGTTTCGTCGATGCCTGCCCGAACGTCGGCGCTTTGCTTCAGAACCTCACGTTCACATTGGCCATGGAAAACGAGATCATGGGCGCGATCCTTGATGACGGACAGGATCCGGCTGGCGCCGCGACGGCTTGGATTTCTGCCAATGCAGACGTCTTGGGCGGCTGGCTTGATGGCGTAACGGCCAAAGACGGCGGCGATGCAATGTCCGCCGTAAAGGGTGCTCTCGGCCTTTAAGGGACGGGAATGGCTTCTACGGCATGCGGGATCTGATACCCGCGTTGGACCGCCGGCCGCTCAGCGAGCCGGCGGTACCATTTGAGGACTTCCGGATAGTCATGCAGATCTGTCTCATGCCACTCAAAACGCGACACCCAAGGCCAAATCGCCATATCGGCAATCGTGTAGACCCCGGCACCGTCACCCGCGACGTAGTCACGCCCCCTAAGCCGTTCGTTCAACACCGTATAAATCTGAGCACCCTGTCCGCGAAGCAGCGTTTCGGCGACGTCCCCTAACGCATTGCCATACCGGGCAAATTGGTGAATGCGCCCAAGTGTCGGACCCTGCGCTGACATCTGCCACATAAGCCATTCCAAAACATTTGCCCTGTCGTGCGCCTCACCCAGAAAACGCCTTTCGCGCTCGGCCAGCCAAAGCATGATCGCCCCGGATTCCATCACGGTCTGGCCTGATTCCGAATCCCGGATCGCAGGTATCTTGCCGCTTGGCGAAATCATGCGGAATTCGGGCGATTTCTGCTCGCCTTTAGAGAGGTTCACCGGATGGACGTCGTATGCCAGTCCCAGCTCCTCCAGCAAAATCGAAACCTTCCGACCGTTTGGCGTGGTCCATGTATAAAGCTCAATCATTTTAGAAGCCTGCCTATCATCTCTTTTCAATTCCGAACGCTCGCGCCAAGGTAGCCGCAAGGGGGACCAAGTCCAATGGAATGGCTAACAGAAAACAAAATACCGGTGGGAAAGGCCGCCGCGTCGGTCTTTGACTGGTTGCAAGTCAACGGAGCTTTCTTCTTTGATGCGCTTTCAGACGGCCTTGAGGCAATGATCGACGCGATCCTTTGGGTCCTTCAAACCCCGAACCCGTTTGTCATCATTTTTGCCTTTGTGGCTTTGACTTATGCGTTGCAGCGAAGCTGGAAACCCGCTCTTTTGACCCTGCTCGGCTTTATGTTCATTCTGAACCAAGGTTATTGGGAAGAAACAACCGAAAGCCTGACCCTCGTTTTGTCGGCCTGTGTGGTCTGTATGGGCGTTGGCGTGCCGATTGGCATCGCAATGGCGCACCGACCGCGACTGTATTCATGGGCGCGCCCTGTGCTTGACCTAATGCAGACACTCCCGACATTCGTATACTTGATCCCGGCTATTGTGTTCTTTGGCATCGGCATGGTGCCAGGTCTTATCGCCACAGTGATTTTCGTCTTGCCAGCTCCGATCCGACTGACGCATCTTGGCGTATCCTCGACCCCCGACCCTTTGCTGGAAGCGGCACAAGCCTTTGGCGCGACGCCGCGACAAACGCTTTGGAAAGTCGAATTACCCTATGCGTTTCCGCAGATCATGGCCGGGTTGAACCAGACAATTATGCTGTCTTTGTCTATGGTTGTGATCGCAGCCCTTGTTGGGGCCGACGGGCTGGGCGTGCCTGTCGTGCGCGCCTTGAATCAGGTCAATACGTCGCTTGGATTTGAAAGCGGGTTTATCATTGTGGTCGTGGCAATCGTGCTGGATCGCATGCTGCGAGTGGAAAAATCATGAGCGCCGCTGTCACATTCGAGAACGTCTCAATCGTCTTCGGCGGCAATCCGGACGCCGCCCTTCCCCTGATGGACGAAGGACTTGAGCGCGCAGAAATCCAGACCCGCACATCTCAAGTGCTGGGTGTGCATGATTGTTCGCTTCAGGTCGAGCCTGGCGAAATCCTGGTCCTGATGGGATTATCCGGGTCAGGCAAAAGCACACTGCTGCGCGCTGTCAACGGGCTAAACCCGGTCTGTCGCGGTCGCGTGATCGTCGCCGATGGAGACTCGCAAGTTGACGTTACCAATGCCGACGCTGCGACCTTGCGTCATATGCGGCTTAGCCGGATCGCAATGGTGTTTCAGCAGTTCGGGCTTTTGCCTTGGCGCAGCGTTCGAGACAACGTCGGCCTTGGGCTAGAGCTTGGCGGGATGTCCCCCAAGGCACGGCGCGAAAAGGTGGATCATCAACTTGACCTTGTTGGCTTGGCGGACTGGGCAGAACGCAAAGTCGGTGATCTGTCTGGCGGCATGCAGCAGCGGGTCGGTTTGGCGCGCGCCTTTGTAACGGATGCCCCCATACTCTTGATGGACGAGCCGTTTTCGGCGCTTGATCCCTTGATCCGAACACGCCTTCAGGATGAGCTTCTCGAGCTTCAGGCGCGCCTCAATCGCACGATTGTCTTTGTCAGCCACGATCTGGACGAAGCCTTTAAGCTGGGTGATCGCATCGCCATTATGGAAGGCGGCCGCATCGTTCAATGGGGAACGCCGCGCGACATTTATACAAATCCATCAAATGATTACGTCGCAAACTTCGTCGCCCACATGAACCCTCTGGGTGTCTTGTGCGCACGTGATGTGATGGAGCCGATCACGGCGCAGGCGGACGGTTCAATTCACGCGGACGGAGAAATCGCCGATGTGATTAAGTCCGTTCTCGCCGGTGGTTCTCCGGTGGTGGTGGTCGACGAAAAAGCATCCATTGGACAAGTTTCGAAGAGTTCGGTTTTGCGGCGCATTCTCGGCGAAGATAGCGGGGAATAGACGTTTCGCTTTGGCGTCAGGTATGGTGTAGTCTGACGCCAGCGCGGAGAAACCGCGCAGTTATTACGAGCGGAATGAATGCCCGATCCGACCGAAAGCGAAAGCCGTAAACTGCTCGGCAGGCTGCGCGAAGCCCTTGCAGACGACAGCGCAGGTCAGGCGCGCTTAGACCGGATCACGCATTTGATCGCGTCCTCGATGCGAACGGAAGTGTGCTCGATCTATCTATTCCGAGACGAAGAAACTCTCGAGCTTTGCTCTACCGAGGGCCTCAATCCAGACGCTGTTCACCAGACACGCATGCGGCTGGGAGAGGGATTGGTGGGTCGCGTCGCACGCACAGGCAAGGTCGTAAATACCGCCGACGCCCCCTCGACACGCGGTTTTCGCTTTATGCCCGAGACCGGAGAAGAGGTCTTTTCGTCCTTTTGCGGCGTTCCAATTCAACGGCTTGGCGAACGTCTGGGCGTCCTCGTCGTTCAATCCAAAAAGGCACGCGCATTTTCCGAGGATGAGGTCTACGCTCTGGAAGTCGTGGCGATGGTGCTGGCCGAAATGACGGAACTTGGGGCATTTGTCGGCGAAGGCGAAGCCCTGCGCGCGCGGCACACGCTGCCGACGATGTTCCGCGGCAGCGTTGGCCAGGAAGGCGTCGCAGAGGGCTATGTCTGGCTTCACGAACCGCGTGTGGTGGTCGCAAATCCGATTGCAGACGACCCCGTTGCCGAGACCAAGCGCCTTCGAGAGGCCGTGGACCATCTGCGGATGTCGGTCGATGATATGCTGAGTTCCGTCAGCGATGAAACCGCAGACACCGATCACCGTGAGGTTATGGAAGCCTATCGGATGTTTGCCAATTCGCGCAGCTGGTTGCGACGGATGGAAGAAGACATAGCCGCGGGCCTTTCAGCGGAAGCCGCTGTCGAGAAAGAACAATCTTCTGCACGTTCAAGGATGTCCCAGGTTCCGGATGCCTATCTGCGCGAGCGCCTTCACGACCTTGACGATTTGTCGAACCGACTTTTGCGAACCCTCACTGGGCAGGGAAAAGATACCGGCGCTGAAAAGCCCGAAACCATGATCCTTGTGGCACGCAATATCGGGCCAGCCGAACTGCTGGATTACGGACGCGGGCGGTTGAAGGGCATCATTCTTGAGCAAGGTTCGGTCGGCAGCCATGCGACAATTGTTGCGCGCGCATGGGCAATTCCTCTCATCATTAACGCAACCAAAGTCACCACAGAAGCCCTGAACGGCGACCACGTCATGGTCGACGGGGACCAAGGGTTGGTACATCTGAGGCCGGACGACACTGTCGTAAACGCGTTTCGTGACAAAATCGCCATGCAGGCTAAGGCGCAAGAACGATATTCGGGCATTAAGTCCCTGCCCGCACAGGCAAAATGCGGCGCGGTTGTGGGTCTTCATATGAATGCCGGACTAATCGCGGACCTGCCGTCACTTGACAGTTCAGGGGCCGAAGGTGTGGGCCTTTTCCGCACCGAGTTGCAGTTCTTGATCCGCTCGAAAGTGCCGCGCAGAGGCGAGCTTGCGGCGATCTATTCTCGCGTGCTGGACGCGGCAAAAGGTAAACGAGTGGTCTTTCGCACGCTGGATATCGGATCGGACAAAGTCCTGCCCTATATGAAGCGCCCGGACGAACCGAACCCCGCTCATGGGTGGAGGGCGATCCGCGTTGGTCTGGATTAGCCTGGTGTGATGCGTATGCAGATCCAGGCATTGATCCGGGCCGCGAATGGTCGCCCATTAACGATTATGTTCCCGTTTGTCGCGCAATTCGACGAATACAAGGCCGCCCATCAACACGTTCTGAACGAGCTGGAACGAG
>JARFRG010000161.1 GCA_029287375.1 Boseongicola sp. | reverse complement strand
TTGCGGACTTCGGCGCCGCGTGGCTGGGTTGGGACGTTGCCAAAGGTCGTGACACTCCTCAGCCTGATGTGCCCGGTTTGCATGACATCACGATGACACCGCGGAAATACGGGTTTCACGGAACCCTGAAGCCGCCGTTTCGTCTGGCCGAGGGGCGCACTCTGGACGGACTGGACGCCACCGCGCGCAGTGTAGCCGCCAAGTGCACTCCGGCGGAATGCGACGGACTGGCCCTGAGGACCTTGGGGCATTTTCTGGCCCTGACACCTGTTGGCGACAGGACGTCGCTTCAGGTGATCGCCGAGGCCTGCGTGCGCGACCTCGATGCCTTTCGCGCGACACCGACACCCGCTGAGCTTGCGCGTCGGCGTCAAACCGGGCTGACTGAGCGGCAAGAAATCCTGCTGACGAACTGGGGCTACCCCTATGTCTTGGAGGAGTTTCAGTTTCACCTCACACTTTCCGGCAAACTGGCCGGTGACACTATTACCGACTGGCAGAAAACCATCGCTCGTCACTTGCCTGAGCTGCCATGTCCCTTTGTTGTCGACCAGATTTCTCTGTGCGGTGAGCGGTCGGATGGTCGGTTCGAATTGATCCATCGCTACACTTTGACCGGCTGAAGCAAAACACAGGCCCGCGCAACCGTCCCGAGAAGAGGACCGTCATTTGAAATATCAATTACGTCTAAACCCTCCGGCAGCGGTTTGTCCGCCTGTTCCAGCCGTTTCATGATCTGGTCGTCCGTTTCGCGTCCCCGCATGGCCAGCCGATGTGCAAGGGTTTCGGGCCTTGCGGTGATGTTCAACACGGCGAAATTCGGAAACAATCCGGCCGCTTGCACCAAGGCACTTCGGGAAAAATTGACGAGGCAATCGGTGCCTTTGTTCAGTTGATACTTCACCGTAACCGGCACGCCATAAGATAGGCCATGCGCCTTCCAGTGCAGCGCGAAAGCGCCATTCTCGATCAAATCCGCGAACGCCGCCTCCGACACCGCATCATAGTCTTCGCCGCCCAACCCGGGCTTTCGCGTGATTACACGACGAACAAGATGGATACCCGGCAGACTACCCTGAATTCCTGCCATCACGCTGTCTTTGCCGACCCCTGAAGGCCCCACCACAGCAATGAGCCGCCCATCGGTCATGCTGCCAACCCGGGCGTGAAACAACTCACGTCAATCTCGCGATCGCAAACCCGAGCACGCGCCGCTTCATCGTGGAAAATACCGATGATCGCGGCACCGTTGGTCTTTGCGTCCTCAATCAGTGACAGCACCACTTCCCGGTTTGCGGCATCAAGGCTTGCTGTCGGCTCATCCAACAACATCGCCGGGTATTGGTGCGCAAACCCTCGGGCAATATTCACCCGTTGCTGCTCACCACCCGAAAACGTTGTCGGAGACAAACCCCAAAGGCGCTCGGGAATATTCAACTTGCCAAGTAGGACCTCTGCACGCGCTTGCGCCTCTGCCGCAGGGACCCCCAATGCCCTTAACGGCTCGGCCACAACGTCCAGCGTCGGCACCCGTGGAACCACCCGAAGAAACTGGCTGACATAGCCCAGCGTCTCGCGGCGCAAGGCCAGCACGTCGCGGGGCTCCGCTCGTGCCAAATCCACGCCACCTATCAAAATCTCACCGGCCTGAGTGAGATAGTTTCCATAAATCATCCGCATCAAAGTCGATTTCCCGGCACCCGATGCGCCGGTCAGCGCAACGCACTCTCCGCGACCAACAGAAAGCGAAACTCCTGTCAGCACTTCGATAACTGCACTGCCTTGATTGTGCAGCGTAAATGTCTTGGACACGTTGTTGAGAGTAATCATGCTTGGTTCTCCAGTGGCCATTCGTACTGACGCAAGATGTCTGTGGATTGGGCGCCTGCCCGGACAAAAGGGATTGCGGCGGGTTCTTCGGGGTATTGCGTTGTGGCCCAAATCTGGATCGGTGGCTCGGCGGTCTGTCGGGCCATCCGAACGAAGGCCGCGACCAGGGCCGTGCCGACCCCATAGCCGCGTCGCGCCTCAACCACGAGGAGTTCGTCGAGCATGACCGTATCTCCAACTCCCGTAACGCTGGGCAAGACCCACCCTGAAGCGAGGCCAACAATGATCCCCTGTTCGCGCGCCAATGCGGTCAGGTTATGTTGAGACGTGACTGCGCGTTGACACTGCGCCGCATTCGGGAGTGCAGTCACGCGCCATGCAGATGGAACCGCGCGGGCGAGAAACTCCGAGAGGGCCTCACAATCGGCCGGACGTGCGAGCGCGATTTCTGGCATTTCGTTCAAACCTGCAATACGGAACTGACAAGGAGTTGGCTGTAAGCATGTTGCGGATCATCAAGCACCTGGTCCGTCAGCCCTGCTTCAACAACCCGACCGGACTTCATCACCATCAACCGATCTGCCAGAAGGCGCACCACTGCCAGGTCGTGGGTCACGATAATCGCCGACAGCCCCATGTCGCGCACGAGGCCACGAAGGAGGTCCAGTAATCGGGCCTGAACAGATACATCCAAGCCGCCGGTCGGCTCGTCCATGAACACCAGCCTCGGTCCGGTGACGAGGTTTCGGGCAATTTGTAACCGCTGCTGCATGCCGCCGGAGAACGTGGTTGGCCGATCGTCTACGCGGCTCGCATCGATCTCAACACGCCCGAGCCAGTCCGTAGCCTTGCTGCGAATGTCACCGTAGTGGCGTTCGCCAACTGCCATCAGCCGCTCACCTACATTCCCTCCGGCGGACACACCCATCCGCAACCCGTCGCGCGCGTGCTGATGTACAAACGCCCAGTCTGTCCGGCTCAACATCCGACGTTCCGGCTCCGACATCGCAATAGTATCCTTCGGACCTTCGATGCGCGTATCAAACACCACCTTGCCTTCATCCGGCGGCAAGTGCCCCGCGATGCAGTTCAAAAGCGTGGATTTCCCGGACCCGCTTTCCCCCACAATCCCCATGACTTCACCGGGATAGAGTTCAAACGACACATACGCGCAGCCAATGTGTGGCCCATAGCGTTTTGAAATGCCATAAACAGACAGTAAGGGCGTCATGCCGCGTCCTTTCCCTTGTGGCCCGCCGATTGGCGCGCTTCGCAATAATGCGTGTCCGAACAGACAAACATGCGCTGCCCCTCATCGTCGACGATGACCTCATCCAAATAACTGTCTTTGGCGCCACACATCCCACAAGGATGATCGGCCTTCGAAGGTTCAAACGGGTGATCTTCAAAATCGAGGCTCACCACCTGTGTGTAGGGCGGCAGAGCATATATCCGTTGCTCACGCCCTGCACCGAAAAGCTGTATCGCCTCCATCTCTGCCAGCTTCGGATTGTCGAACTTCGGGATCGGAGACGGGTCCATCACGTACCTCCCTTCAACCCGGACAGGATAGGCGTAAGACGTGGCGATATGCCCGTGACGGCTGATGTCCTCATAAAGCTTTACATGCATCAGCCCGTATTCTTCCAGACTGTGCATCTTTCGGGTCTCGCTTTCGCGCGGCTCCAGAAATCGTAACGGCTCTGGGATCGGCACCTGATAGACAAGGATTTGCCCCTCTGTCAGGGGATCTTCCGGAATGCGGTGGCGGGTTTGGATCACGGTCGCTTCTTCAGTGGACGTGGTCGTTTCGACACCCGCCGTGCGTTCAAAGAACGTCCGTATCGACACAGCATTCGTCGTGTCGTCCGCGCCTTGGTCAATAACTTTGAAAGTGTCTTTTGGCGTCAGCACAGCCGCAGAGACCTGCACCCCTCCCGTGCCCCAACCGTAGGGCATCGGCATCTCACGGGACGCAAACGGCACCTGATACCCCGGAATGGCCAAACCCTTGAGGATGGCGCGCCGGATCATGCGCTTGGTCTGCTCGTCAAGATAGGCAAAATTGTAAGCTTGGTCCGTCATAACAACCCTCGTTCTGTCAGTTGCACCTGCAAGCTTTCAGCGTTCGTAAAGTGGATGGCATCCATTCCCGCCGCCTTTGCACCAAGGCAATTGTGCAACCCATCGTCGATGAACACACAACGCTCCGGGGGAACCTCGGCCAACTCGCACAGCAGGCGGTAAATCGCGGCGCTCGGCTTCAGAAGGCCGACCTCTCCCGAAACAACCGTCGTCCCAAAGACCGAGCCAAGCTCCGGGTGAACCTTCAGACCTTCCGGCCATGTTTCCGCCGACCAGTTGGTAATGGCATGAAGTGGAACGCCTCGGCTTTGCAGCCGGTAAAGGATATCCCATGTCGCACTGATTTTGTCTGGAACAGTCCGCGTATACCGCACGACGTATTGGCTAAGGCGCGCGGCGTCTTCGGCGTCCTCAACGAGGTCCGCCGCATCACCAAACCGCGCACCGCCGTCACACGCGAAATTAATCTTGTCAAAGCCCACTCTGTCCAGAAAGGCGCGCGCTCCATCCTCGCCAAGATCATCAACCCAGGCAAGATGCGGCTGCCAGTCCACCAGCACGCCCCCGATATCAAACACAA
>JARFRG010000157.1 GCA_029287375.1 Boseongicola sp. | reverse complement strand
CCCGTATCCGCGCTTTCTGGTGGCCAGCAACAGCGCGTCGCCGTTGCACGAGCGCTTGTGGTGTCACCCGACTTGTTGCTGCTGGATGAGCCTTTCTCTGCACTGGACCGTAAGCTGCGCGAGACCATGCAGATCGAACTGAAGGCCCTGCTGCGCAGTCGCGGAATCACCGCGATATTTGTCACACATGACCAGGAAGAAGCCATGGGAGTGTCTGACCGGATCGCGGTCATGAGCAACGGGAAAATCGAACAATTCGCAGAACCATCTGTGCTCTATGCACAACCTGCGTCGCCTTTCGTGATGGATTTTGTAGGGCTATCCACGCGGATGTCAGGGCGCGTCGTCACCCAAACAGATGGCATTGCCACGGTGCGAACAGCCATTGGCGAAGTGTGTGCAATTGCCGACTACACTGCCGGAACACAGGTGCAAGTCGGCGTCAGGCCTGAACTTATCACACCCGATCCGACGGCAGAGATGAACCAGATCAAGGTCCAGCTTGACGACGTTATGACGCTTGGCTCAAAGACGGTCCTTCACGGGGTCACAAGCGGTGAAGATAAATTCCTGTGTGAACTGTCCGGCATAAGGACCGGATATACACGCGGTGAAACGGTCACTTGGGGATGGGCCGTGGCAGATACGCTGATCCACGAGGTGGCCGCATGATCGCCCGCTCGAACCGCATCGCACTCTTGGCGGTTCCGGGACTGGCGTTTCTGGCAATCATCTACGCTCTGCCCCTGTTTCTGCTTTTGTTCAAAAGCATTCAGGGTGCGGAGGGGCTGACGCTTGCGTCGTATATCGACTTCTTCGGCGATGAATTTAACCGAACGGTTTTGTGGCGCACATTGCGCGTGGCCCTTCTGACGACCCTGCTGGCGCTGGTCATCGCCTATCCCACAGCCTTTGCCATGGCGCGCGCGAAGGGCATTTGGTTGACAGTTTTTCTGGTGGCCCTCGTGTTGCCGATGTCGCTGGGCGTGATCGTTAAGGCCTTTGCTTGGTCGATCCTGTTCCGCTCAAACGGATTCATCAACACCACGCTGCAAGCCATTGGAATAACGGACGAACCGGTACGAATGCTGTTCACGGAAACAGCCCTCGTTATTGGTGCCGCGAACGTCTTTCTACCTTTCATGGTTTTGCCGATCTATTCGGTCATTCGCCAACTCAACAAATCGTTGCCGGAGGCCGCCTCGTCGTTGGGGGCAACGCCCTGGTTCCGCTTCACGCGGGTCACCTTGCCGCTGTCTTTGCCGGGTGTCGTGGCGGGATCGGCGTTCACCTTTTCACTGGCCATTTCAATGTATGTGATCCCTTCCCTGATCGTCGGTGAACGGCAGCAGACCTTGTCGATGCTGATCGCGCGCTCTTTCCTCTATCTGAGAAACGAGCCCCTCGGTTCCACCATCTCGGCCGTTCTTCTGGCAATCGCGATTTTCGTGGTCCTCTTTTCAAGCTGGCTCGCGGGTCGCCTGGGAGCGCGCCAATGACCCAGACGGATCGCATCACAATCTTTTTTGCATGGACGATTGGCATTATCTGCATCATCTTCCTGATGCTGCCCATCATCATAACGGTTGCCACCTCATTCACGTCATCTGCGGTCTACACACTACCGCCACCCGAATGGTCGCTTAGGTGGTACAGATCGCTTGACCGGCGCAGCGGTCTTTGGGAGGCAGTCCAGCTGTCGCTTAACCTTGCGCTCATTTCGACCGCGATTTCGATAGTTCTTGGCACAATGGCCGCCATCGCTGTGGCGCGGGGAGAGTTTCGTGGCAAGCAGGCGATTGCGACGTTCACAGTTTCGCCTCTGATGATGCCCGGCCTTGTTGTCGGGGTCGCCATGCTGCAGTTCTTCCGTGAAATCGGATTGCGCGATGCCTATTGGTCGCTGCTTTTGGCGCATGTGGTGATCACGTTGCCTTTTGTGATGCGCACGCTTCTGGCCTCAATGGGGGCGTTTGATTTCTCCCTGATCGATGCGGCGCGCACACTTGGGATGAGCTACCCCCGCGCCATTCTCAAGGTTTTGATCCCCAATCTGGCACCCGCCTATCTGACCGGCGGTCTCTTCGCCTTTCTGGCCTCCATGGACAACTATCCGATCTCGATTTTTCTCACCGACGCACGCAACAAAACCCTTCCCATAAAGATGCTCCAATATCTTGAGGAACAACCCGACCCCTCGCTTGCTGCGATGTCGTCTGGGCTGATCGTGATGGCGATTGTGGTTCTTGTGGTGGCGTCCCGCACAGTTGGCCTCAACAAGATGATCGACACATGACAGACAGGCGAGATTTCAAAGGGTATTTCGGGGCAGAACCCGCACCGAATTGGCCCAACGCCGCGCGGTTGGCGGTGTCGTTCGTCGTAAATGTCGAAGAGGGCGCGGAGTTGTCCATCGCAGATGGCGATGAACGCAATGAAAGCACCTATGAGATCCGCGAAGAGATCGTTGGACACCCCGATCCTTGCATGGAAACCCATTTCACCTACGGCACCCGGCAAGGGTATGCGCGCATTGCGGATGCATTTGACGCTTATGGCGTAAAGGCCACATTTTCCACCTGCGGACGCGCGGCACAACGCTCTCCTTGGTTGTTGCAAGACGCCGTTTCTCGCGGACACGAAGTGTCGTGTCACGGGTGGCGCTGGGAACGGCAGGCCGAGATGGGCCGCGAAGATGAAGCCGCCATGATCGCGCGGACACATAGCGCGATTAAACAGGCAAGCGGTGTGGCCCCTGTCGGATGGCATACACGATCAGCACCTTCCGTGAATACGCGTGACCTGTTGCTGGCGCATGGTGGCTTTGTCTATGACAGTGACGTCTACGATGACGACATTCCGCGGATGCACGACGCATCCCATGTCATCCTGCCTTATGCCTTTGATACCAATGACATGCGGTTCTCACCGGGTGGCGGGTTTGTCCAGCATCGTGACTTTTCCGAATACGTGATCGGTGCGTTCGATCGCCTTTATGATGAAGGCGCAAAAGCGGCGCGGATGATGTCCATCGGTTTGCACCTGCGCCTGATTGGACGTCCGGGCCGAATCGCAGGGCTTGAGGACGTGCTCGCCCATATCGCGTCCAAGTCTGACGCCTGGATCGCCCCCAGGTCTCAGATTGCCGCCCATTGGAAAGCGATACAGGCATGAAAATCCTTCTGTTGAACCCCAACATGACGCAATCCATGACAGACAACATGGCAGCTATCGCCCGTGCTGCTGTTGGTGATGCGGCAGAAATCATTCCCGTCACGGCCACACGGGGTTTCCCCTATATCGCCAGCCGCGCCGAGGCTCAGATTGCGGGTGGGCTGGTGCTTGAGATGATTGCCGAGCACGAAAGCAGCGTCGATGCAGTGGTGATTGCAGCCTTCGGCGATCCCGGTCTGGTCGGCGCGCGAGAGCTCTTTGATCTGCCGGTTGTCGGCATGGCAGAGGCTGCCGTCATGACCGCCGCATTGCTGGGCGAGAGCTTTGCGGTGGTGACTTTTTCCCCCCTGATGACGCGGTGGTATTCGGAATGCGTTTGCGCCACCGGTCTGAAGGACCGTTTCAAAGGCGTGCTCACACCCGAAGCAGCGCCCGTACGGCTTGGCAACGTCCAGACCGATCTGCGCGATGAGATCGTCTTATTGGCGACGACGGCGGCCACACAGGACCATGCGGATGTGGTAATTCTGGGCGGCGCGCCGCTGGCCGGGCTGGCCGACGACATTGCCGCACAAGTACCCGCAATCGTTGTTGATCCAATCACTGCCGCGACTTTGCAAGCGATGACGCTGGCACTGATGAGGTCGAAAACCGCCAAACCCAACCGTGCCAACAAGCCTGCTGCCAAGACATCCAAAGGACTCCCTGAACCGCTCGCCATGGCCATCCAGCACGGAGGACCAAGCGAATGACCTACGACCTTGTCATCCGCGGTAGTCGCGTTGTGACCGGCGCAGAAGTTGTTGAATGCGACATCGGAATTCGCGACGGCCGGATTGCGACTCTTGGCCACGACCTTGGCCCTGCAAAAGACGTGATCAACGCGGCCGGTCTGATTGCTATGCCCGGCGGGATCGACAGCCATGTCCATATCTCTCAACCCTCTGGCCCGGGCATCGAAATGGCGGATGATTTCGCCAGTGCCACCCGGTCCGCCGCATGCGGGGGAAATACAACCGTCATGCCGTTTTGCCTGCCCGAGGAAGGTGCCTCGCTGCGCCAGGCCGTGAACGCTTACCACGCAAAAGCCGATGGGCAATGTCATGTCGATGTGTCGTTCCACCTGATCATCAAGGACGCGGATGCCCAAACCCTTGGACAGGACCTGCCGGCTCTGTTCGAAGCGGGATATACCAGTTTCAAGGTTTTCATGACCTATGCCGGGCTGGCCCTGTCGGACCGGGAGATCCTCGATGTGATGGATGTCGCCAAGACGCATAACGCCATGGTCATGGTGCATGCCGAAAACGAGGATGCCATTGAGTTTCTGCGCGACAAGGCCGAGGCAATCGGCAACACCGAGCCCGTCAATCACGCGCGCACACGCCCTGTTCCGGTGGAGCGCGAAGCCACCCACCGAGCGATTTCGCTGGCCGAGATCGCAGGCGTTCCTCTTACCATTGTGCACGTCTCAAATGGTGCCGCGCTTGAAGAAATCACTCGCGCGCGACGCCGGGGCGCAAAGGTGTTTGCCGAAACCTGCCCACAATACATCACTCTCACTGCTGACGATCTGGACCGGGCGGGGTTTGAGGGTGCGAAATATGTCTGTTCCCCACCACCGCGCGACAGTGTCGAACAGGCCGCGATCTGGGCCGGTTTGGAGCAAGGTGACTTTGATCTTTTCTCCTCTGACCACTGCCCGTTTCGCTTTGCAGACAATGCAGGCAAGGATGCCCCCGGCGCGCGGGCAAGCTTTCGTAATATCCCCAACGGCATTCCCGGCGTGGAAACACGGCTGCCGATCCTGTTTTCCGAAGGGGTGATGAAGGGACGCATCTCACTTCCCCGCTTTGCCGCAATCACCGCGACAAACCACGCGCGACTCTATGGTCTGGCACCGCGAAAAGGAGCCATCGCTGTCGGGGCCGACGCAGACATAACCCTTTGGGACCCGACGCTGACAAATGAGATACGGCAGGCGGATCTGCATCACGGCTCAGACTACACCCCCTGGGAAGGATTCTCCGTCACCGGATGGCCGGTCCGCACAATCCTGCGCGGCCGAACCGTGGCCAAGGACGGCGAGATCGTCGGTGCAGCGACCGGCGATTACCTCTCGCGGTCCGCGCCGGAGTTGATGCTATGACTGCTTTCCCGCGCCAGTCGGGCAAACGCGTTGGAATGCTGACGCCTTCGTCCAATACGGTGCTCGAACCCTATACATCTGCCATGTTCGCCCCCTTTGGAGACGAGGCCAG
>JARFRG010000144.1 GCA_029287375.1 Boseongicola sp. | reverse complement strand
GCTTTTGCCGAACGCCAGACGTCCCATCAGACAATCGAAGAAGACGGCATGACATTTCTGGGCCTCGTGGGCCTGATTGACCCTCCGCGCCCCGAAGTGAAGGCCGCCATTGCATCCGCCCATTCCGCCAGCATCCGCGTTCTGATGGTCACCGGCGACAGTCCCGTCACGGCACGGGCAATTGCCTCTCAGGTCGGACTTGCCGCCAACAATACGCTGACCGGCGCTGATCTGGACGATATGGATGATGCCGCGCTAGGTGCCGCGATGCGCAAAGACGTCATCCTTGCGCGAACCAGGCCAGCAGACAAAATGCGCATCATTTCCACGCTGCAATCGGACAAACAGATCGTCGCTATGACAGGCGACGGTGTCAACGATGCGCCCGCCTTGAAACAGGCCGATATAGGCATTGCCATGGGCGTCCGCGGCACCGATGTCGCGCGTCAGGCCGCCGACCTCGTCCTTTTGGACGATAATTTTGCAACCATTGTCGGCGCGATTGGCGAAGGCCGTCGCCAATTCTCGAATATCCGCAAGTTCGTTCGCTACCTTTTGTCGTCGAATGCGGGCGAAGTGGTGGCGCTTGTCATCAATATCGCCATCGGCGGCCCGTTGATCTTTCTGGCGACGCAAATCCTTTGGATGAACCTTGTCACCGACGGCGTGACGGCCGTGGCGCTTGGGCTTGAAAAATCTGAACCAGATCAAATGGAAAAACCGCCCCGCGAAAAAGACGAACCAATCCTTGGCCGCGGTGGAATTGCGATGATCTGCCTGTTCGGGTTGTATACTGGCATCGCCAGCTTCTGGATCTTCAATCACCTCCTGGATACCGGCGTTGATGTTGCCCGCACGACGGCCTTCTGCGCAATGGTTACATTCGAGAAAGTCAGCGTCTTCGCGTTCCGGTCCCTCAACCTGCCCTGCTGGCGCATTGGCTGGCTATCAAACCCGCTCCTGTTAGCGGCCTTCGCTCTGACAATGGCCGCTCAGGTACTCGCGATCTATTGGGCACCGCTTCAAAGCCTGTTGCATACGGTCGCAATCGGACCCGAACATTGGTTGTTGATTGCCGGATTTGCCTTGCCGCTGCTTATCGTACCGGAACTTGTGAAAACAATGACCTATTTCATGTCTCAACGCGCCAGATAATACGCCCAGAGACTGCACGCAAAACAAACCAGCACAAGCACGGAATCAAGTCCGACCCGCCCGATCTTTGGCTTGCGGCGCACAATCAGGCCGATGAGATAGATGGTTGTCACCAGAATGCCAAACACAAGCGACAAGGTCACCGTCGTCGAAGCGTCATTCAAAATCGGTCCTTTGCGAAAAAGCAGATCCGCCGGGAAAACCAACACCACCATAATCAGATTGCTGCCAAATATGTTCGAGATCGCCATCGTGTAGGCACCGATCCGGACAGCGGTCAGACTTGTCGTTAGTTCTGGCAAAGACGTGGCCCCCGCAAGCAAGGTGACGCCCACAAAACTCGTGCCAAGCCCCGATTGCACCGCAATCCGCTCGGCAAGAACCACCAACGCCAAGCCGAACACAAGGATCAGCCCGCAAGCGACCAAGACGTGAAAGCCAAGACGGGCGGTGCTTTCATTGCTCAAACCCGTCGGCGCAGGAAATGGCAGAGGATCGGGGTCCGGCAAATCGACGGGAACCCAATCGCTGGCATCGTCATATCGACGCAACAACACAATGGCGCCGGCATAAACAACAGCCACAGCCAAAGCGCCCAACCCTACGCCCGCGATTTCAACCCGCTCACCCAAGTGTATGAAAATCAAGACGATCGACAAGAGCAACACGACCAGCATCGCCTCAAGCGCATGGTTTGCCTTGCGCGGATAGCTGGTGATCGCACTCCGCGACCAGAAATCCGACATCGCCAAAATAGCGGTTTGCAATGCAATCCCACCAAAAAGGTTGTTCAGAACAAGATCACTGTTTTGCTGGATTGCCCCTGTCAGCGTGGTTGCAACTTCGGGGAGCGACGTTGCAAGCGACAGGAAAAGAAGGCCAACCAGCGATTTCGCAAGATGCAAACGGTCCGACAGAATATCTGCCAGATACGCCAGTCTTGCGCCCGCATACCACACCACCGCCGCTGCGACCGCGAACGCAATAAGATTGGCACCAAGCGTTCCTTCGAAATCAAACATGGCCTGTTTGCTACGATGCTCTGGCAACGGCGACTTGATCTTGCTCAAGGAAGTCAGCCAGCAACTGGGCCAGACAAAGCAACATGACTATCGAACACGGCCACAGCCCCGAAGAAATCGCAGTCCGACTGGCGCCTGGAAAAAATGCCAGCCTTTTGCGGGACGCAGTTTATGGCGGCATAGACGGTGCCGTCACCACGCTCGCCATTGTCGCGGGCGTTGCGGGCGCGGGCTTGCCCAATACGGTGATTGTGGTGCTTGGCTGTGCGAACATTCTGGCGGATGGATTTTCCATGGCCGCTGGCAATTTTGCAGGCACCAAAGCCGATATCGACGACCGAAACCGGATTATCGCGGTCGAGGAACGCCATATTCGTCTCAATCCTGAAGGCGAAAGAGAGGAATTGAGGCAAATTCTTTTTCAAAGAGGACTGACGGGAGATATCCTTGATCAGGCTGTCGACGCCATCGCAGGGCAACGACAGAAATGGATCGATATCATGCTCACCGACGAATACGGCCTGCCCCGCGAGGCCCCAAACCCGTGGCGCATGGCCCTCGCCACGTTTTTCGCCTTCATTCTTGCCGGAAGCGTCCCACTAGCCCCGTATTTGTTCGACATTGATCGCCCCTTTGAGATCTCGGTTACGGCAACACTGGCCACGTTTTTTCTGATCGGCGCAATCAAAAGCCGCTGGTCGCTGTCGCCCTGGTGGCATTCGGGTTTCGGGACTTTGGCTATCGGCTCGATCGCCGCTCTGGTTGCCTATGTTGTGGGCAGCGCCTTTCAGATGTGAGCCCACGGACTTGAGATGAATCAATCCCAAGGAGCATCACCCCGCTAGACTGCGCAGATCAAAACGGGGTTCATGATGTCCCGGCACGGGTTACTCAATGTCATCCGATGGATGTCGCGGGGACGACATCCATCAACGCCTGTCGAGGCGCGCTTTTCGCAGACGGTCGTCACGGACCTCATGACGAACAATCCCGTGGTCGCAGCACCCGACATGACGCTTTCACATATCGTTAATCAGGTGTTCCTGAGCCGTTGGGTAAGCTTCTTGCCGGTCGTGGAAGACGGCCTCATTCTGGGGACGCTTGACAGCCAGATCTTTGCCGGGATTGACCGCGAGCATTGGGGTTCCATGACGGCAAATGACGTGTTCGTCGTGCCGGATTGGAACAGGCTTCTGGGCGCAGACACCTGTCTGACTTCTGTTCTGGATCTGATAGATCGCACCGGCCAACGTAAATTCCTGGTCGCCGAAGACCGCCACCTTTTGGGGGTTCTCACGATGGCGGATCTCAATCGGTACTGGGTGCAAACCCGGCTTCACAGTCAAGGAGACGCTTTGCACTGAGCTCTTGCGTGTCTTCTCGTAGCATTGTCAGATGCTTGCGAACCGATTGAGGACGCCATGAAGACGAACGCCTCTGACAGCGATGTCCTGAGCGCCATTATGGGCGCGGCCGTCGATGCGATCATCGTCTCGGATGGTGCCGGGATCATACTGCGGGCGAACGAGGCTGCTTGCAGTCTGTTTGGCTACACGCAGGATGACCTTATGGGCCTAAACGTGCGCGCGCTTATGCCTGCCACCATGGCTGATGACCACGACGCGTTCATGTCGAACTACATCGAAAGCGGCATAGAGAAAATCATTGGGATCGGACGCGAGGTCGAAGGTCTGCGCCAATCCGGTCAGATCTTCCCTCTCCATCTGTCGGTTGGTGAAGCCAAGTCCGACGGCAACCCCATCTTCGTGGCAATCCTCCACGATCTGACCCGTCGCAACGCCAGTGACATGGCCCTGTCCCGCACGATGCGGCTGGACGCCATTGGCCACATGACGGGCGGCATCTCACATGACTTCAATAATCTTCTGACAGTCATCATCGGCAATCTCGAACTCGCGGGCCTTGGGGTGCTTGACGAAAAGACAACGCAGTACTTGCAAAATGCAACAGAAGCTGCCGAAATGGGCGCGGAGTTGACATCGCGTCTGATGATCTTCGCGCGCAAAGGCAGCCTGAATCCAATTCTGGCGGATATGGGCGACATGTGCCGTCAAACAATTGGTTTGCTGAGGCGAACCCTAGGAGAGACCTACACGATTGCCACCGATTTCCCCGGCAATCTCAGCCATGTTCTGATTGATCCTGTGCAACTTGGCTCTGCGTTGGTTAATCTTGCAGTCAACGCGCGCGATGCCATGCCGGACGGGGGCAAGCTTTTGTTTCAGATCGACGAAATCGACATCGACGACGCCTATATGGCGCAGGAAACGGATGTCGAACCGGGCCGATACGTGCGTCTCATGGTCAGCGATGACGGCGAAGGCATGTCTGCCGAAAGTCAGCGGCGCGCTTTCGAACCCTTCTACACAACCAAAGCCGATCAAAACGGAACCGGGCTTGGCCTCGCGATGGTCTATGGGTTTGTCCGCCAATCAGGTGGCCACATCACCCTTTACAGCGAGGTTGGACACGGCACGAGCTTTGGTCTCTATTTTCCCGCTGGTACCGACACGGGCGGCGTACAATCGCTGGACCGACCATCCGGTGCAAAAGCCGACCCGGCAATGGGAAACGGCGAGACCATTCTGTTGGTCGAGGACAATCCCAAAGTCCGAGAAGTATCGACGGCGCGACTGCGCGCCCTCAAGTATCAGGTCAAGACCGCTGAAGACGGCGATATTGCCTGGCGAATGCTGCGTGACGACGTCGACAGTCACGTCGTCTTTTCCGATATCGTCATGCCCGGCACTCTCACGGGTTACGATCTGGGCGCACGTGTGCGCATAGAATATCCGAAAATCAAAGTCCTACTGACCTCGGGCTATGCAAGCGATGTTGTCACCGGAAAGTTGCGATCCTCTGAGCAATTCGAAATTTTGCACAAGCCCTATCATCAACGTGAACTGGCGCGCCGCCTGTCCGAACTTTTGGGGCGTTCGTCCGACTGAATGCGGGTGATATCCGACGTGAAACTATAGCCCACCCCACGGACAGTTTTGATGATCCGGGGATCAGCCGGATTGCGCTCTATCTTTTTTCTGAGCCGCGCAACCTGATTGTCGATTGTCCGGTCGAGCGGGCTCCATTCGACGCCGCCAATCAAATCCATGAGCCGGTCGCGCGACATCACACGCTTGGCGTTTTCAAGAAAGATATTCAAAAGCTTGAAATCACCGCTGGTCGTCTCACATAACTCGCCTTTGCGGTCAAAAAGCTCCAAGCGCTCGGGCACAGCCACAAGACCGTCGAACTCGAATGCAGGTGAAGTCTGGGCGGCCCCCTCGCATGGCTCGTCCGGATGCGCGGTCTCTTCTTTTTTGTCTGCCGCGCTGCGCCGCAAGACGGATCGCACGCGCGCCTGCACTTCGCGCACATGAAAGGGCTTAGTGATGTAGTCGTCTGCCCCAAGCTCCAGCCCGACAACGCGGTCAACAACATCGTCGCGTCCGGTGATCATGATGATCGGCACTGGCGAGGCCGCGCGGATACGCCGGGCAACATCCAGCCCGTTCTCTGACCCAAGTTGCAGATCAAGCGTCACAAGATCGATCTCTTCGCGGTTAAGAATCGCTTTGGCTTCGGACCAGCCGTTCGCCACACGCGTTTCAAAACCGCCGCCCTCGAACACATCCTTTAGAAGGGTGCGAACACCTGCTTCGTCGTCAACAATCAATATACGTTTATTCATACTATCCGACCCCAGAATTGAACTGACCCAAAAATTTCGGATCATACGGCGGGCTCATCGCTCTTTGGCGCGTCGCGCTCAGTCTTCGTGAAATGGCATTATACAAAACGATACATTCGATTACACACATCAAGCAACACATGCGACACTTTGAATGAATTGTCTCCCCATAAACACCCAGGGGAGCGCCAGTAAATGTACGTTACAATTTCAAATCACAAATCAGATTACACGTGTCCCAAGAAACTGTCCAAGCGTGCAAGCCATTTGCCAGAAACCCGGCTTAAAGCGGGTAGCCATCTCTTTCATGAAGGTGACCGTGTCGAGCGGATTTATCAAGTCGTCTCGGGCGTCGTCAGTTTGACCAGGCTTTTGGAGGACGGACGCCGCCAAATCATCTCTTTCGGGTTTCCGGGTGACATCGTTGGTTTTCCATGTGACGGGCGCCACCACACCGATTGCGTCGCGCTTAACACCGTCCAATTGCAGCCGTTTCGCCTGTCACAGCTCAAGTCGGGTGACGGCGACGCCGCGCTGCACGTGGACCTCTTGCAAGCCGCATTGCACGAGATCGCTGCCATGCAGGATCATTTCATGATGCTGGGTCGCAAGTCCGCCACTGAAAAGGTCGCCGCCTTTCTGACCGTTCTGGCAAATCGGGCCGGCACTGTCGTTGGCCAGTACGTTCAGGTCGAATTGCCGATGAGCCGCGCTGATATCGCGGACTTTCTGGGTCTGACGACCGAAACCGTCAGCCGGACCATCAGCCAGTTCCGCAAGAGCCGCCTCATCGCATTGGATGGTGCGCACACTGTGATCGTCCTTCGCCCTGAGGCTCTTGGCTCTCTGGCAGAAGACGGGTTCACCTGAACCTGAGAGGGCCACGGCACACGCTCAGCCGCATACAGAAAATTGTCAGTGCATCCCTGTGCGGGTGGGGAGTTCACCCGCGTCAGGGATGCACTTTAAACGCAAAGCCTAAGGCGCTGGCCATAGTTTGCGAATGCTCTCGGGCAGATTTGAACGGATATCGTCCACCTCCCCCCGACTTATGCGATTGTTCAAAAGATTGAACACATAGGTGATGTCTTCAACGCCCCGGAATTCCACGTCATCCCCAAAGGATGCGGCAATTTCTGCAGCCATTTCGGTGACGTTGCGTCCGGAAAGCGGCGCTCTGCCAGGCACCCAGCCCTCAAACAACATCCCTCTGATCAATATCGGAAGTTGCGCCGAAAAATGCGCCAACTCATCGTGCGACAACCGATCACGCACGAGGTGGAGAACCGAGCGCATCAGGTGCAGCGCGCTGCGTTTGGACGACCAGCCCAGCCGCTCTGTCAGCTCGTTGATCCACTCGTGGGTCAATTGCACAGTATGGTCGATCACCTGAAGACCTTGCGATGACATATCGGTGTTCCTTTCTTTATGGTTCAGTCGTCTACTGGCTTCATATCCACATCAAGTGCCGGATCGATGTCCGTTATGAACCGGGAAAAGGTCACGCGGGTGATCGCGCCAATGCCCATCAGCACGAGGGTGAAATTCGCGACCCACCCCACAAACGGTATAAAGTTGAGAAGGGCGACCACGGTCACGGCGGCGGCCAGCAACAATACCCGAACAACCGATCCGGGCTCGGGGTCTCCCCCAAGCGCGCGCCAGACATGCACAGCAACGGTATATCCGCCAAGCGCGTAACCCAACGTCCAGACGACGATGATCGCCAAAATCACGACCGGGACAAACGGCAAGCCGACGATGGTAAGGGCGGTGATCGGCACAAGACCGAAAAGCAGCGACAATCCAATCACGCCCAGCAGCATCGAGCGTCCCGGCGCCGAAGCAATGCCTTGCCGCATCCGCTCCAATTGCGTTGGCAAGAACCCAAGCGCAAGCGCGCCAAGAAGCATGAAGAACAAAAGCGAGATGATAAAGGCCCCGAAAACTGAGGCAGTCTTTGGAAAACCTGGCATGTCGCCAATGGGCAAGGAGTCGCCAAGATCATCCCAGTTACCATCAAAATCCAACTCGGAATACTGAACCCGCTCTGGGGAGGCGACTCGCTCGGGGACGGCAATCCGGCTTTGCGAACTGTAATACAATATGCCGTTCACAACGGCGTTTTCTCCAAAGACCAGCGACTTTGCAGTGATGCGCACATCGCCCTGCACCGGCGCATTCAGAATAACAGTGCGACCAACAGCCATGAGTGCGCCCGCAATCGGACCTTCAATCGTGACCGTGTTTCCTCCAAGCCGCGCATTCCCCGAAGTTTCGGCACTCGGCGCCGTGCGAAGCGTAAAAGCCGCCGCCGTGGTGTCGCCACCCACATTTCCGCGCAGATCCACGTTGGACCCCGCAGAATACAAATCCTCGGCAACGTCGGTGGCGACCATAACGTCAAACCCGACAACATGCAGATCGCCCAGTACAGCACCGTCAATCGCGGTCGCCTCGCTCGCGACGAAAACGTCCCCCTGGTTGTCGACCTTTGACAAAACAGAATCGCCTGCAACGAACAGATCGCTCCCGTTTCGGACCGTGACCTCCTCGGCGATGGCGGGCGGGGCAAAAAGGCCAAACGAAATTGCAAGTAAAATGGATAGGACGCGCATCTTGGTCTCCTTAGGTTGTCCCGACCCTAGCGTCCTCAACACTCGGGCCATTTGATTCTTATCAATCCGCGTTTGACCGGCTCTGCTAGCAATTGGCCATCAACAAGGTCAGCCAAACGCAAAGGAGGCAACGATGACCCAGCACCAGACACCCGCCCCCAAAACCGAGCGGAACGCGCCTTTCCTCCAGTCGATGCAACGCGAGATGAACCAATTCATCGACAGATTTCGCGGTCATCCCATGACCTCCCCGGGAGACTTTTTCGAAGCTCTCGGCGCGCCTGCTTTTCCGGCTCTCGATGTTGTGGAAACGGCCGACGCATTGGAAATCACAGCAGAGATCCCCGGCGTCAATGAAGATGATCTCGACATCTCGATCTCTCAGAACGTGCTGACGCTGAAAGGCGAAAAGACAAGCGATCACGAGGACAAGGAACAGGATTTTCACCTTGTGGAACGCCGCTACGGCAGCTTCCGGCGGCAATTGCCCATAGGATTTACCCCGGACGATGGCGCGGTCGACGCGACCTTTGTCAACGGCGTCCTCAAATTGAAGATTTCCAAGCCAGCGGGGGCCAATGAGCCCGTGCAGAAGATCAAGATTTCAAAAGCGTAACATAGAGCTGGCCGTCACAGCGGCGGCCCCTCATCGCGTGCAAAGGATACGCCCCATGACACCGAAAACAGTTCTGGCCTGCCTGATGAACCGCGAAACCGCGGATGCTGTTCTGGCCTGTGCCGTTCCCCTTGCAAGGGCGCATGGCGCTCATCTTGTGGGCTTGCACACAGTGGAGGCGCTTTTGGTCTACCCCGGAATAGCGATCCATGTTCCAGACGCCACTTTTGGGGCCTTCAACGAAAGCCAACGGGAAGAATCCAACGCCATCGAGGCGATCTTCCGCAAACACACCTCAAACGAGGACTTTCCGTCCGAATGGCGTCTTGTAAAGGCCGAAGCCACAACCGCCGCCGCGCGGATCATTGAAAGCGCACATGCCGCGGATCTCGTGATCATGCCGCAAGAAGACCCCAGCACGCTGCGCGGCGACCAAAACCACGCTCAGGAGCGCGTCATTCGCGAATGCGGGCGGCCCGTTGTCATCGTTCCGACGAACTATAAGGGGCCTGAACTGGGCCGCAATGTCGTACTCGGCTGGAGCGACACCCGCGAGGCCGCGCGCGCAGCCCACGACGCGCTTTTGGTTGCGCAAAAGGGCGGGACAATAAACATCCTGCGGGTAAACGGGCGCGCACCGGACGAACTCGCGGATTTCGATGCAATCAATCTGGCGTCCATGTTCGACCGCCACGGAGTGCAGGCCCAAACTGTCCACCGCGAACGCGGAGGCCAGGAAATCGCCGAGGTTCTTTTGAAATACGCCTTCGAGCAAGGGGCCGACCTAATCGTCACCGGGGCGTTCGGCCACTCACGTATCTACGACTTTGTGATCGGCGCTGTTACGCACAGCCTCATGAAAGACGCGAAACTGCCCGTTCTTTACAGCGCCTGAACAAGACGGCTCATACCCCGTTCAAACGCCAGCCAAGCGGCCCCATTTTGTTGGGGCCTCCGGGTTGGTTTCAGAATATCTCAGCGTGTCTCAAGGCGCGTCCAGCCAGGCCAGTTTCCGGCGCAACGCATCACGCTCGTCCAACAAATCAAGGATCACCGCAACGCCCGCCGCGTTGACGCCAAGGTCTCTGTTAAGTCGCCGCGCCTTCTTCGCCCGCGCTATATGAACCGCGTGAAACGTCCATTCCTCAATGGCGTGGCCTTGCGGCTCCAGAACACCGTTCTGAACCAGTTCGACGATCCACGCATCGTCTGTCTGACAGAATCGACAAAGCTCGGAAAGCGTCAAAACTTCTACAATCTCAATATCTTGCTCGGCGCTCTTCATTTCATTTTCCTCTCAAGATTCTGGCGCGGATCAAAGGGGATTTCACGCGCCATTTTCGCAAACAGATCGCGCGCTTCGTCGCTGGTGACGTTCGGATTCACGATCACAAGGCTGGCCATGAGGTTCCCCGCAGGACGACCGGGCAACCCCTTTCCCTTCAAACGCAGTTTCTGACCCGTTCGGGCATTTGGCGGAATTTTCAAATCAACCTTGCCGCCCGGTGTCGGCAGAACGATCTTGCCGCCAAGCGCCGCTTCCCAAGGGGCGACCGGAAGATCCATAAAGAGATCCTTGCCCTCCGCGCGATAGATCGGATGCGGGGCAAAGGCGACTTCTAGGTAGATATCCCCCATCCCGTCCCCAGAACCCTGCCCGGCGAGGCGAATATTCTGCCCTTCGGTAACTCCCCGCGGAATGCTTACGGACAACTCGCGGTTTTCAATTCTGATACGTCCGTCCTGCGTCACCTTTTGGACCGGTATCGTCAACATCCGCGTTGCACCGCGATAGCTGTCCTCGATATCCAACACCACGCGGGCATGGATATCCCCACTGATTGGCCCCTCATTGGCAAACGGATCTCTGCGACCAAATGCCGAGGCAAAGAAATCGTTGAAACGGGCCTGCGTTTCCGGGCTTGCCTGATCGAAGCCGTAGCCGCCTTCCCAATCGCGGGACGCACCCGGCTTTGCAGAAGCCCCGCTGCGAATTGCATCATATTCCGCGCGCGATTCCGGGGTCTTGAGCGCCTCATAGGCTTCGTTCACTTCCTTGAACGCGGCTTCCGCCTCCGGGCCTGCGTTCAAATCGGGGTGCGTCTTGCGCGCCAATTTTCGGTAGGCGCGCTTGATTTCGTCCGACGACGCATCGGGCGAAACCTCAAGAACGGCGTAGTAATCCTTGAATTTCATCTGGCAGAACGCTCCTTTGGTCCACCCCTACTGTGCCAAAGAAAAACCGCACCAAATTGACCGATATCATGGTGACCATCCCACCAATTCAGCAAGTTCGTCAGCAATGGAGCCGCAATCGTCGGCCCAATCCATCCAGACGAAGGAAAGAGCATGCAAAACCAAACACTGCTTTTGTTGATGAGCGACGCGACGACCGACGACGAAGCGCGCGCCTATGCCGCGATTGCGGCGACACAGAACGCGCGGCTCATTTGTTTGTTGCTGTCAATGGCACCACCCTACCCGCTCAACGCCTTCGGAGCTCTGCCCTACGCCACGCCTGAGGTGTCTCCCGAATGGATCGAAGCGTTGAACGCGGCGCGCCGCCAGATGAAAGTCCGCGCAGACGCACTTGAGGCGCTGCTGCAAGCCGAAGGCGCGTCCGGAGACGTTCAGGTCGTGCAATGCGCCCCGGCCGACATCCGGGCTGTTGTCGCACGCCGCGCGCTGGTTTGCGATTTGGTATTTATTTCCAATAGCCTGCGGTCAAGCGAGGTTAATATCTTCCATTCTGCTTGCTATGGTGTGCTTTTCAACTCTCCGGCGCCCCTCGTGCTTAACACCCTGCCCTTGCAGCGCCCACAACGCGTGTTCATCGCCTGGAATACAGAGCTTCCCGCAGCGCGCGCCGTTCATGCCGCCTTGCCAATTCTCAAGTCCGCCGATGAGGTCTATATCGGCAGCTTCGATCCTGACCCCATAGAAACAAAAGACGGCGAAGACCCCGGTGCCGATCTGGCGAAATGGCTCAGCCATCAAGGATGCAATGTGACGATCAACCAATATCCAAGCGGCGGCGGGGACATCGGTGAAAGCATTCAACGACGCGCACAGGAAGTCGGTGCAGACCTTGTCGTTATGGGGGCTTTCGGGCGCTCACGCCTGAGAGAACTCGTCTTTGGTGGCACCACACGAGCGATGCTGGACCAGACCGACACCCCGGTGTTGATGGCGCACTAAGGGCGTCGACTTTGGGCGGCTTTCCCTAAGCCGCCCGTCCGTCCTCGGGGTCATTTCCGCCTCGAAGGGCCGAAAACGCGTCGTACTGAGATAGAAATACCTGCCCGCTCAAGTCGTCGACAAGATGCCCGCGCTTCAGCCGATCCATGACCGGACCCTTTACCTCGGAAAGATGCAGCGTGATCCCCAGATCGGAGAGCCGTGACGACAGCGCCACAAGCGTATGCTGCGCACTGAAATCCACATCATTAACAGCCGAAAACATCAGGATTATGTGACGGATATCCTTATCGTTCGCGATACGGTCCAGAATGGCGTTCTCAAGAAAGCTCGCGTTCGCGAAATACAGGCTTTGATCAATTCGTAACGTCAGCACATTCGGGTCCGTTTCGACACGGTGACGCAGAATATTGCGGAAATGCTGGGTTCCCGGAACCAATCCAACTTCGGCCACATGCGGCCGTGATGTGTCGTACAAAAAGAGCAAGACGGACAAGATCACACCGGTCGTCACCCCGACCTCGACGCCGATCATCAGCGTCAGCACAATTGTCGCGGCCACCGCTGCAAAGTCGCGTTTGGAATAGCCCCAGGTGTTTTGCAGTATTTTCAGATCGACCAAAGACAAAACCGCCACGATGATCGTGGCTGCGAGGGTCGCTTTGGGCAAAAAGAAAATGAGCGGCGTCAAAAAGAGCGCCGCGACCGCAAGCCCGACCGCCGTGAAAGCCCCCGCCGCAGGCGTCTGCGCGCCAGCGTCAAAGTTCACAACAGATCGCGAAAAACCACCTGTAACGGGGAAACCACCGGTAAAGGCGGCCCCAACATTCGCCGCCCCCAAACCGATCAAGTCCTGATCTGCGTCCACGCTTTGCCGACGCTTTGCGGCCAATGTTCGCGCGACGGAAATCGATTCTACAAAGCCAATGATCGAGATCAGAATGGCGGGAACAACAAGCATCGAGACCAGATCCAGATCCAGCGATGGCACT
>JARFRG010000090.1 GCA_029287375.1 Boseongicola sp. | reverse complement strand
GCGCTTTTGCACCCAAGGCAAAGCGCCCTTCAGATACACCAGCCATTTGCCCGTATGCATGTACTCATTCAGGAATTTCACCACGAGCGAATTGGGCAAGCGGTTGATATGCATTTGCGCAACCCAGCTGATAAACCGCTCGTCTGCGATCATCGGGCGAATGCCAAACCCGTCATATTTTGTATAAAGCTCGCGAAACGCCTCGGCTATATAAGTGCATTCCGCCGGATGAAAGACCACCATTGACGAATTGCCGCGCGCATATTTTTTCTTGTTTGTCAGCTTGTAAACTAGCCGTCCGGGCCAACCGAACGGCAGAACGACGGACTGTACCATAAGCAAGGATTTTCGGTTCTTCATCAGCGTTACAACACGACCAAGATCCCTGAATACGGCTGTATCGAGGTCCAAAAAAATCGCAGGCGAGTCATCTGGCACGACGCCCTTGGAAAACATAGATAATTTCGCTTGACATCCACCCCCCAAAAAATCGGGATTCAAAAACCAAGGATCAAAATCGACAATCTGAATATCAGGATGCATACCTTCGCGTGGTCTGTCCGAAATCAGAATGAACCGAGGCTTGTCACGAGACGTGCGAATGACCGCTTCAACCGTGTGATTGATATACGCCGACGTGTATTTATCACCCCAGCAAATCAGAACGCATTGCCATGTTGGCTCTTGCATATCACGGCCCATCCTATTCAAGACGACATTACCGCGAAGAGACATCCGTCACGCGGCGCCGCGGGGTGTCTGGTGGGTGATGAGAGGCTCGAACTCCCGACATCTTCGGTGTAAACGAAGCGCTCTACCAACTGAGCTAATCACCCGTGCGGCGCGTCGTAGCGCCGACGCGCGACAAAAGCAATACCCTGACTTTACGAAGATGCAATTCTATGCGCGTTCTTGCGCCTCACCGATCCATCGGCGCGGTCCCGGCCCATTGCGCCCCAGCTGATCCGCCCCATTGTAAAGCGGGCACGTGTCCAGCGACAAACACCCGCAGCCGATGCAATACCCCATTTGGTCACGCAGCCGCGTCATCATCTCGATCCGCTCATCCAGTTTCGCCTTCCAAGGCAATGCCGCCCGCTCCCATGCATCCGCGCTCACCGCTTTTGTGCGCGGAATTCGGTTCAATACCTCTTTGACCTCCGCCAGAGGCACACCCACCGATTGCGCGATCCGCGTGATCGCCACGCGGCGCAGTTCGCGACGATCATAGCGACGGTGGTTCGCGCTGGTGCGCCAGCTTTCGATCAACCCTTCCGCCTCATAGAAATGCAACGTCGACACCGGAACTCCGGCACGCTCTGCCATTTCGCCTACGCTCAAATCATTTGTCTTCACCATCGCTGGGCACCTTTTCGAAAAACTGCTTTACCTCAACTTAACTTGAGGTCGTAACTTGAAGAAATCGTAACACCGAATCAAGAGGAAATCCCGATGGCCCACGTCATAACCCGTTTCACCCAGCGTCTTGAAAACTCTAGAATGCAAAGACGCAGTTCGCGCCGGCTCGAGGCCTTCTTGCGCGACCCCCACCTTGCCAAAGACATCGGCATGCGCCCCCGTCACCCCGAGCCCAAAAAGCCCGTCCTATGGTAGCCCTGTCGCGCCTTTTCGCGATTTTCGAACCCCGCCCACGCTGCGGCCCCCTATGCCGGGAGGTCGGTCGCGAAGTGGACGCAATGCACCTGTCGCGCCAGATCGAAATACTGACGACCAGCGGCAGGCAAATACCCGCAACGCGCGATTGCCGGCAATAAAGATTAAATCCGGATTCTAAGTGACTGTTCAATATATAAAACCGTGCTTCCCTGGCATTCCATGTGATGCCATAGAGTCTCTCACAATCGCACCAACTGACACCGCCAACGCTTGCGCAAACAAAGGAGTAATAGTGGATGATTACAGTTCTGAACCGCTGACGTTTTCGGCGTGACCCAACCGCTCTGCCACTGAGCCAATCGCGGACTGCGCGCTTCACGCCTTTGACGCTCCAACCTAGCAAGTACGCGCCCCAAAAGTGCCAAAACAGACAAATGGTATTTTTATCGCATTGCGCTTCGTGACGTAACGTGTCGCACCGCAGCATCTTCCCTTCGCCTACAGCATATTGTACCTCCCGCGACAGTGAACCCAAGGTGGGTCATGCGCGCAATCGCGCGGGTAGTATCTCTGACGTCCACACTGTGGATCCTTCAGAAAGTTATTAGGGGCATACAATGAACAAAGTATTTGCTGGCGTGGCGCTTGCCGCCATGATGACAGCCACAGTTTCTCACGCAGGCGGCCTAGACGCCCCTGTCGAAGACGAAGTTGTCATGGCACCAGAAGTGATCGTCGAAGAAGCAACAGCATCTTCCGGTTCCGCCGCAGACATGATCCTTCCACTGGTGATCATGGCGCTTATCGCGGCGAATGTTCTGGACTGATCCGGATCGTCGCACGGATTGCCTGTAAGGCAAAGAAAAAGGGCGCGCCGATGTGGCGCGCCCTTCTTCGTTTCTCCAATAGCTGACTTTCTAGTGCGCAATCGCACCGGGCGTCGTGCCGCCGGGCTGAAGGGCGCGTTGAGCCGCAGCCGCTTCCTCTGCCGCTTCGTCCCATTCAATCGGCTCCGGCTCGCGTACAAGGGCCAACTTCAGAACTTCGCTCACGTGTTCGACCGGGATGATCTTTAGCCCGTTCTTCACGTTATCCGGTATCTCTGAAAGATCCTTTTCGTTCTCTTTCGGAATAAGCACCGTCGTGATGCCGCCCCGCAAAGCCGCCAAAAGCTTCTCTTTCAAGCCACCGATCGGCATTGCATTGCCGCGCAACGACACCTCGCCAGTCATCGCTATATCCTTACGCACCGGGATCTGCGTCAACACCGACACAATCGACGTGACCATCGCAAGACCGGCCGACGGTCCGTCCTTTGGCGTCGCGCCATCCGGCACGTGGACGTGAATGTCCATGCGATCAAACCGTGGCGGCTCAACACCGATCAAAGGCGCGATGGATCTGACGTAAGAAGACGCCGCATCAATCGATTCCTTCATCACATCGCCCAGCTTACCCGTGGTCTTCATCCGACCCTTACCCGGCAAGCGCAGCGCCTCGATCTGGAGCAAATCACCACCAACACTGGTCCAGGCAAGACCCGTCACAACACCGATCTGATCATTCGCTTCGGCCAGACCATAGCGATACTTCTGAACCCCAAGATACTCCTCAAGATTCTGTGGCGTGATCACCACCTTGTCCTCGACCTTGCGCACGATCCGCGTCACAGCCTTTCGGGCCAGCTTCGCAATCTCACGCTCAAGATTTCGCACACCCGCCTCGCGGGTATAGGTGCGGATCATCTCGTCCAAAGCACCATCTGTCAGCTCGAACTCGCTCGGCTTCAGCCCATGGTTCTTGACCTGCTTGGCCAAAAGGTGCTGCTTTGCAATCTCGCGCTTTTCATCCTCGGTGTAACCCGCCAGCGGAATGATCTCCATGCGGTCCAGCAACGGGCCGGGCATGTTGTAAGTATTCGCGGTGGTCAGGAACATCACGTTCGACAAATCGTACTCGACCTCAAGATAATGGTCGATGAACGTGCTGTTCTGTTCTGGATCAAGCACCTCAAGCATCGCCGACGCCGGGTCGCCCCGGAAATCCTGGCCCATCTTGTCGATTTCATCGAGCAAGATCAGCGGGTTCGTCGTTTTCGCCTTTTTCAGCGCCTGAATGATCTTACCGGGCATCGACCCGATATAGGTCCGCCGATGACCGCGAATTTCGCTTTCATCGCGCACACCGCCAAGCGAAATGCGAATGAACTCGCGCCCCGTCGCCTTGGCAACTGATTTCCCAAGCGACGTCTTACCCACACCCGGAGGCCCGACGAGGCACATGATCGGCCCCTTCAGCTTCTTCGAGCGTTGCTGCACCGCAAGATATTCAACGATCCGCTCTTTGACCTTCTCAAGTCCGTAGTGATCGGCATCAAGAATAGCCTCGGCCCGCGACAGATCCTTCTTAACGCGGGATTTCGTGCCCCACGGGATCGCCAGCATCCAGTCCAGATAGTTGCGCACAAC
>JARFRG010000015.1 GCA_029287375.1 Boseongicola sp. | reverse complement strand
GCCGCCGGTATTTCGATGCTTTCGGATGTCAAATGGAACCGTCGCAACATGGTGATCTTTGCGATCGCTCTGTCGATTGGTCTTGGTTTGCAGCTTGATCCGAAGGCGGTTCAGTATCTGCCTGATACGATGCGCATCCTTATGACCAGCGGTCTTCTGCCTGCTGCGTTTATTGCGATTGTTCTCAACCTGGTATTGCCACAGGAGCTGTCGGATGAGTCAACCGAAGAAGTCTCGGGTGGCATGGCTGGTCATGGGTCCGGTGAGTTAGTCAAAGACGACCGCGCCTGATCGGTCCATCGAGTAAATCAAAAAGGCCCCCGCAGCGAAAATCTGCGGGGGCCTTCTTTGTTGCTGATGCAGTGTTTTGGTCGTGCAGCCTGGGCGTCGCTACGATATCGAAAGGGGTGCAGAGCCAAGCGTCATGTGTCGGTTAACATCCTTGTAGAGCAAATAGCGGAAGCGTCCTGGCCCGCCTGCGTAACAGGCCTGCGGGCAAAACGCGCGAAGCCACATATAGTCTCCTGCTTCTACTTCCACCCAGTCTTGGTTCAGTCGGTACACGGCCTTTCCTTCGAGAACATAGAGACCGTGTTCCATGACATGGGTTTCGGCGAAGGGGATGACCGCGCCCGGCTCAAAAGTCACAATTGTGACGTGCATGTCGTGGCGCAGATCAGCCGGATCCACAAACCGCGTCGTGGCCCATTTTCCGTCGGTTCCTGGCATGACGGTCGGGGCGACATCGGTTTCGTTCGTCACGATGGCTTCCGGCAAGGGTAGGCCGTCGAGGGCTTGGAAGGATTTTCTGATCCAATGAAAGCGCGCAACTTCGTCGGACTTGTTTTCAAGTGACCATGTGGCGTTAACAGGAATATAGGCGTACCCGCCGGGCTTCATCTTGTGAGCGACGTCATCAATCGTGACTTGGATGCTGCCTTCGACGACGAAGAGGACGCTTTCGACGCCCTGTTCCGTTTCGGGGCGGTCCGAGCCTCCACCGGGGGATACTTCCATGATGTACTGCGAGAACGTCTCGGCAAATCCGCTTAGCGGCCTTGAGAGAACCCAAAGCCGTGTATTCGTCCAAAAGGGAAGGAAGCTCGTGACAATATCCCGCATCGTGCCTTTTGGAATGACGGCATAGGCGTCTGTAAATACGGCGCGATCTGTCAAGAGTTGCTCTTGTCCAGGGTGGCCTCCGTGCGGCGAAAAGTACTTTGGCATTATACGCTTGCTCTCCTGAGGCAGTGGAATACGGCCAGTATGTGGATTGCGGTCGAACGAAGCCAGACAGCCAAGTGCGACAAGACCTATCGGGAAGATTTGATAATCGCGCGCAATGTCTGTTTGTTTCCTGTAAAAACCTGCTTTTCCGGCGTCTCGTATGCTTCTGGCCGCGAAGTCAGCCGCATTTCGCTGTCTCAGCGCGCGGACCATGTTGTCATTTTGCGCAAAGTGCGACTGACGTTAACGGGTCTTTAAGCTTTGGCCCTATTGTTGCGGCAGCCAATGAATTCTAGAAAAGGTCGTACCGGTCGGCGTGCTGTCGAATGGTTCGGCGGCCAAATCCCTTTGGGATCACCGTTCATTGGGGGCAGGATGTCCGATTGAATATCCTCTTTGTGCACCAAAATTGCCCCGGGCAATTCAAACATCTGGCACCTGCATTGGTTGCGCAGGGCCACAAGGTTGTGTTCGTCACTCAAAAGGGCAAGCCGACACCGGATGGTGTGACCAAAATCGAGTACGCGCCTCATCGCAAAGCTGGCGAGAAAACCCATCCTTATCTGGTAAGTAGCGAAGCAGCGGTTTTGAATGGGCAGGCGGTTGCGCGGGTTGGATTTGGCCTGCGTGAAAAGGGGTTTCATCCCGATGTGATGATTGGCAATCCGGGTTGGGGCGAAACGCTTTTTCTCAAGGATGTGTGGCCGGATCGTCCGTTGATTTCGTTGAGTGAGTTCTTTTACCGGGGGCATGGTTCAGACGTTGGATTCGATCCGGAATTTGACGGTGGTCTGGATGCGCCCTTGCGGGCGCGCACGCGGTCGGGCGTTCATCTGTTGGCGCTGGAGGCAGCGGATATTGCTTACACACCAACGAGATGGCAGCGGGACCAGTTTCCGGTGGTGTATCATTCGAAGATGCGGATCATTCACGACGGAATTGATTGTGCAAGGTTGCGAGTTGACGCACAGGCGCGTGTGAAGTTGCGGGATGGTACGGAATTGTCGCGCGAAGACGAGGTTTTGACCTTTGTGGCACGCAATCTTGAGCCCTACCGAGGGTTTCACAGTTTCATGCGGGCGCTACCGCAGATTTTAAGGGAGCGCCCCGGCGCGCATGTGGTGATCGTTGGGGGTGATGATGTGAGTTATGGCGCGCGCGCGCCCGGAGGTCAGAGTTGGCGCGCGCATCTTTTGGACGAGATCGGAACGCTGCCCGACCGCGTCCATTTCACCGGACGACTGACTTATGACGACTATGTCCGGGTAATCCAGGTCTCGTCGGTTCACGCCTATCTGACCTACCCTTTCGTTTTGAGTTGGTCGATGCTTGAGGCGATGGCGGTTGGTGGCTTTGTCGTGGGCTCGCGGACGCCGCCGGTTGAAGAGGTGATCCGCGACGGGGAGAACGGTTGGCTCGTTGATTTCTTTGACATTCACGCGCTGGCGGGTCGGCTTTCGGAGGCTTTAGAGAACCGGCGGCAGGTTGATCATATCCGGGCTGCAGCACGCGCGACTGTGGTGGATCGATATGAATTGAAAACCTGCCTGAAAGATCAGCTTGCATTGATTGCGAAAATGACTGGCTGAGCGCCACTAACCACTGCTTAACCAATCGGGGCGATGATCCCTTGCAGGGAATCAATGAGGCTGGCTTTGGGCAACGATACTCTTTTTGGCGGTGCCGGGGACGACACGATTTTCGGCGGTGTGGGAGATGATGTCATTGCAGGAGGCCTTGGTGCCGACCTGATGGATGGCGGCGATGGCGTGGATCGTTTGTCGTACTCGGATGCGACAAGCCGCGTGGTGGTCGACCTGTTGAATGGGTCGGTCAGCGGGCTTTATGCGGCGGGTGATGTGTTTGCGAATTTTGAAGATCTTGAAGGCGGGCTGGGCAATGATCTTTTGCTTGGCGACAGCTCTGCGAACTGGATTTTCGGTGGTGCAAACGCCGACGAATTGCAGGGTCGGTTCGGCAATGACACGCTTGAAGGTGGTGCTGGGGCGGACACTCTCGATGGCGGTGGAAATCGAGATGCGGTCTCGTACGCTGGAAGTGGTTCCTCGGTTTTCGTCAATTTTTTAGTGGTATAGCCACGGGTGGCGACGCGGCTGGGGATGTGTTTTCAAAAATTGATGATCTGATTGGATCGGCTTGCAATGACGTTCTCATCGGGTCGTTTGTGGCAAACATGATCGAAGGGGGGGGCGGGGCCGACACGCTGAATGGTGGCGCTGGGCTTGATACGGCATCTTATGCGCGCGACAGCGTCGGAGTGATAGTGTCCCTGGACAGCGGAGCCGCGTCCGGTGGTGATGCGGCTGGCGATGTCCTTTCCAATTTTGAGAATTTGCGAGGTGGCCTCGGCAACAACGCGCTTGTCGGTGACGGCGCAGGCAACGTGCTTTGGGGTGGGGCGGGCATCGATACGCTGACGGGTCAGGGCGGCGACGATACGCTTGAAGGTGGCGCGAGTGGTGATTTGCTTCAGGGCGGCGATGGCGTCGACTGGGCATCTTACGCCGCGGCGGATGGCGGAGTTTCGGTGAACCTTGGGGTGTCAGGTCAAACCGGAAGCGACGCGAACGGCGATGTGTTTTCGTCGATCGAGGCCGTGCGCGGATCGGTTTTTGATGATGTGATCACCGGTGACGCCAGTGAAAACACGCTTGAGGGGGACGACGGCGCGGACACGCTGGCGGGCGGAGACGGCATTGACACATTGTCCTATGCCAACTCGGACGGCCGCGTGGTTGTGGATCTGCTGAACGGAAATGCTCTGCTTAACCATGCCGAAGGCGATGTCATTTCGGGGTTTGAAAACCTTACCGGATCGCGCCTGCCAGACTACCTTTTGGGATCGTCCGAGGGGAATGTACTGAATGGCGGCGGCGGCGTGGATCGTCTTGAGGCGCGGGGTGGGGACGATACGCTGATTGGCGGGACGCAAAACGACAACTTGAAGGGCGGGGACGGTGCGGACGTTTTCGTGCTTAATTTCGGAGATGGCGCAGATCTGATCGCGGATTGGCAGGACGGGTTCGATCGGATCGACCTGAGCGATTTTCAATTATCGTTTGGAGACATTCAAGCCGCTTCAACGGCTCTACCGATTGGAGCGCTTTTTATTGATCTTGGCAGCGGTGACAGTTTCCAGATCAACAATTTTGCAATGGCAGATTTCGACAGTGGCGATGTCATTGTCTGACGCGGCCGCCGGGAGGGATGACATGGGCGAGACAGAGGTGCGTGAGGCACCCAAAAAAGCTGCGGCGTTGGATCAACCCGTGTTTTTCATGCACATCGCGAAGACGGCGGGTTCTTATATAAACGAAGTTCTGCAAACGGCTCTTGGTGATGGGCAGATCGCTACCCACGTCGAGACGCATATTGGCAGTTCCGCGGATCTTGGCGCCGCATTGAAGCGCGGCACGAGAGTGTTTTCCGGCCATGTCATGAATGGTCTTTGGGAGGACATCGCCGGGCCAACCCGCGTGGCCTTTCGCAAAATCACGTTGTTGCGTGATCCGGTCGATCATCTTGCATCGCATCTTTTATGGCTCGATCATTATAACCGACCGGAAAAACGACGCGAATACAAACAATTGGACGAGGCGCACCAACGCGTATCGGACCGGATTGCGGCGATTGATTTGACAGATGTGGGGCAGCTTGACGCCTATTTGACGGGGATTTCGGGCCAGGAGGTGCGGTTGTTCGACAACTGCCAGGCACGGTATTTTCTGATGTCGGGACGTCGGGATATGGCATCTATCCGACCGTTGTCTCTGGCGGATGCGAAAGCTCTGCGTATTGCGGCGTCTGACTTTGACGCAATAGGGTTTCAGGACCGTCTGCGCGAAGACATTCCGCGGCTTGGAAAAGCAACGGGTCTTGAACTTGTATTTACAGATAGGCGGGTGAATCCGGCGCAATCGGTTCGTCGGATCGACACATCTAACCCCCTAGTGCGACAGGTTTTGAGCAAGCGGACACTTGTTGATCAATGGCTTTGGCGACATGTCCGGCGCGAGCTGGCAATTCCGATGGAGCCTGCTCATGCATGAATTTCGAGATACACAACGTCCGGTTACAATCGTCCTTGCCGTGTTTCGGCCGGACCAAAGTCAATTGACGGCGCAAATTCAGTCCCTACGCGCGCAGCATCATCCGATTTCCAACCTGGTTGTGGTTATCGCGGACCTTCTATCCGCCGGTATGGTCCGTGAGGACACGCATGGTGGAGGTTGGACGGTTGATATCGTCATTCCTGACGTTGAAACCTCTTCTTTCAAGAGTTTTGAGTTGGGGCTGCAACGTGCAATCGAAGTGTCCCCCGAAACGGCTTTGATTGGATTGTGCGATCAAGACGACATTTGGCATGTGAACAAAATCGCAGAATCGGTGCAGCGGCTTGAAGCGTCCGATGTGTCGCTTGTGCATTCGGATGCGCGTGTCGTCGATGCCGATGGCAAAGAGATCGTTCCTTCGTTGTTTACAATGGAAAAACGGGTGGTATCTAGTGATCCCCGTACCCTTCTGTTGCGCAACTGCGTGACGGGGATGACGACACTTTTCACACGTGAGACAGCGGCCGCCAGTCTCCCGTTTCCAAGCCAATCGGCCTTGTTTTTTCATCATGACCTTTGGCTTGCACTGGTCGCGAGCGTTCTGCGTGGCATTTCCTTTATCAACACGCCGCTGGTCGATTATCGTCAACACAGTGGGAACGTCGTCGGCGCAGTGACGGCCAGGCATAGACCTCCGCGGGTGTTCTCAAAAGCGTGGGCCGTGCATTGGACCGGAACCTATTCGGTTGCGACATATCTGGCGAAAAGCCTTTATCTACGTGTTCAAGAGATCACAGAGGCCGGTGCCGGCGCTGCGGATGGGAGCAAAGTGGGGCGGTTGTCTCCTTATTTAACCCGGCGCGGACTTGGCGGGCGGTTTGTGCCTGACGGCGCGGCATGGCTGGTCAGAGGACGCGCAACATTTGCCTGTCAGTCGGCTATGTTCGGCGTCGTGCAAATGGCCCGCATGACGTGGGCCGTTGATAAATGCCTTCGATCGGGCACGCTTGCATCCCTCGCCACATTTGACGCCAAGGCTTTTGCGATTGCCCCCGGCGCGCAACCCGGTCATGTCGAAACGGCAGGCTCGCGGGAACCCGAGATATGGCGGGCGTCCTCGTTTCAAGACAGGCGTACCGCACGGCGATTTGACATC
>JARFRG010000289.1 GCA_029287375.1 Boseongicola sp. | reverse complement strand
GGCCAACCCCCCGGAGGCTGGCCGAAGGCGATCCAGAAGAAGATCCTCAAAGGCGAAAAAGGCTCAACCGACCGCCCCGGCCTCCACGCCAAAAGCGTCGACATCGAAAAAACCCGCAAGGATCTGTCCAAACAGCTGGATGGCAAAGACATCGACGACGAGGATCTGAACGGCTACCTCATGTACCCAAAAGTCTATCTCGACTACATTGGGCGCAACCAGACCTACGGCCCCGTGCGCACCCTGCCAACCATGACCTTCTTTTACGGCATGAAGCCCGGCGAAGAGATCTCGGTCGAAATCGATCCCGGTGTGACCTTGGAAATCCGCTGTCAGGCCATCGCCGAGACCAATGCCGAAGGCGAAGCCAAAGTGTTCTTCGAACTGAACGGCCAACCGCGCATCGTGCGCGTAACCGATCGCTCCTCAACTGGCGCGCAGGCTGCGCGTCCAAAGGCTGAACTTGGCAATGAAAATCACGTCGGCGCGCCCATGCCCGGCGTCGTGGCCTCGGTCGCCGTGCAGGCAGGCGGCAAGGTCAAGGAAGGCGACCTGATGCTGACAATCGAAGCGATGAAAATGGAAACCGGCATCCACGCTGAACGCGACGCGGTGGTCAAAGCGGTGCATGTCACGCCCGGCGCACAGATCGACGCAAAAGATCTGCTGGTGGAACTCGAATAAAAACGCCCAACCGACACATCATGTCCGCCGCGAACGAACACACCATTTCGCAGCCAAAACGATAAGAATACCCACCGCCGCAGTGGTCGAAATCGCCTTGATGATCGATGCAACACTTGTGGCGCGAACCAGCAGATCCGGCACATCCGGCCAACCAAGGATCATCAGAGCAACACCAAGATTCTCGGTGTAATCAGCAATCGCGGCCAGCACTGATAACGAAATCCCTGTCACCACCATCCGCCCTTTGGGCAGGCGCGCACCAAACCAGCACATCGCCGAACCTAGTGTCAGCGCGAGTAGTGCCGGATACAGCGTATCTAGCGGGATCTGCCGGCTGAGATAATACCGCCGCCCCGCCTCGCCCAATCCGCCAAGAAGCTCTGCGGCATCCTTCGGGCTGTATCCCAGTGGTCGCAGATCGAACGGCAACACCCCGGATGCGTCCGCAAGATGCGCAAGGGTCACGCGGGTCATGACCAGATAGACAATCACAGCAGCCAGCCCAAACACCACGGTTGCAAACCCATATCCACGGGAGAATATTCCTGTGTTCATTTTCAATACTCCTTCTGTGTGTGACACTCTCCCGGAAAGCGGCTTGGCTGCATTATCATTTGATAAGGGTTTGCTCGAATGGATCTCGCGACATTTCTCATGCGCTCTCCAGATCTTGGCGACCGTTCGTGCGTCACGTCGTTCACGGCAGACTGGGCGCCGAGGCGCGTCAAAAAAGGTGCGTTTCTCGCTCGGCAAGAAGACCCGGACCCCCGCGAGCATATCCTTTTGGACGGAAATGTCGTCAGCAGTATAAGCGATCCAGACGGACGGGACGTCTGCGTCGGGCTTTCTGTCGGCCCCTGTGTCATCACGCCAAATCTCGCGCGCACGCGCGAAGGGGTCTCGCTTGTAACGATGCAGGCGACAACCGATGCCGTGGTGGCGCAGATTGACAGTGATACATTGACCGACCTGATGCTTGTGTCAGAGCCGATCCGCAATTGGGCGAATGGAATTCTGCGCGCTGAACTTGGCCGAAAAGTCGACCGCGAATGGTGTCTCGCCGCCCTTGGTGGTGCCGACCGCCTGACGTGGTTTCGCGAAAGATACCCCGGATACGAGGCAATCTTCGGCCACGCGCTGATTGCGTCGTTCCTCGGGGTCTCTCCGGTGACGTTCAGCAGGCTGCGTAACAGCGACTAACGTCAAGGCTCCGCGTCCCGGCGCAGTCCGGCCGCTGTCCTAACTAACCGTTCACACAGCTTAACGCGCACCCCACATCTTGCGCCGCCCCTTTTTTCGCCCACCGCACGCACCGACGCAATACCGACGTAATACCGACGCGATACCGACAACTCATTTCCCCCCAAACCCCCGCAAAACAACGCCATTAACCATTCCGCCGTTGCACCTCTCTGTTTCCATCGACCGTTGCGCCCTTGCCGCCTGCGCGCCCATCCGCCAAAGTCGTGAAATGCCCCATCGTATCGCCCTCTTTTCGCTCCTCATCCCTGATTACGACGTTGCCATTGCCTTCTTCACAGCCATTGGTTTCGAGTTGCGCGAGGACACCGATCTTGGAGGCGACAAGCGTTGGGTGCGCGTCGCTCCACCCGGTGCAGAAACCGATATCCTGCTCGCCCGTGCATCAAACGCCCGTCAGCGCAAAGCCGTCGGAGATCAGGGCGGAGGCCGCATTTGGCTCTTTCTCGAAACACTTGATTTCAAAGCAGATCACGCCCGCATCGAGGCCGCAGGAGGCCGTTTCGAAGGTCCGGCCCGCGTCGAACCTTACGGACGTGTCGCTGTCTGGGTGGACCCTTTTGGCAATCGTTGGGACTTGATCCAATTCGCCAACCCGGACCGCAGCGGGACGTCGGCCTGACGCGACATTAACCATTTCGCAAGGTACTGCGCGTAAACCACTTGGCAGCGAAGCCTCTGGCGTTTCGCGAATGGACCCAATTATCCAGTTTTTGCCATATTGTCGTAGTTAATCCGCCCCATTCGCAGCCGAGTTTCCAATCAAGGTTGCAAAGGGGCGAACCAATGAACTGGAAACGACGCGGACGCATTTTTGGCTTGGCGCTATTGGGCATCAATTTTGTCGCCGCCAATGCAGGCTATAGCATCGGCCCGGCACAAGCGGGGGCCAGCGACCCGGTTCTGGCAGGTGCTGCACGTCATGCAGCGCTCACAGCCGCTGAAACACAAGCCCGCGCGCATCTCGCAAAGTTCCTCGACATCGCGCTTGATGACCGCGGCATGGCCCGCGACAATGCCGCGATCAAAATCGTGCTGACCGCTGACGGCACCCGCGAAGAAACCGTTTGGGTTGCACCCTTTGGCCTGCGCGACGGTCGCTATGTCGGCCTGCTCGTCAACGAACCCAAGGCAATGGACACCAAACACATCGGAGACGCCGTGGCTTTTGACGAAAGCCAGGTACGCGATTGGTACTTTTTCGGCGATGATGGGAAAATGTACGGCAGCTACACCACCCGTGCGCTACTCCCGACGATGTCCCCCAAATCAGCCCGCCAAATCACGCGGATCCTCGCGCCGACGCCTGCGCCTGCGCACTGGTAGACCCGATAACGCGCGAACCATCTCGCGCACAGATCTGGCGACGCCTCAGCGAGGTGCAATGATCGCAACAGCCTGACGCGACACCCCCGCAGCAGAATTCAGCGCTCGCCCACGCTCCGCCCCCAAAAACCGCAAACAGGGCGCATTTTCCCCTTGCCAGACGGGCGCGGAGTTTATATCTCCCCAGCACCCAAGGATGCGGGCGTAGCTCAGGGGTAGAGCATAACCTTGCCAAGGTTAGGGTCGTGAGTTCGAATCTCATCGCCCGCTCCAAAATCAGTCTGAAAGCAGACTGTCGGGTAATTTCAAGCATTGCGAAAAGAGTAACCGCCCTTAGGGGCCGATCTCTTTTGCGCGATTGTCGATTGCGGCCGCCTGTCCTACGTTGGCCTTAATAAAATTCGAATCGGGTTCCCATGACAGACCGCACCGCTCAGTTGATCGACATTTGCCAGGAAGCCGGACGTCTGGCATTGAAATATTTCAAAGATCAGGACACGCTGGTTATCGACCACAAGGGTCATCAGGATTTCGTTTCCCAAGCTGATCGCAATGTCGAACTTTTGACCCGCGACTTGCTCGCCAAAGCTTTCCCCGATGACGCCATCGTTGGCGAAGAACACGCGCCAAGCCCCGGCTCTTCTGGCTTTACATGGGTGATCGACACCATCGACGGCACCACGAATTTCATCAATGGCATCCCCGCGTGGACAGTGGTGGTTGCCGGTGTGCAGAACGGCGAGACACAGATCGGCGTGATCCATGACCCGTGCAACGGCGAAACCTACGTCGCAACCAAAGGACAGGGCGCGCATTTGAACGGCGCACCGATGGTTCTCAACGACGCGCGGACGCTGTCGAAAGGCACCGTCGGCATCGGCTATTCGAACCGCGTCGACGACAAGGGCATCGTCGCCCTGGTCAGCGCTGTCGTGGCTGAAGGCTCTATGTTCTATCGCAATGCTTCGGGGGCGCTTTCACTCGCCTACGTCGCAGCGGGGCGGCTCTTGGGCTATACCGAAGAACACATGAATGCGTGGGATTGTCTGGCCGGGCAATTGATCGTCGCCGAAGCAGGCGGCCGGGTAGAACGGCAAGACGCCGACGCGATGATCCGCGATGGAGGCCGTGTGGTTGTCGGCACACCCGCCGTATTTGATCGGCTTCTGGAGATATCTAAATCGGCCTTCGCACAGACCGACTAGGCTTCGGGCAAAAGCACCGGGCCTTTCGCGGAGAACCCCACAGTGACATCCGCGCCCACATCCAAGGGCGTGTCGACCTCGTCCTGCACCGCAAACATCGATCCGAAACTGGCCTCAAGCGTATATTCCATCCGCACGCCAACGTAGGTCGCCTTGGCAATTCGCGCCGCAAAACCCTGATCGGCGCCAATCACCAGCCGCGACGGGCGAACCGCCAGTTTGGCCTCGCCCACACCAAGCCCGCGCGCCGGCAAAACGTGGCGGTAATCTTCGATGGAAATTGTCGCCATGTCCCCGTCCACGCTGTCGATCCTGCAGGGAATGATGTTCGCCTCTCCGATAAAGTCTGCCACAAAACGGTCGACGGGCGCATCATAGAGACTGCGCGGCGTCCCGATCTGAGCAATCGCCGCATTGCGCATCACGACGATCTCGTCCGACACCGCAAGCGCCTCTTCCTGATCGTGCGTCACATAAACCACAGTCAATCCAAGGTCTTGCTGGATTGCCCGGATGTCTTCACGCACTTGCCGACGCAACTTTGCATCCAGATTGGACAACGGCTCATCAAACAAAAGCACCTGTGGTTCCAACACCAATGCGCGCGCCACCGCGACCCGCTGCTGCTGACCTCCGGACAACTCGCTTGGCAGCCGATTGTCAAAGCCCTTGAGACCCACAAGATCAAGCCCCGCCAAAGCCCGATCCCGCGTTTCCGCCTTTGAGAACCCCGAAAACGTCAGCCCGTACGAGACGTTTTCAAGAACACTCATATGCGGAAACAACGCATAGGATTGGAACACCATCGACACATCGCGGTCGGTCGCAGGCAAAGTTGTCACGTCGCGGTCGCCAATCAATATGCGCCCCTCGGAGGCCATCTCCAAACCGGCAATCATCCGCAACGTCGTGGTCTTGCCGCATCCGGACGGACCCAACAAAGTCACAAGCTTACCGGCCTCAACGTGCAGATCGATGTTATCCACCGCCACCACATCGCGCCCGAAACGCTTGGAGACATTCTCAAAGCGCACGGGTGCCGCTTTGCTGGCAATGCGTGTTTCGCTCATGATTTCTCTCCTGAACCGAATTGCGTGCGGCGACCGATTTTGGTGCGCCCGACCAACACTTGCAGCAGCCCGACAGCCGCCAGCATCACAAAAATCAGCGTTGTGGAATAGGCAATCGCCAGACCGTAGTCGTTGTTCTCAACGCGCCCGATGATGTAGCTCGTGGCCATGTCATACTCGGCGGACACAAGGAAAATCACCGCGGAAATCGCTGTCATCGCGCGCACGAAACTATAGACAAGGGCTGCCAGAATGGCTGGCCTCAACAGCGGCAAAATCACCTTGCGGAATGTCTGCCATGAATTGGCGCCCAAGGTCAGCGAAGACCCGTCCAGCGACTTATCCAACTGGCTCATCGACGCGATACCTGCGCGAACGCCAACTGGCATATTGCGGAAGACGAAACTGACGATCAGAATAATGCCGGTACCAGTGATCTCAATTGGCGGCACGTTAAACGCCAGAATATAGCTCACACCGATAACTGTGCCGGGGATCGCGAAACTCAGCATTGTCCCAAATTCGAATGCATTCTTGCCCGCAAACGTCTGACGCGTCAGCAGATAAGCCGTGACCAGACCGACACTTGCCGTCAAAGGGGCGGCCGCCGCCGCGATATAAATCGTCGTAAAGAAGCTGTCCCATGCCGCGCCTGTCCAGCGAATGCCGCTCTCCTCGATCCGTACCGCAAACGCCGTGACATAGTGCTTGAACGTCAGTGAATTGTTGACACCCCAAAGCTCGACAACGCTGCCATAAAGGATCATCGCGTAGACGATGATCGTGAACAAACCCCAGACGCCTGCCGCGATAAACACTGGGACCGCAAGCCCGTTTGGCATCAACGGATGCACGCCTGCATCGCCCTTGCCGGACACGGTTGTATAGCTTTTCTTGCCCAGCCACATGCGCTGTGCATAAAACGCCGACAGCGTGAAGAACAACAAGACCATCGCCAAAACCGCAGCGCGACCCTGATCGTATTGAGCACCGACGATGGCGAAAAATATCTCGGTCGACAGCTGTCTCTTATACACATC
>JARFRG010000261.1 GCA_029287375.1 Boseongicola sp. | reverse complement strand
TCAAGCCTGCCGATATGGCAAATGATATCGGGGTTGCCGAATTCCACCCCGGTGCGATCCGCTTTTTCGAAGAAGCCGGCCTGAGGTAACCCTTTAGTGTCCGATCCAACAGACAGCCGGGAGGGCGACCCCGCCCTCCTGACCCTTGGCTGGCGCCGCCTGGCCGACGGTCTTGCTGCCCTCTTGACGTTGCTTGCAGTCGGCTGGGCGCTTTCGTTTCAACGGAAGATTGGCCTCGATATCTACCCCCAACAGTTCTTCGCGGCGATGCTTGCGCTCACATTGGCGCTCGCCTACCTCACTCTGCCCCGCGTTCGCGGCACCGCTCGCTCCAGTGTCCCGTGGTATGACGCGGCATTGGCGCTTCTCAGTTTGATTACAGTCGGCTTCGTTGCGGTTCGCTACCCTGACCTCGTCCTGATGATATTTTCTCGCCCCGCTGAACTCTGGATCCCCAGCATCATGATTGTCTTCCTGACGCTCGAAGCATTGCGCCGCGCGTCCGGGTGGGCTCTGGTGATCATCATACTGTGTTTCTTGCTCTACGCTCTGTTTGGAGACCAGTTTCCGGGTCGCCTTCAGGGCCGTGCGCAAAACTGGCAACTTCTGGCAAGCTACATGGCAGTCGACTCAAACGGCATTCTGGGCCTTCCGATGTCAGTGGCGACCACCATCGTCGTGGCTTTTATCCTGTTCGGCGTGCTGCTTGGCATAACCGGAGGCACCACGTTCTTTACCGATGCCGCCATGATCGGGATGGGGCGGTTTCGCGGCGGATCGATGAAGATTGCCGTGCTTGCCTCTGGCCTTTTCGGGTCTATTTCCGGCTCTGCGGTTGCCAATGTTGTCGGAACCGGCGTCGTGACCATCCCGATGATCAAAAAGGACGGCTACCCCGCCCACAAGGCTGGCGCGATCGAAGCTGTCGCGTCAACCGGTGGACAATTGATGCCCCCGGTGATGGGGGCTGCCGCCTTTCTGATGGCCGAATTTCTAGCCGTCCCCTACACATCCATCGTGCTGGCCGCCCTTGTTCCCGCCATCCTCTACTATGTCGCCCTTTTTATTCAGGCCGACCTTGAGGCCGCCAAACTAGGCATTCGCGCCGTGCCCAAAGACCAAATTCCATCGCGTCGCAAGGTGCTTGGCGGGTTGCACTTTGCCCTCGCCTTCGCCGTTCTGATCTATCTGCTTTTTTGGCAACGCTATCAGCCAGAGCGCGCCGCACTGTGGGCTGCCCTTGTCCTGATCCTGACAGCACTGGTGCTGGGCTACGGCGGCGTGCGTCCCCGTTTAGGTGCCGTCGTCGCCGCTTTCTCCAAAACCGGACATGCTGTAGTGGAAATCCTGCTGATTTCCGCCGCCAGCGGCTTTGTCATCGGAGTTCTGAACATAACCGGGCTTAGCTTTAACCTGACCTACTTGCTAGTGCAGGTCGGTGGATCATCCCTGATCGCCCTGCTTGCCCTGTCCGCCATCGTCTGCATCATCCTCGGCATGGGATTGCCGACACTTGGCGTCTACGTGCTGCTCGCCGCGCTCGTTGCCCCTGCGCTGATCCAGCTTGGTGTCGAACCCATCGCGGCACATCTCTACGTACTCTATTTCGGCATGATGTCGATGATCACGCCGCCCATCGCGCTGGCCGCTTTTGCCGCCGCATCAATCGCACGGGCTCCGGCCATGGCAACCGGCTGGTCGGCGATGCGGTTCGGCTGGCTGGCTTATGTCATACCCGTGTTGTTTGTCTTTTCCCCCACCCTGCTGCTGATCGGCGCACCGCTTGATATCGGCGTCGCCATCGTCACGGCGGTGATGGGCGTATGGCTTGTCTCAGCCGCCCTTGCCGGATACTTCCGCGGCCCCCTGTCGCCCCTGACACGCGGGCTATTCGCAATGGCCGGTCTTATGTCTCTGGTACCGGCGGACGCCTTCACCGGGGCCGTTTACAGCGACTTCATCGGGGTCGCTCTTGGTGCGGGTCTGATGCTACGCGACGGATTAAAGCAACGGCGCGAGGTGACGACATGAATGCAGCCGATCGGCTTTTGACAGTTCTCGGACTATTCACCGAAGAAAGACCCGAGTGGACCGCCGAGGAAATGATGCAGGTCACGGGCTTCACCCGGCCGACGCTCTATCGCTATTTGAAATCTCTACGCGACACTGGATTGATCACGCCGGTTTTTGGAGCGGCCTACGCGCTTGGGCCGCGTGTGACAGAGCTTGATTATCTGATGCGCCGCGCCGACCCACTGATCGCTCTCGGGCAGCCGGCACTGGAAACACTGGCACAGACGCATCCCTGCTCGGCTTTTCTGGTGCGCTGGTACGGCCGCAAAATTCTCTGCGTTTCTTCACAGGTATCCGCCCCTCATCCGATCTCCAGCTATCCGCGCGGCAGACCAATGCCTTTGGCACGCGGAGCGATTTCGCGTGCAATCCTCGCGTGGTTATCAAAATCCGAACAAGAAGACATCGGCGGTGCGAATCTGACTGAGTTTGCCCGCGTCGGCATCGGAGAAACAGTGGAAGAAGTCCGCACAACCCTGCGCAAAGTGCGCCGTGATGGTGTCGCCATCGCGCATGGTGAAGTGACCCCCGGCGTGGTTGGCATTGCGGCCCCGATCTTTGATGCAGGCTCGGCCCCTGCCGCCGCTCTTTGCATGACCGCAACGGAAATCGACACATCACCGCAGCAACAAGCGGCTCTCGCACACAAAGTACGCGATCTTGCGCGCACAATTTCTGAACAGCTGACCGTGGCCTACCCGGATCGCAGAAGCGCTTGAACACGATTGGAAACGACATGAAAAAGATTGACGTCTTCACACACATCTGGCCCAAACCGTTTCATGAAGCGCTCATCGCGCACCTTGG
>JARFRG010000221.1 GCA_029287375.1 Boseongicola sp. | reverse complement strand
AAAGTGGCTTCCTTGCAGCCGCTTTTGGTGCATCCACATGTAGCGCACATCAAACGTACAGTTGAATCCGGAAGTTCCGGCGCAAATGACGACCATTCCGCCTTTTTTCACAACGAATGTCGACACAGGGAAAGTCGCTTCGCCGGGGTGCTCAAACACCATGTCGACGTTGTTGCCTTTGCCGGTAATCTCCCAAATGGCTTTGCCGAACTTGCGCGCTTCATTGAACCACTCAGCGTATTCAGGCGTGTTTACCGTTGGAAGCTGCCCCCAGCAGTGAAAGTCACGCCGGTTCAAGACGCCCTTGGCCCCAAGATCCATGACAAAATCACGCTTGTCTTCGTCAGAGATTACCCCAATGGCGTTTGCGCCCGCTGTATTGATCAGCTGGATCGCGTAGGAACCAAGGCCACCCGATGCCCCCCAGACAAGTACGTTTTGACCCGGCTTCAAATCGTGCGGTTCGTGTCCAAACAACATGCGATAAGCGGTCGCCAGGGTCAGGGTGTAGCACGCGCTCTCTTCCCAGCTCAGATGCTTTGGGCGCTCCATAAGCTGCTGGGCCTGCACGCGCGTGAATTGCGAGAAAGAACCGTCCGGGGTTTCGTAGCCCCAAATACGCTGCGACGTCGAGAACATCGGATCGCCGCCATTGCACTCCTCGTCATCGCCATCATCCTGATTGCAGTGGATGACAACCTCGGCGCCAACTTTCCAGCGTTTGACCTTGTCGCCAACGGCCCAAACGATGCCGGAGGCGTCGGACCCCGCGATGTGATAGGGCTGATTGTGCCCATCAAAGGGACTGATTGGCTGTCCAAGCGCCGCCCAAACGCCATTATAGTTTACGCCGGCGGCCATAACCAAAACCAAAACTTCGTTGCTGTCGATCTGTGGCGTTTCGACGACTTCGAGCTGCATTGCTGAATCTGGGTCACCATGACGTTCGCGCCGGATTGCCCAAGCATGCATTCGAGAAGGCACATGCCCCAACGGAGGCATCTCCCCAACATCGTAAAGATCCTTGATCGCGGATTGATCGGTCACTGTTCCAGCCTTTTCGTCCAACGCCATGTCTAGACCCCCTAATACCTTTTGCTGCGCTGCAGAACTGCGCAATGTCAGAATTCGGATTAGCGGCCACAAAGTAATTTTGCAAACAAAAAGTCACATTTTTTGTAACTTTATGTCTCGTCGAGATTCTCTTCATGGGAGATCCGGGTCAATACCGAGGCTGCATCTGCAGCAAGGTATTGCACCAAAGAGTTCGCATAGAAGGTTGCGACGTCTCGATCGTTGATCTGGTAGGCCTCGCCTTGCTTTTTCAGAATATCGCGCCTTGCGAGATCGTCTAACACACGTTGCAAGGCGGTAGCTTCACCTGCCGCAACCGAAAAATCGGGTGGAGCGCCCTTCAAAGACTTTCGAATTCCATCAATTTCGACTGCTATTTCAGACGCAGTTAGTGGGTCGTGCCGCAGCAACATTGCGGTCATGATCAGGGGCACAGTGACGACCGGAACCGCGGCCTCAATATCGGCCTTGAGGCGTTGCCCAAGGGTTTCGACAATGTCTGCTACTTCACCAACTTTTCCGGCAAGTTCGCTGAGCGACACCGGTCGCCCAAAGGTCACACCGGCAACGCCGAACCGCCCTTCGTCCCCCCGGATGCGACGCCAGATGTAGCGAAGAGTGAAACGAATTCCCTCTGGTGCTGACGCGCGGAAACGGCGCGTTCCCGATCGGCCGGCAGCAACCAGAACCCGATCTTCGACAACGCGGTCGTAGTTCAGAGACACAGGAACAAAAACGACATCTTGCCCGCCGGGGCTCCATGCTTGGACGATGTAGCTTAGAATTCCAAGCTTGGGCTGACCAACCATACCCGTTCGACTTAGGCCACCTTCGGGGAAAACGGCTTGGGTCACTCCGGCTTCGGTGGCCTTTTTTACATAGGACGCCAGAACTTTTCGGTAGAGTTCTGTGTGCGATCTGCGGCGAATAAAATAGGCCCCCATTGCGCGCACAATGCGGCTTAGTGGCCAGACTTGCGCCCATTCACCGGCTGCGTAGCTTAACGCGGATTTCTCGCCTGCCAGATAGGTGACAAGGACATAGTCAAAATTTGAACGGTGGTTAATGACAAAGATAAGCGTGGCGTTTTGGTCAACCGCTGACAGGGCCTCGTCGTCGATCCTATGCAGTCGGACGTCGAACAACTTGTTCGACAACCAGCGTGTCGCCCGAACCGCTATTCCAAAGTAGGCTGTTGCACTGAACGAAGGAACGATTTCCCGCGCGTATCGCTTTGCTTTCTCGAACGCGACGTCTTCGCGAACGCCTTCGATTTCGGCGTATTCGGTTACCGCGCGAACCACTTCGGGATCATAAATCACCCGCTGGATCATATCCTGTCGACGCAACAATTTGAATGGCTGGATGGGGCGTTCCAACCGCTTATTCAACTCGGCGACAAGCCGTTCGGCACGGCGCCGAAAAAACCAACGAACGGATGGAAACAGAAGATGCGTTGACGCCGTCACAGCAGCGAACACCAAAACAAGAATAAGGAGCCAAAGCGGCAATGTGACCAGTTGAGCCATGCGGTGACAGTGACAGCCTGGACGGGGAAGAACAATCCCGCCATGCCGCGACGCAGCGATTTGACAGTGACACAAAATGTTATTATTCGGCTTGCGAACGTAATATAATTACAAGAGTAGCCGCGAGGATTCGGATATGTCGCAACCGCAGAAAGATGCCGTGCCAAAGTCGGCAGATCGACCATGGCTGTTTCGAACATATGCCGGTCATTCTACGGCGCATGCGTCCAATGCGTTGTATCGGAGTAACCTTGCGAAGGGGCAAACCGGGCTCTCGGTTGCTTTCGATCTGCCGACGCAAACAGGGTATGACAGCGACCACAAATTGGCCCGTGGCGAGGTCGGAAAAGTTGGCGTCCCTGTGGCGCATCTTGGTGATATGCGCGCCTTATTTGACGCGATCCCATTGGATCAGATGAACACTTCGATGACAATCAATGCGACGGCCCCCTGGTTGTTGGCGCTTTATGTTGCGGTTGCGGAAGAGCAAGGCGCCGATATCTCCAAGCTTCAGGGCACGGTGCAAAACGACATCATTAAGGAGTATTTGTCTCGTGGTACGTATGTCTGCCCACCCCGCCCATCGTTAAGGATGATTACCGACGTCGCTGCCTGGACGCAGACAAATCTGCCAAAATGGAACCCGATGAACGTCTGCTCCTATCACCTGCAAGAAGCCGGTGCGACGCCAGAGCAGGAGCTGGCGTTCGCTCTGGCAACCGCGCAAGCGGTGTTGGATGACCTCAAGGGGAAAGTTCCCGAGGACGCCTTTCCGGCAATGGTGGGACGCATCAGTTTTTTTGTGAATGCCGGCATTCGCTTTGTTACTGAGCTTTGCAAAATGCGCGCTTTCACAGAGCTTTGGGACGAAATTTGCCGCGAACGGTACGGCGTTACAGACGAGAAGTTCCGGCGCTTTCGATATGGCGTTCAGGTCAATTCGCTTGGCTTGACCGAACAACAACCAGAAAACAACGTGTACCGTATCTTGTTGGAAATGCTGGCTGTTACGCTGTCCAAGAGTGCGAGAGCGCGGGCGGTTCAGCTTCCTGCCTGGAACGAAGCCCTTGGTCTGCCGCGCCCCTGGGACCAGCAGTGGTCGCTAAGGATGCAGCAAATTCTGGCCTATGAGACCGACCTTTTGGAATACGGTGATCTGTTTGATGGAAACCCCGTCATTGCCGCCAAGGTTGAGATGCTGAAAGATCAAGCGCGCGCCGAACTTGCGAGCATCGATGCGATGGGCGGCGCGGTCGAGGCGATCGAATACATGAAGATGCGGCTGGTTGAGGCAAACGCAGACCGAATACGGCGTATTGAACAAGGCGAAACAACCGTCGTCGGCGTTAACAAATATGAAGCCGGAGAGCCTTCGCCTTTAACCAGTGGACCCGATGCCATTATGGTCGCCGATCCAGAGGCCGAGGCGGATCAAAACGCACGGCTAAACGCCTGGCGGTCAGAACGCGACGAAGGGGCTGTGCAGATCGCATTGGCTGAGTTCACATCCGCTGCGAAAGACGGGCGCAACATTATGCCTGCGTCCATTGCTGCGGCGAAAGCCGGGGCAACAACCGGGGAATGGGGCGACGTAGTGCGCGGCGTTTTCGGACAATACCGTGCGCCCACCGGGGTTGCCAAATCGCCATCGAACAGGACTGAAGGCCTTGATGATCTGCGTGCGGAGGTCGATGCGGTGTCCGCCAAACTTGGGCGCCGTCTAAAGTTCTTGGTTGGCAAGCCCGGCCTTGATGGTCACTCGAATGGCGCCGAGCAAATAGCGACACGCGCACGCGATGCGGGCATGGATATTACCTATGAGGGCATTCGCCTGACACCAAGTGAAATCGTGGCGACCGCCATAGATGAGGGCGCGCATGTCATTGGATTGTCTATCCTTTCCGGCAGTCACATGCCTTTGATCGAAGAGCTTTTGGACGCATTGCACGTCGCCGGACTGGGCGCAATTCCAGTCGTGGTCGGCGGTATCATTCCAGACGATGACGCGGCCCGTTTGCGCGCGATGGGTGTCGCCCGTGTGTACACGCCAAAGGACTTTGAGCTGAACCGTATCATGTTCGACATTGTTGCTTTGGCCGATCCGGCGCGCGTGGCTGCCGAGTAGTCACGCGTACAAACATCAATCTTATCGACGAGATCGCCGT
>JARFRG010000200.1 GCA_029287375.1 Boseongicola sp. | reverse complement strand
CTGCGGCCCCTTCCGATTCCGACGGTCACGATCAGGATCAAGATCAGGACCAGTCACGGCAAGGTCAGTAACGGATTGAAACCCAATCACCTCACCTGAAGGAGCATTCAGGTGGGCGCTGGAAAACCACTATGCGCTATTTCCAGCAAGGACAGCATAGCTGCACGACAAGCCGCGCTACCAAGCAAAAAGGTGGCGCGGCTTTTTTACGCTGCCTTTACCGTCAAAAAGGTCGTGTTCCGCATTCAAGCGGCCATGGCGTAAGAAACCACCACAACATCCTTCAGCTCGATGCCACCATTCAGGAAACCACATTCGAACACGCACTCACCCTGCATGCGTGTCCCAAAAATTTGTCGCGCAATCTGCGATAGTGAACAGCCACCCTGCCCGCCTCAACTCGAACCTTTTTGACAAGGCCAGTCAGTGGCCTAACCCGCGAGTTCTTGCCAGCGGTGGCACGCAACGTGATGCTCTGTTCCGGCGGTCTCCAGCGTCGGTTCTTCAACGCGGCAGCGGTCAATGGCATGCGGGCAACGGGTCTGAAACTTGCAACCCGGTGGTGGATTGGTTGGCGATGGAATTTCACCTTCCAGTTTTTGCGCGCGGCCCCGGTCATCCGGATCAAGAGAGGGGATCGCAGACAGCAGTGCGGTCGTATATGGATGGCGCGGGTTCGAAAACAGCGTCCTTGTCGGCGCAGTTTCGACAATGCGACCCAGATACATGACGGCAACATGATCGCAGACATGAGCCACGACGCTAAGGTCATGGCTGATGAACAGAAACGTCAGTCCCATGTCTTCCTGGATAGACTTCAGCAGGTTCAGCACATCAGCCTGAATCGACACATCCAGAGCAGCAACGCTTTCATCCGCCACAATGAATTTTGGTCCCGAAACCAACGCGCGCGCAATTGATATGCGCTGGCGTTGCCCTCCCGAGAAGGCGTGCGGAAAGCGACGCAAATGCTCGACGTTCAGACGGCACTTTGCAGCAATCTCGCGTACACGCTCGTCCGTTTCAGCGCGCGAAGATGTAAGCCCCATAACTTCTAATGGCTCGGCAATAATATCCCGCACAGTCATACGGGGGCTAAGTGCGGCGTAAGGATCCTGAAAGATCAGCTGCGCGCGCTTGCGGTACTCTTTGAGGTCTTGTTTGCCCAGATCCTTGAGAGAATAGGACACCTCGCCATCATCAAAATGCACATCCCCGCGACTGATGGGAGCCGCCCGCAACATCGCACGACCAAGTGTTGTTTTGCCGGAACCAGACTCGCCAACCAGACCAAAAAAGCTGCCCGCCGCAATCTCGATCGTTACGTTTTCAACTGCGCCCACATAGGGTTTGGGGCCGATCAGTCCGCCACGTAGCGCATAATGGACCGACAGACCCTTTGCAGTGATTAAGGGAGACTGGCTCATGCTGCACCCTCCTGCGTGTCATAGATGTGGCAGGCGGCGGAGTGGTCCGTATCAACCGACAGAAATTGTGGAACTTCTGCAGAACAGCGTGGTCCAATAATCTCTTGACAGCGGGTGCTGTAGACGCAGCCTGCCGGGCGCTCAAGCGGTGACGGAATATCACCCGGGATCGGTGTCAAAGGCGCGTCGATATCATCAAGCGTCGGAAGGGCTGCCAGCAATCCGCGCGTGTAAGGATGCGCAGGACGGCGGATAACATCGCGCACGGTGCCTTGTTCGACCAGTTTTCCCAGATACATCACCGCGACCTTGTCGGCGGTTTGGGCGATTACGCCCAGGTCATGGGTGATAAAAATGATCCCCATCCCAAACTCATCCACCAGATCTTTCATCAGATCAATGACCTGCGCCTGAATGGTGACATCGAGAGCCGTCGTAGGCTCGTCCGCGATCAGCAACTTTGGCTTGGTCGAAAGAGCCATCGCGATCATTGCGCGTTGGCGCATCCCTCCCGACAGTTCAAAAGCGTATTGGCCAAACCGGGTGCTCGCGTCAGAGATGCCGACCCGGTCAAGCATTTCGATCGAGAGTTCTTTTGATTGCGCCTTGGAGAAATCAGTATGGATCAACAACTGCTCGACCATCTGATCTCCAATCGAAATGGCGGGCGCAAAGCTGGCCATCGGTTCTTGGAAAATCAGGGAAATGGACCCACCGCGCACGATCTTCATTTCAGTATCGTTTTGCAGTGACATGACATCGACCGGACCGTCTTCAAGATGCAGCGTGATCTTGGTGTCCGGCCCGTAGACGGCATTGCGCGGGTTCAGCTTCATCAATGACTTTGCTGTCACGGATTTGCCCGAGCCGCTTTCGCCCACAAGTCCCATCACCTCGCCCGCTTCCAGACTAAAGGACACGTTGTCAACAGCTGTGATGCGCCCCTCGTCGGTGTCAAATTGCAGGGTCAGGTTTTCGACGTCAATCAGGCGACTCATTTCTTGGTATCTCCGTAGGGGTCTGCTGCATCTCGCAAACCGTCACCGACAAACACAAATGCCATGACAAGAATGATGAAGAAAATCACAGGTATGAAATACCACTGATAATTCAGCAGCACATCTGCACTCGTTACATTCTGAAGCATCACGCCAAGAGAATTAACGGGGTCTTTGAGACCAAGCCCAATGAAACTGAGCGCAGTCTCGGACAGCACCATATAGGGAAAAGAGATGACCAGATCGACGATTATGTAACTGGTAAAGCTGGGAAGCAGGTGCTTGCGGATCACGTGGCCCGAAGAAGCACCGCAAAGCTGCGCAGCCAGAACGTATTCCTGATTTCGCTCGGTTAGCAGGTGCGTGCGGACACGCCGCGCAAGCGTCGGCCAGCCAATGAACCCCAGGATGATAGAGATAAAGAAAAACCTCTCCTCCGCACTCCAAGTGTCCGGAATAAACGCGGCAAGCGCCATGAATAGCGGAATGGCCGGGATCGTGCGGACAGCATCCGTCAGCATCTGAATGAACGAGTCTATCCAGCCTCCATAAAAGCCAGAAATCCCGCCGATGACCAAAGCCAGCACAAATGCGATAAACACACCGATCGTGCCTACAGCCAGCGATGTATTGATTGCGTGAAACGTCCGCGAAAAGATGTCCTTGCCGGTGGAATCTGTGCCGAATAGATGAATAAATCCATCTTCCATGCCAAATAGATGGGTGTCAAACGTCATGAAAAACAACGAGTATTCCGACCCCTCGACAAAGAACTGCAGATACCTGCGTTCGTCGGTGTTAATGGTGGTGACCCATCGGAAATTCGTCGCCGCCGAGCGTTCGCGCTCGACCGCATAAATGAATGGCCGCAAAGAGCATCCGTTGTCGTCACAAAACTGCGGGACAGTAGGAGCGCCGTTCAGATAGTCCTTGTCGCGACCCGCTATCGTGGGGTCATAGGGCGTCAGGAAAGGTGCGAAAATCCCGGACAAGATAAGGATCACCAGCACCCAGGCCCCGGCCATTGCGGCTTTTTGCTTTTTAAAACGAGTCCAGATCAGCTGTCCCTGAGACGCCGTGAAATAGGCATCTTTGGCAGATTGATCGACGGCGGCATCGTAGATGTTGGTTTCAGTCATATCCGTTACCCTAAGATGCTGCGGCGGATGCGTGGGTCGACAATGGCCAGCGCAATATCGGTGATGAAGTTAATTGCGATGATGCTGCCGGTCAGGAAAAAGATTATGGCTCCGGCCAACTGCTGATCATTGGAGCGCGCAAGGGCTTCAATCAACAACGATCCCGCTTCTGTCAGCGTCAAGATCAGCGCTACGATGGGAAGCTCGTTGAAAATCCGGTTCAGATCGAAGCCAAGCGAGTTGATGATCGGACTGAGAGCATGCCGGGCAGGATAGCGCATCAACAGCCGACGCCCGGAAACACCGCGCGCGGCGGCGGCGGTGACATAAAGCTTGCTGATTTCATCTGACATCAGCGCGCGCACCGTTTGAATGGCAAACGCGGTGGCGGACCAGCCAAGAATGAAGACCGGCAACCAGACGTGGCTCAGAAAATCCTTGATGCGCGCGGCGTCCCAAGGTGCGTCGCGAAACTCCGGCGAAAACAACCCCGTCAGGCTGTTGCCGAACATGATTGTCGAAAACAACATGATCATCAGAGCCAGAAGGAAGTTCGGAAGCGCAAGACCAAGATAGCTCACCAGACGCAAGCCGTTGTTTAGGAACGGGTTGCGCGATGTCGCGGCGATGATGCCGACAGGGATCGCGATGGCATAGGCCAGAGCAAGTGATCCAAGGCAAATGCCGATGCTCAGCCAAACTTTCTGGCCCAGAAGCTGGTTGATATCCAGGCGCAGAATACAACTGTCACCGAACTCGCCCTGAAAAGCGTTAAATATCCATTTCACCCAGCGCTCTAAGAATGGCTTGTCCAGTCCCAACCGGACCCGTTCGGCCTCGATATCGGCAATCGAGATTTGTGCGCCCTGCGAATTCTTGAACGCCAGATAGCGCTCGGCGCAATCACCGGGCACCAGTTCCATCAGCGTGAAGACGATGACTGAGACAAGGCAAAGAGTTATGAAAGCAAGTGACGCCCGGATGCCCGCAAATCGAAGAAACTGAACCATCGGATTGTGCGCCCCGCAGCAGATACGACCCTATCCGGGTCTGTCATGTGTGTGTTGCGGGCCATAAGAACGGCCCGCAACGTTGATG
>JARFRG010000170.1 GCA_029287375.1 Boseongicola sp. | reverse complement strand
TCGACAGACGCGGCCCATTTCGATCAAGGGACGGGTGCCACCCTGTGATCGCGCCTGGCCGATTATGGCGAAGGGCAAAAAGATCGGGCAAGTCACCTCGGCGGCGTGGTCACCGGACTATGATTGCACGGTCGCGATTGGGATGGTCCTGATGACGCATTGGGATCCGGGAACGGTTCTTCATATCGAAACACCTGAAGGGCCTGTCGAAGGCACGGTGCGCGAAGAATTCTGGATTTAGCGTTTCACCTAAGTGCGTTACAGGCCGATCCGTGTGATGCTTTCGCACAGCTCTGTGGCCGCTGAAAGGCTGCGGGCGGTGGCCTTGGTTATTTGCGGCAAGATCATCCATTCCAGCATCCAAGCCGCTCCAGAGCGCTCCTGTTCGTGAACCATTGCGTGATGCATGCCGGCGATTTGTGTCGCGTTGAAGCGGGCGAGTGTGACAAGCAATTCGCCCAAAACCGGGTTGTTTTTGTGCGGCATGGCCGAGGATGTGCCGCCGCTTGAAAATGTGATTTCGTCGATACCTTGTTGCGCCATGAGGCAAATGTCCTGGCCCATTTTTCCAAGACTGCCAGAGATCAGGACAAGGCAATTCGCATAATCGACAACGCTGTCTCGTGTTGTGTGCCAGGAACTTGGAGAAAGGGCGAGGCCCAGGCTTTTTGCCGTCGCTTTCTGGATTATTTCCCCTTGTTCTCCAAGCGTTTGCAGGTTTCCGACGGGGCCGGCGAGTTGAAGGCGTTCGGTTTGCGAGCGCAGTCCTGCAAGGCGGTCGGCATGACGCGAAAGGGGCGCTGACCATGACTGGATGCGGTGTGCCACCGGGATCGGGAGGGCGGCTTGCATGCGGGTGCGGCCCATTATTTCTTTAGAGCCAAATCGGGTGTTCAGGTCGTTCAGGGCGGTCTGTATGGTCGCAAGGCGGGTCTCTAGCAATGTGCTCACGTCTCGCAGAGTGAGGCTGAGAGCGGTGTCGAGAATGTCTTGTGACGTGGCGCCTTTGTGGATGGCGTTTGCGTCGTCTCCGATGACTGTGCGAAGCTGGCGCACGAGATCAGGGATCGGCACGCCGTCGCGGGCTGTACCCAGGCGCAGGCTTTCCAGATCAGGCGTAAAGCTTTGAATTTTATCCGCTATTTCGGCCGCCGCTTCTGGGGAAGTTCGGCCAGAACTGCCGAGCGCGCGGGTGTAGGCGGCTTCGATGGTGAGCAGGTGTTTGAGCTGCTGGTCGGGGGACCAGATGGCGGTTATGTCGGCGTCGTGAAACAGCCCGCCAAGCCACGGATGATCAAAGGTATCGGTCAAGAGAGGGTCGCTTTCGGTGTTGCGTGGCGCATGAGATTGTCTTTCTTTTTCAACCGATCATGCCTTGTTTTACGGCTAATCGCGGGATCAGGCTAGGGTCGGATTCCATGTGCGCAGAGGCGCCGTGGTATTCTGTTCATCTCTGTTAATTTCCTGAGGAAATCGTCAAAATCGCCACGTCAAAATCGCCACGTCGGTATTACGTCGGTATTACGTCGGTGCGCCCGTTCGGGCCTGTAGGATTTCATTAATGGTGCGCACGCATCGCCGGAAATCCGGAGAGTTGATCCGAAATGTATACAATATTTGCCTCTGTTCGCCATAAAGGCGTGAAAGCACTGGTATTGACAAGTTTTTGTATACAATTTACGAAAGTTCTAGCATGTGCGCGGGGAGGCGACACTTGGCAGACCGTACCACTCAGTTCGAGAAGGCCTTGATTGGGCTGCGCACGCTTGTGCTTCGCGGGGCATTCGAGACCAACACCCGTCTGTCCGAAGTTGCCCTAGCCGAACGGCTAGGAATTTCCCGCACCCCCCTCAGGCAAGCGTTGGACCGGCTTGTCGATGAGGGGCTATTGGAGCGGATTGAAACCGGTGGCACGCGGGTTGCCCGTTTTACGCTTGATGACATAAACGATGCGATCGAATTGCGTGGCGTGGTCGAAGGTATGGGCGCGCGGCTGGCGGCGGAACGGGGCGTATCGCCCGGACTATTGGGCGAAGCAGAACGCGTGCTGGATGGCATCGACAACGCGATCGGCACCGAGGGCTTTATTGATCTGGCAGCTTATGTGCGCCAGAACGCGGCCTTTCACGCGTTGCTGGCACGCATGGCCGGCAGTTCGATTGTGCAACGCGAGGTCGAGCGTGTCGGTCGGACGCCGCTGGCCTCTCCCAGCTCGTTCCTGAAAGAACAAGAGCTTATCCCTGATTTCCATGCGTCGCTTGTGCGTGCGCAATGGCAACACCGCGCCATTCTGGCCGCGATCCGCGCCCGGGAAGGCGCGCGCGCCGAGGCGCTGACCCGCGAACACGCGCGGCTTGCCCGCGAAAACCTTGAACATTTTGCCAATGCCGGACCCAGCATCGCCACGCGGGTGCCGGGCCTGTCGCTGGTTGCAACAGATTGAACTCACCAAAGGAAGTCCTCAGATGCCAAGCCTTGCCGATGTAATGAAAGCCCATGCCAATCCGGTTGAGATGCTGAGAAATTCTCAGATCGGGATGTATGTCTACCCGGTGGTAACACCAGAGTTCCGCAACTGGCGGGTCGAGCAAGAAGCCTGGCGGCATTCGGCGGTCTTGTTTGATCAGTGTCATCACATGGATGAGTTGATTGTCGAAGGTCCGCAAGCCGAGGCCTTTCTGTCGCATCACGGGATCAACTCGTTCGCGAATTTTGATCTGAACCGCGCCAAGCATTTCGTGCCGGTTACGCCGAACGGTCATGTGATCGGGGACCATATCATTTTCCGCGAGCGTGCCGATAAGTTCATTCTTGTAGGCCGTGCGCCGACGTCGAACTGGCTGATGTTTTGTGCGGCCCACGGCAGCTGGAATGTGCGCATCAAGCATGACCCGCGTTCAACCTCGCGCCCGGAAGGCGAACGTGTCTTGCGGACGCATTACCGCTATCAAATTCAGGGTCCGGATGCACCGAAGATATTCGAGAAGATGAATGGCGGTCCCATTCAGGACATCAAGTTTTTCCATGTGGACTGGATCAATGTCGGTTCAAAGAAGGTGCAGGCGCTGCGCCACGGCATGTCGGGTGCGCCGGGTCTTGAGATCTGGGGACCGTATGAAGACAAGCATTACATCCATTCGACGATCATGCAGGCCGCGCGCGATGCGGGCGTGGATCTGGTGCAATGCGGAAGCCGCGCCTATTCGACGAACACGCTTGAATCGGGTTGGATCCCATCGCCTTTGCCGGGGATTTATACGGGTGACGGCATGTTGGCCGAGTATCGCGATTGGGTCGGATCGGACATGTACGAAGCCGCTGGCGCGATTGGCGGCAGCTTTGTGTCGGACAATATCGAAGACTACTACGTCAATCCTTTCGAGCTTGGATATGATTTCTATATCGGCTGGAAGAAGGATGATTTCATCGGCAAAGACGCGTTGATGAAGATGAAAGCAAGCAGCACCAACCGGAAAAAAGTGACGTTTGAGTGGAACAAAGAAGACGTTCTTAAAGTGATCGCTTCTGCGTTTGACGATGGCATCCCATACAAGTGGATCGACTTTCCGCAGCCCAACTATGCGTCGTCTTCGGCGGATATGGTGATGCACGGCGACAAGATGGTGGGCATGTCGATGTTCAACGGCTACAGCTACAACGAACGCTGTGTCTTGTCGCTTGGGGTTGTGGACCAGTCGGTGCAGGTGGGCGATGTCCTGACGTTGAAGTGGGGCGAGCCGGATGACACCGGAAAGACCTCGGCCGAGCGTCACAAGCAGGCTGACATTCGCGTGCGTGTGTCTCCGACGCCTTATGCGAACGAGGTGCGCGAAGGCTACGCTGCAGATAGTTGGCGCACCAAGACGGTATAGCGCTATGGTATGCGGGCGGCAGGTCATTTCGGTGATCTGGCGTCCGAAATTCAAGGGATCGGACCAACCGGTTCTGGATATTCTCAGGGAGGACTACGAATGATCAGATCAACACTCTTGGGCGCGGCTCTTGCGTCTTTGGTGGCAATGCCTGCGTTTGCACAGGAGCTGAAATTTGCGAATTTCACGCCGCCGTTCCACACAGTCAACGCTTCGGTGATTGAAAAGTTGAATGCGGATTTCTCCGCGGCCACCAATGGGTCTCTGACAGTGCGCGGCTATCACGGCGGCGAACTGGGCGGTGGCCCGGTTGAGCAATATGTGCGTGTCGTTCAGGGCGTGGCCGAGATTGCCTGGGGCCTGCCGGGCTATACGTCGTCGCAGTTTGCAAAGACGATGATCGTCGAGCTGCCGGGCGTTGTTCCCGAGGGCAAGTCGGGTGCGGATGCGATCTGGGATGCGATGGATTTGCTTGCGGGCGAGTTTCCGGGCACCGTGCCGATCGCACTTTGGACCTCTGAGCCGAACGTGATGATCATGAAAAACAAAGTGATCCGCACGCCTGCCGACCTTGAGGGTCTGAAAATCCGCGTGGCGGGGGCGACGGCTGGCAAAGTGGCCGAAGCATTGGGCGCGACGCCGGTGCAGATGCCGATCAACCAGGTGTATAACGCGCTTCAAACCGGATTGATTGATGGTGTGTTTACCGGATCATCGACGCTGGACGATTTCAAGCTGGACGAAGTTGCGGACAGTTTCACCTTTGGCGCGCCATTGGGGCGCTTGTCGTTCTTCGCGGTGATGGGCGAAAATGCCTACAACGGTCTGTCGGATGAGGCACGTGCGGCTGTGGATGCGAACATCGGACGCGGCGTGTCCAACAACGCAGAAGCGGCCTGGAATGCGACCGGACAGGCGGGCGTTGCCCGTGCGCGGATGGACGCTTCGAACACATTCGTGGATCTGACCGAGGAAGAGATCGCGGCGTTCCGGGATGCTGTGTCGAATGTCGTGGCCGAATATGTTGCGGCTGTTGACGGGGACGCAGCGCTGGCTGCGCTTCAGAAGTAAGGCGTGCTTTCTGTACGCACATGGGCGGACAGGCTGATAGGTCTGTCCGCCGCAATCGGCTCGCTTGGCCTGTTGATTGTGGTGGGTGTCATTTTGGTCGATGTCGTAGGCCGCGCGCTGGGCAGTCCGCTTTATGGCGGGCAGGACATCACAATGATGGCGATGACGGTTCTGGTATTTGCGCCGATGGCGCTGTGTGACCGATTAGGTGGGCATATTTCCGTGGATCTGTTCGAGCGGTATTTCCCGGACGCGATGAACCGGATGATTGATATTGTCGTGGCGGCAATGGGCGCGGTAATTTTTGCGGTACTTGCCTGGGCGACATGGGACAGCGCGCAACTGTCGGTGATGTTGAATTTGTCGACGAACCTTTTGTATTTGCCAAAAGCCTGGTTCCAGTGGGGCATGATTGCATTTCTGTCTCTGGCGGCGTTTGGGCTTGCGTTGCGGGCGGCTGAACTGGCGGTCACGGGCCGCGATATTCGCAAGGAGCCGCACACATGACGGCGACATCCGCCGGACTTGTCGGCATTCTGGCGCTTTTCATTTTGCTTGTTTTGAGAATACCGGTGGCCTTTGCGATGTTCGTGGTCGGGTTCTTCGGCATCTGGACGTTGAACGGCCTGAACGCGGCGACTTCGTTGTTGGCGTCCGAAGCGTTCACGCTTGGATCCTCGCCGGAACTTGTGGTGATCCCGCTGTTTATCCTGATGGGCAATGTGGCGTCCGCGACCGGGATGAGCCGCCAACTCTATGACGCGGCCTATGCGGTCATCGGGTCGGTCAAGGGCGGGCTCGCGTCGGCCACGGTCATTGGGTGCGGGGGATTTGCAGCACTTTCCGGGTCTTCTGTGGCCTCGGCTTTGACAATGGGCAAGGTCGCCTTGGGCGAGATGGAGCGGTACAATTATGATCCACGCCTGTCGACGGGCGTGGTCGCAGCGGGCGGCACACTGGGGATTTTGATTCCGCCGTCTACCGGCTTTGTGATCTATGCAATCCTGACCGAGCAATCCATCGGACGGCTGTTCTTGGCGGGCGTTTTTCCGGGGCTCTTGTTGTTGTCGCTGTTCGTATTGGCGGTGACAGTGCTGTGCTATCTTCGGCCTGAATACGGACCTGCGGGGCCAAAAACGAGCTTGGGCGAAAAGGTCCGGGCGGTGTCGCGTGCCGGCCCGATCGTGGGCATTATCGTGCTGACCATCGGCGGCATTTACGGCGGGTTGTTTTCTCCGGTCGAGGCCGCGGCCGTGGGCGCGGGGGCGGTTATTGCCATCGGGTTCTTCAGCAAGACATTGGGTGTGAAGGCCCTTTGGCTGGCCGCAAAGGACAGCGTGGTGACATCGGCCACCGTGATGCTGATCCTGATTGCCGCGCATCTGATCAACCCGTTTCTGGCGCTAAGCCATATCCCCACGGCGGTTGGCGGGTTTGTCGATGCGCTGAACCTTTCGGCGACGTCTGTGCTGTTGCTGATCCTTCTCGTCTACATCGTTCTGGGATGCTTTCTGGAGGGGTTCGCGATGCTGGTTTTGACCCTGCCAATCTTTTTTCCGATCATCGTCGAGTTGGGGATTGATCCGATCTGGTTCGGCGTGATGGTGGTTCTGGCGCTTGAAATGGGGCTCATTTCGCCGCCCGTTGGGTTGAACGTCTTCATTGTTAAATCCATTGCGCCGAATGTGTCATTGGGCCAGATTTTTTCCGGTGTGGCGTTGTTCTGGGTGATGATGCTGGTGACGCTGTTCATTATTGTGTTGTTTCCGCAGATTGCTTTGTTCCTGCCAACAACAATGTTCGGGTGAGGGCCATGACTGAGCCAAATTTCGATATTGCGCATCTGGGCCACGTCGAGGTCTTGACGAACCGTTTTGACGAGAGCCTCGATTTCTTTACGCGGGTTTACGGACTGAAGATGGCGGCGCGCGACGGCAACAGCGCCTATTTACGCGCCTGGGATGATTATGAGGTGCATACGCTGAAATTGACCGCGTCGGACACGACAGGGGTCGGCCATATCGGCTATCGCGTGTCGTCCGAGGCGGCTTTGGCGCGCCGGGTCGCGGTGATCGAGGCCTCTGGATACAAGGTGCATGGCTGGGTCGAGGGCGATCTTGGGCATGGTCGCGCTTTTCGGTTCGAAGACCCGTTCGGGCATCTGTTCGAAATTTATTGGGACACGCACAAATACCGTCCCGACGCGGACGACGCGCCCGCGCTAAAGAATATGGTAAGCCGTTTCCACGCCCAAGGGGCAAGCCCGCGCCGATTGGATCATGTGAACCTGCTGGCGAAGGATGTGACCGAATTTCGCGACTTTATGCAGACCTGTCTCGGCAGTCGGGTGACCGAGCAAATCCAGCTTGATAACGGGCGGCTCGGGGGCTGTTGGTTTACGGTCAATAACAAGACCTATGATCTCGCCTGCACCGAAGAGCATGGGCGCGGCGACAACCGTTTGCATCATGTCACCTATGCCACGGACCAGCGCGAAGACATCCTGCGTGCCGCTGATATTTTTCTCGAGAACGGCGTCCACATTGAAACCGGACCGCACAAGCATGCCATTCAGGGGACGTTCTTTCTGTACGTCTGGGAGCCTGCGGGCAACAGGGTCGAACTGGCCAATGCTGGCGCGCGTTTGATTTTGCAACCCGATTGGGAGACGGTAACATGGAGCGAAACCGAGCGTAAAAAGGGCCAGGCCTGGGGGTTGAAGACGATTGAGACGTTTCACTCGCATGGCACGCCCCCCGCAAAGGAGCTGAACTGATCGAGACGATGCGAACGCAAGTAGCAATCATTGGGGGCGGGCCTTCGGGGCTTTTGCTCTCCCTGTTGTTGAAGAGTGTAGGTATCTCATCCGTGGTGCTTGAGCGTCAAAGCCGCGCGCATGTCGAAGGGCGCATTCGCGCGGGCGTGCTGGAGCAGGGGCTGGTTGATCTGTTGCGCAAAGTTGGCGTCGCAGGTCGGTTGGAGCGCGAAGGGATCGAACACCACGGCACGATCCTGAGTTATGAAAATGACCGGGTGCGGGTGAGTTTCTCGGATTTTGTCGACCAGCCCGTTGTTGTGTACGGCCAGACCGAGGTGACCAAGGATTTGTATGCGGCCCGCGAAGAGCGCGGGTTGGCTGGCGTGTTCGAAGTGTCGGATGTTGCGTTAGGCGATCTGAAGACGGACGCGCCGTTTGTGACGTATACAGCCGACGGTCTGTCGCATCGGCTTGAGTGCGATTTTGTCGCGGGGTGTGACGGGTTTCGCGGCGTGTCACGGCAGGCCATCCCATTGGATGTGCGGCGAGAATACGAGAAAGTGTATCCGTTCGGCTGGCTTGGCGTATTGTCCGAAACGCCGCCCGTTCATCACGAGTTGATCTATGCCAATTCCGAGCGTGGCTTTGCTTTGTGTTCGATGCGCAACGAGAACCTGTCGCGCTACTACATCCAATGCGGGTTGGACGAAAAGGTCGAGGATTGGTCGGATGAGGCGTTCTGGGCCGAGTTGAAACGGCGCATCCCCGAAGAGGATGCCGCACGGCTTGTAACGGGACCGTCGATTGAGAAATCCATCGCTCCGTTGCGGAGTTTTGTCTGCGAGCCGATGCAATGGGGGCGGTTGTTCCTGTGCGGCGATGCGGCGCATATTGTGCCTCCGACGGGCGCGAAGGGGCTGAATTCGGCGGCGTCTGACGTGCATTATCTGTTCGAGGGATTGCGCGGGCATTACGTAGACGGCTCGGATGATGGGATCGAGGCGTATTCGGCGCGCGCGTTGGACCGGGTCTGGAAGGTCGAACGGTTTAGCTGGTGGATGACCTCATTGTTGCACCGCTTTCCCGATCAAAGCGGGTTTGATCTGAAAATGCAGCGTGCCGAATTGGCGTTCTTGCGCGAAACACCTGCCGCGCAAGAGGCTTTGGCGCGCAATTATGTGGGGTTGCCGTACTGATGACGGATCGACGTGAAAAGGGCATGGAGGTGCGGCGCCGCGTTCTGGGGGATGCCCATGTAGACCGTGCCGAGGCGGCGAAATCGGATTTTGACGCTTCGTTTCAAGATCTTATAACTGAAAGCGCATGGGGGACAGTCTGGGCGTCGGACGGCATCAGCCTTCGGGAGAGATCGATGCTGACGCTGGCCCTGCTGGCTGCGACGGGAAATTTCGAAGAGATCCCCATGCATATCCGCGCGACCGCCCGGACCGGGGCAACCAAGAACGATGTGGCTGAGGCGTTTCAGCATGTCGCGATCTATGCGGGCGTCCCGAAGGCCAATCATGCGCTGAAACTGGCCAAGCAGACATTCGCCGAGATGGAGGAAGAGAAAAATGGCTAAGTCATACGAGACAGCGCCTCTGGTGCCGCGTAATCGCGCCGCCCATCCGGTGCCTTATGATCCCGAATACAAGACGAGTATGACGCGCGCGCCGTCCTTGCCGCTCTTGTCGCTGGAAAGCACGGCAAGCGAGGAAACCGGGCCTCGCTTCGGACATTCCCTGATTGGCGACAACGACAACAATCTGATCGTGAACTTCACCGGAGAACTGGCCGTCGGCGAGCGCATTCTGGTGCATGGGCGGGTACTGGACGAGATGGGGCGTGCGGTGCCGAATACACTGGTCGAAATTTGGCAGGCCAACGCGGGCGGGCGGTATCGCCACGTGAAGGATACCTATTTCGCGCCGCTTGATCCGAATTTCGGCGGATGCGGGCGCACGATCACGGATGAAAACGGTGGTTATCAGTTTATGACGATCCGCCCCGGCGCTTATCCCTGGCCGAACCGAGGGAACGAATGGCGCCCGATGCACATCCATTTTTCGGTGTTCGGACATGCCTTCGGACAGCGGCTGATTTCTCAGATGTATTTCGAGGGCGACCCGCTGATTGATCGTTGTCCGATCGCCGCCACGGTGAAGGATCGCAGCCAATTGGAGGCTCTTGTCGCTCCGCTGGATATGGCGATGGCGCGACCAATGGATTTCCTTGCCTACAAGTTTGATATCGTGCTGCGCGGACGGCGCCAGACGGTGTTTGAAAACCGACCCGAGGGGATGTGAGCATGGTACAGAAACTGACCACATTGACCGAGACGGCCAGCCAGACGGCAGGGCCATATGTGCATATCGGCTGCATACCGACGTTTGCCGGCGTCGGGGGTGTCTATCCTGAGGATCTGGGTCTGTCGCCGATCCGCGAAGGCGCGAAGGGCGAGATCATCACAATCACCGGGTCAGTCTATGACGGGACGGGTTGGGCGATGCGCGATGCAATGATGGAAAGCTGGCAGCCGGATGCGGCGGGGCTTTTCGCGGGGCAGGACGGAGCCGATCCGAATGTGTCGGGGTTCTGCCGGTTTGCCGCCGACGGTGTAAGTGGCGAATTCACGCTGCGTACAGTCAAACCAGGTCCGGTTGCGACACGATCAGGCGGATTTCAAGCGCCCCATATCTCGGTTTGGATCGTGGCACGCGGGATCAATACCGGGCTCCATACCCGGATATATTTCGACGATGAAGACAACAAAGGCGATCCGGTTTTGGCGCGAATTGAACAGCGCCCACGGGTGCAGACTTTGATGGCGACGAAGACCGGGGCAGGGGCGTATCGGTTTGATATTCGTCTGCGCGGTGAACGCGAAACGGTGTTTCTCGACATGTAATTCAGGAGGGCCGTCTGCATGACGTCCGGGAAAACGGCATTGGTGATTTCGGCGCATTCGGCTGACTTTGTCTGGCGCTGCGGCGGGGCAATCGCCTTGCATCAGGAGATGGGCTACGACGTCACGGTTGTGTGCCTGTCCTACGGCGAACGCGGAGAAAGCGCCAAGCTGTGGAAGCAGGAAGGCATGACGCTTGAGCGGGTCAAAGCCGAGCGTCAGCGCGAGGCGGAAAACGCGGCCAAGGCTTTGTCCGTGCATGATATTCAGTTCTTTGACTGTGGGGATTACCCGCTTGAACTGGACGGTGAACAAAAGGATCGTCTGGTTGATGTGATCCGGGCGGTGCAGCCTGACTTTATGTTAAGCCATGCGCAGTATGACCCGTATAACACCGATCATATGTATACGATGAAGCTTGCTCTTGAGGTGCGGATGGTTGCGCAGGCCTGGGGGCATAATCCGGGGGAAAAGGTGCTGGGCGCGCCGCAGTTGTATCTGTTTGAACCGCACCAGACCGAGCAGATGGGTTGGAAGCCTGATACGTTTCTCGACATCACGCCGGTCTGGGACAAAAAGCGTGCAGCCATCGAGTGTATGGAAGGGCAGGAGCATCTTTGGGACTATTACACCCGTGTCGCTGAAAACCGCGCGAACCACTTCCGGCGCAATTCCGGCGGACAGGCTGGCGGGCGCAAGGCGGAATATGCGGAAGGTTTTCAATCGGTGTTTCCGCGCACTGTGGACGTGCTTTAGTAGCGCGTTGAGAGGGGACGGTTTCAATGGCGGTTGTTGTTCAGAACATTGAGCGTGCGGGTGCAGACGTTATCGCGACGCTGGGCGCTGCGGGGGTGGCGACGGTACACGAGGCGCTTGGACGGCGTGGCCTGATGGCGGCGAACATGCGGCCGATCCAGCAGGATTTTGCAATTGCGGGATCTGCGGTCACGATTTCGGCGGCTCCGGGAGACAACTGGATGATCCACGTCGCGATCGAGCAATTGCGCGAGGGCGACATCATGGTGCTGGCGCCGACTGCGCCTTGCGACATGGGGTATTTTGGCGACTTGCTTGCAACATCTGCAATGGCGCGCGGGTGTCGGGCTTTGGTGATTGATGCCGGCGTGCGCGACACGCGGGAACTGCGGGAGATGGGCTTTGCGGTCTGGTCGACGGCGGTATCGGCGCAAGGCACGGTGAAAGAGACATTGGGGTCGGTGAATATACCGGTCGTTTGCGCAGGCGTGGCTATTGTTCCGGGCGATGTGATCGTGGCGGACGATGACGGTGTGTGTGTGGTGCCACGGGCCGAGGCTTCGGCGGTCGCCGAAAAGGCGAAAGCCCGCACCGACAGCGAAGAGGCGCGGCGCAAGCGCTTGGCGGCGGGCGAATTGGGCTTGGATATCTACGATATGCGGCCCCGGCTGGCGGCGAAGGGCCTGAAATATGTCTGACGGGATCCGCTGCATGTGGATGCGCGGCGGGACGTCAAAGGGCGGCTATTTTCTGGCTGAGGATTTACCCGGGGATGCAGCCGCACGGGATGCGGCTCTTTTGGGGGTTATGGGATCTCCGGACCCGCGTCAGATCGACGGGATGGGGGGCGCGGATCCGCTGACGTCAAAGGTGGCGGTGATCAAGCGGTCGGTGCGGCCGGGGATCGACGTGGATTATCTGTTTTTGCAGGTTTCTGTCGACGCGGCGCGTGTTTCGGATGCGCAGAATTGCGGGAACATTCTGGCCGGTGTCGGACCTTTCGCGATCGAGCGCGGATTGGTGACGGCGCGGGACGGTGAGACCCCGGTGACGATATTCATGGAGAACACCGGCCAGATTGCAGACGTGCGCGTGGCGACGCGGGATGGCGCGGTTATCTACTCCGGGGACGCGCGGATCGACGGGGTACCGGGGACGGCGGCGGCGGTTCCGATTACGTTTCGGGACACGGCTGGCTCAACCTGTGGGGCGCTGTTTCCGACCGGCAATGCGGTGGATGAAATCGACGGCGTCGCGGCGACGCTGATCGACAACGGCATGCCGTGTGTCGTGCTGCGGGCGGCCGACTTCGGGGTGACCGGGAATGAGCGTCCCGAGGTGCTTGAGGCGAATGTCGTCTTGAAAGCGCGACTTGAGCGGATACGACTTGCGGCGGGACACCGCATGAACCTTGGAGACGTTGCCGAAAAGACCGTGCCGAAGATGTGCATGGTCAGCGCGCCTGCGGCGGGTGGCGCGATTTCGACGCGGACGTTTATTCCCCATCGTTGTCACAAGGCGATCGGAGTGCTTGGCGCGGTCAGTGTGGCGACGGCCTGTCTGACACCGGGCGCGGTCGGGCAAGATCTGGCGGTGATCCCAAAGGGTGATCCCAAGGCGCTTTCGATTGAACACCCAAGTGGCGAAATGACGGTTCTGGGCTATGTGAAAGGCGCGGAGGTTGTGCGCGCCGCGGTCGTGCGCACGACGCGCAAATTGATGGACGGTATTGTGTTCTGGGGAATTGAGCCCGACCGTGTTCTTGGAACGGAAAGATAGTCTTATGAAGATTTGCTTTATTGGATTTGGCGAAGCGGCGGGCGCGATCATCGGCGGCTGGGGCGCGGCGCGGGCGGGTTCTATACGCGTGTTCGACATCAAGACGCTTGATCCCGCCACGTCCAAGGGCATCGCCATCAGGGCGGCGGCTTTGGGTGTGAAGGCCTGTCAAACGGCAGCGGAAGCGCTTGCAGGGGCCGATCTGGTATTTTCCACTGTCACGGCCGATCAGGCGATCGCTGCGGCCGAAGCCTATAGCGGTGCGATGCCAAAAGGCGCGGTTTGGTGCGATCTGAACTCCTGTGCGCCAAAGTCCAAGCAAACCGCTGAGGCGGTGGTTGCTGCGGCAGGCGGGCGCTATCTGGACGTTGCCGTGATGGCCCCGGTCTATCCCGCTCGAAACATGGTGCCTTGTCTCGTGTCCGGTCCGTGTGGGGTTGATGTCACGTCCTTCCTTGCGGCTTTACCGATGAATGTGCGCCAAGTCGGCGATGAGGTCGGGCGTGCATCGTCGATCAAGATGGTGCGTTCGATCATGGTGAAGGGACTTGAGGCGTTGACGGCAGAATGTACCTTGGCGGCGGTGGCTGCGGGTGTTGAAGAAGAGGTGTTTCCATCGCTGAAAAGCGGACATCCATACATCGATATGGAAGCGCGGTCTGCGTATAATTTCGAGCGCACATTGGTGCATGGTCAGCGGCGCGCAGCCGAGATGGATGAAGTCGCCAAGATGCTGCGCGACCTGAACCTGCCCGATGGGATGTCGTCAGCAACAGCGGCGTGGCAGCGGTATTTATCGGATACGGATATCACGCTGCCGGATGCGGATATTACGAATTATCAATGGTTTGCGGCCAAGTATCTGTTGCGCACCAAGGCGGCAGAGTGATCCTTGACGGCTGTATAGGCCCACGGCGAAGACGTCTCGTGGTCTGTGCGCTCTAAGCTGATCAGGCGCGGGATTCTCAGGTTTGAGAATGTGAGACGACTTTCTCATAAATCGATTTTACTTGCCCCAAATTGCGCGCAAAGCCATCTCTGTTTTGCCCTTTTTGCTCTCTAGCTCTGTAACATCGACCGGCCGCTTGCCGTGTTCGAACAGGTTTGACGGGCCAGTCAGGTTGCCTTCGCCCTTGTGGCGGTGTGCGCTTTTTGGGTCGGGGTGTGTGTCATCGCCGCTTTCGGGCAGTTTATGCGTTTTTTGAAGGAGCGCTCTGGGATGTCACTCCTGACGAGCATTCAAAAACTCTTTGCCCGCGAGGCTATGCCGGACCCTTGGTCCGATGTGACAACACGCGCTGCGAATGACGCCGGCAATGTTACGCAACTGGATATGGATAACGGTATCGACGTCGGCTTGAACAGCGATGCGTCGACGCGACGACCGGTTGGTCGCACCGGGCGGATCAGAACGCGGATGTTGTCTGACGGTCCGCTTGACGATGCCTTTGACGCGACGACGCTGGCTAGCGCGCGGTCCGTGCAATCGGTGCGCCGTCCGGTGGGGTGGCTTGTGGTGATCGAGGGCCCCGGGGCCGGGGATTGGTTTGCGCTGGAAAGCGGTCTGACGCAGATCGGGCGTGGACCGGATCAGGACATCTGTCTTGATTTTGGCGACCTGACGATCTCGCGGTCGCGCCATGCATTTGTGACCTATGACACGGCGAAACGACGCTTTGATCTGGGGCATGGTGACAGTGCGAATTCAACAAGGAAAAACGGGATTTCAGTGGTGCGCTCGACCGAGCTTACCCACGGTGATTGCATCTCATTGGGCAAGACGACATTGCGGCTGGCCGCGTTTTGCGACGCGCATTTTCAGTGGCCGCCCATCATTGACAAGGGAGGATCGCAATGACCTCACAGGCACTTCCGCGATATGATGTGGCTACGGCACTGGGCCAGGGCATGCGAGAGATACAGGAAGACTCGATTGTCACCGATTTTCCGGCGGGCATGGATGTCGGCTTTGTGGTTCTGGCCGATGGCATGGGCGGACACGCAGCCGGAGAAATCGCCAGCGCCATTCTGGTCACCGAGGTATTCGCCGAACTAAAATTCAAACTGGCCGTGTTGAAAAAACACGAGGAGAATCTGCCCGCGATTCTGAAAAACGCAGCGATGACAGCCAATGCGTGCATTCGCGACTATGTGTCTGAAAACCCTCGTAACTACGGGATGGGTGCCACGCTTGTGACGCCCATTTTAGTTGAGGACCGGCTTTATTGGATTTCGGTCGGCGATTCCCCAATGTACCTGCATCGAGACAACGTGCTTCGGCAATTGAATGAAGATCATTCCATGGCACCCGAAATTGACCGGATGGTTGCTTCGGGCCTGATCACTCCGGAAGAGGGCGCTGATCATCCTGATCGCAACTGTTTGCGTTCGGTGCTGTTGGGCGACAGCGTGGCGAAAATTGACTGCCCCAACGCCCCCTTCATGGTGCGGGAAGGGGATATTCTGGTCGTGGCCAGCGATGGGTTGCAAACGCTTACCGATGCCGAAATTTCTGAGGTTCTGGTCGACAAATCTGACCGCCCAAGCAGTGAGATTGCATTTGCTCTTTTGGCGGCTGTGAACCAACGGAACGATCCCGATCAGGACAATACGTCCATTTCAATCATCAAGATAAACCGCACAAAGTCTGCGGCGGCCTCGGTGCCGGAATACAGGTCGC
>JARFRG010000138.1 GCA_029287375.1 Boseongicola sp. | reverse complement strand
TCGTCGGACAAGCGCTCGTTGCCTTCGATATTAATCCGGTTGATTGTAGGTCGCTCAACAACCTCTATGCGTAGACCGTTGCCTGTCGGAACAATCTCGACGGTCTCAAAAAGCCCCGAACTCACGATACTTTGCAGGACATCATTGATTTCTCCGTCGCTCAGGATCGCGCCGGGTGTAATGTCTGCAAGATCGATGACGGTCGCTTCGGGGATGCGCTCTGTGCCGATCACCGAAATCGAGGAAACCTGCGTCTGTGCGTCGGCCTGAACCAAACCAAACCCGATAAACAGGCAGGTGGCCGCAACCAATTTCGAGAGATTGAACACCCTTTTTGAACGCATCATTCTATCACCCGCCCTTTAACCGTTGGATCGAGTGACTAAACAGATTCTAAAGGGCTGTCAAAAGACAAGGCCGCCCGAAAACGAACGGCCTGGCCTGCTTCTTCATACTCTCAAGGAGACTTAGAGCTGCGCACCGATATAGGCGGCGAGGAACAAAGCCCCGCCAAGCGCCAGAAGCGATATCAACCGGTCGAGATTAAGCTCGACAAGAAGCTCTAAACCTTTGAAACCGTGCTGAAATGCCTGCATGTTCTTTTTCCTGCAAATTCCGTTGGTCCGAAATTATCGGCGGAATGTGGCTGAAATTAGACTTACAATGGACACTTAGATGGCAAGACCTATGGGCAAAACAAGTCGTTTGTCACCGCGAACAACATTAATCCAAGCATCACAGTCAAACCGCCAGCCATCAAATACTTAAGCGCCTGATCACTTGGAGGACGCCCCGTGATCGCCTCAAAAAAGTAAAAGACAAGGTGTCCGCCATCCAGAACGGGGATCGGGAACAGGTTCAGCATACCCACAGCAGTCGATAAAACCGCGATGAACCACACGAAAGACACCCAGCCCTGACTTGCCGCCTGCCCTGACGTTTCCGCAATACCAATGGGGCCCGAAATGTTGCAGGTCGAAATTTTCCCCACCACCATATGGTAAAGCCCCGAGAGACTGGTCTTGGTAATAAAGACAACCTGATTTGCGCCGTACGCAATCGCTTCGCCCAAAGATGGCGTTACAGACGCCGGCACGAATGACATTCCCGGCGATACTCCGATGATAAAGTGCGTCTCAAAGGAACCATCCGCCAAAGGCAGATCGGTCCGGCGAGGTGTCATCGTAAAGGCTTCATATGCGCCATCGCGCCAAACGGTCAGATCAATCGCGTTACCGTTTGATCCACGCACCTTTTCGCGCAGCTGCTCAAAATCGAAAATTGGATCACCATCGACTGCCGTGATCACATCATCCGCCTGTAATCCTGCCTCTTCGGCAGCGGAACCGGGCGTGGCCGCCCCCACCAAAGCGGGAAATACCCATGGACCGTCCACCAGCACTTCCTGACCGCCCCGCAGCACAGTGAACGTCGCCAATTCGGTCGCCTCAACGCTGTCTCGAAGGCTTGTGAATCCCTCAGTCGATGGAACAGAAATGCCGTTCACTTCGAGGATAACATCACCGGCCTCAAGCTCTTGCACCGCGCCGGGCATTGGCCGCAATTCTTCGATCATGATCGGGTCGCTTGCGACGCCTCGCACCATCAACAGGCCCGCAAAGACCAAAAATGAAAGGGTAAAGTTGAATACCGGTCCCGCGAGCACCGTCAATGTGCGCGCCCACAAAGGCGCGCCGTGCATTGTGGAACGCAGGTCTTCTCCCGACAGCCCGTCCATCGCATCGCCATCTTTTGCAGACGCCGCATTGCTGTCGCCGCGAAACTTGACGAAACCACCAAAAGGCAGCGCCGCGATTTGCCAACTGGTGCCGTGCCGATCCGTTTTCGCATACAACACCGGCCCAAAACCAATCGAAAACACATCCGCTTTGATGCCTGTCCAGCGACCAACAATGTAGTGACCATATTCGTGGATCGCCACAATGACGGAAAGCGCCACGACAAACGCCAGAATTGTGAAGATGAAGCTTCCAAAAGTCGGGATTAGTGCAGCCAAGTCCATGAATTACCTATCTTTGTCGCCGTGTTATTGCTTCATCAGCGCGCGCGCGCGCCGAATGGTCTGCGTCTTTGACTGTTTCTAGTGTAATCGCGGCCAAACCGAGACCTTCTCCTGACATAATTTCGATCACGTCTGCGACAACCGCTGCCATATCCAAAAACCCGATCTGTCCTGAGATGAACCCGTCCAGCGCGCGTTCTTTCGCGCCGTTGAAAACAGCGCCTGCAAGACCGCCCTCTTCCATCACCCAACGCGCCTGTGCCAACGCGGGATACCGCGCTTCATCAGGTTTTTGAAAGGTCAGTTGCCCGATCTCGGCAAGATCAAGCCGTTCCACAGGAAGATGCGCACGAATTGGCCAGTGCAGTGCATACCCAATCGCATGCCGCATATCATGCGGACCCACATGCGTCATCAAAGCGCCGTCGCGATAGCCCACAAGCGCATGGACCAAGCTTTCAGGATGCACCAACGCCTCGATTTTATCGGGCGCGATATCGAAAAATTCATGCGTTTCAATAAGCTCCAAGGCTTTGTTGAACATGGTCGCACTATCGATTGTAATCCTCTGACCCATTTCCCAGTTCGGATGTGACGAGGCCTCGGCAAGCGTCGCATTCGCTAAATTTCCGATAGGCCAATCCCGGAAAGCCCCGCCAGAGGCCGTAATGATGACCCTCTCGACTGCACTCAGTTTTTCGCCGGCCAGTGCCTGGAACACTGCCGAATGTTCGCTGTCGACCGGAAGTATTGTGGCTCCACTCGCGGCGGCCGTCGATTTCAAAAGCGCGCCCGCCGTCACAAGGCTTTCCTTGTTGGCAAGCGCCAAAGTTGTGCCTTGCTCTAATGCTTTCAGGCCCGGCGACAGGCCTGCCGCCCCCACGATGGCCGACATAATCCAGTCGGCTGGGCGTTCTGCCATGTCGCGCAACGCCGTTTCGCCGGCGGCAACCTCAATCCCGGACCCAGCAAGCGCCTCACGCAAAGGCGCGAGGCAGTCTTCATAGGCCGTAACCGCAATTTCCGGACGTAACGCGCGCGCTTGCTCTGCCAGTTTCTGGACGTTGCGTCCGCCACTAAGCGCCACGACGTCATAGTCGTCAGGGGCGCGCTGAATAAGATCAACGGTGTTGCAGCCAATTGATCCCGTCGCGCCGAAAATCGAAACTCTGCGCTTCAAAACGGCACTGGTGTCGGCGGGAATACAACCACCGCCTCGATGAAAAGAAGAAAGATTGAGGCCCCAAGCATGCCGTCAAAACGGTCAAACATCCCGCCATGGCCCGGCATAATGTTCGAACTGTCCTTGATCCCCATTCGACGCTTCAAGGCGCTTTCTGACACATCCCCAAGCTGCGATGCCATTGATATGGCGATGGAAATTCCAACCAGCTCATATCCCGCCGCCCCATTGCTTGCGTATATCGCCCCAATGATTGCTGCACCTGTCTCTTATACACATCTGACGCTGCCGACGACTAGTG
>JARFRG010000130.1 GCA_029287375.1 Boseongicola sp. | reverse complement strand
CTGCGGCAGAATGATGTCGAAGACGACCGCCCGGTAGCTCATCCCGAGGGCTTGGGAGGCTTCCTCCTGACCGGAGGGGATGGACTGGATACCTGCGCGAATGATCTCTGCCTGATAGGCGGCGTAGAAGACTGCGAAGGCGACTATGACCCGGCCCAGTTTATCGCCCTGTGCCCAATGTGGGACGACAAAGGGGACGACGACCGCGGCGGCAAAAAGAATTGTTAGAAGCGGCAGCGACCGCACGGTGTCGATGAAAACGGCGGCCAGCCAATGGATCACCGGTAGCTTTGAGCGGCGCGCAAGAGCAAGGCCGACGGCCATGGGCATGCCCAGAACAAAAACGCCAGCGAAGATGAACACTGTGAGTGACAGTCCACCCCATTGTTCGGTGGTGACGACCGACAGTCCGAAGATGCCGCCGTACATCAGGATCACGAACGTGCCGAACCCCGCTATCCAGAGGGCAGGCAAGCGTTTCAGCCCCCACATTGCAGGCAGGCAGGACAGGATCATTGTGAGGACGATGACTAGACATGCTAGGGTCGAACGCCAGTGTTGCTCAGACGGGTAGAGACCGAACAGGACCAGCCGTCCACGCGCTTCGATGACGCTCCAGCACGCGCCCGACACTTCGCGGCATCGGCTGGCTTCGGCTTCGCTCCAGACGGCGTTTAAGAACGCCCAGTCGACGATGCTGACCACGATCCACACGAGGGCTGAGCCCGCCACCAGCGTGACGATACCGTCGAACCAGTTTGAGAACAGCCGTTTTTTCAGAATTTCGAGGCGGCTGTCCAAGATGGGGGGCGGTCGCGATACGGAGGCGTCGGTCATGTCAACTGCGCCCCTTGATTGCGAGGCGGCTATTTATCCAGTTCATCGAACCGCTGATCGTGTAGTTGATAATCAGGAACCCGACCATCAGGAGGAGTAGCAACTCCATTGTCTGACCGCTCTGATTGATCGAGGTTGAGACGACCATGAAATAGTCCGGATACCCGATTGCTATGCCGAGGGTGGTTGCTTTCATCAGCCAGACGTATTGATTTGTGAGGGCAGGGAGCATGGCGCGGATTGCCAGCGGGACCCGGATGAAGCGATTGATCTGCGTGGTGGATAGTCCAAGGGCTCGGGCCGCTTCGAGGCGCCCCTTGTCAACCGACAGGAACCCGCCGCGCACGATCTCTCCGATGTAAGCGCCGCCAAATACCATGATGGCAATAAGCAGAGCGGAAAACTCAGGTTTGATCGTCGCGCCTCCGACAAAGCGCAGTCCCTTCAATTCGGGGCGGCTAATGAGGGGCGTGTCAGGATCGTGGCCGAAGAACAGAAGGGCCGTTGCAAGTGCGACCACTACGGCAACACCGATCCCCCATTTGGTCAAGAGGCGGTCGCCGCCAAAACGGCGCGCTGCCACTATCGTGGCGATGATTGCGACCACAAGAATGAGCAAATCCCAAGACGACCAGCTTGGTGTGGCGATCATCAGGCCCCGATTGGACAGGAAGCCAAAACCGGCGAGGTCGATGGCACCACGTGGTGACGGCAAATGGGTGAAGATCGCGTACCAGAAAATAACCTGAAGGATCAGCGGCACGTTTCGGAAGGTTTCAACGAAAACCGTGCCAAGCACGTTCAAAATGAGGTTTGACGACACGCGCATGAGGCCCACAATCAGACCGACGCAGGTGGCCCCGGCGAGGCCCGCGAGCCCGACGATAATCGTGTTCAGAAAACCGGCCAGAAGCATGCGCGAGTAGGGTGAGCGGTCGGTGACCTCGACAATCGAGAAGTTGATCGGCCAGCCGGTGGAGCGTTCCAGAAACCCAAAACCAGTGGCAATGCCCTGTGAGACGAGGTTGTCGCGCGCTGTGAGTATGAAGCTCAGCGTGAGTAGCAACGACGCGGCAAGGACAACCGCCTGGATCAAGTAGCCGCGCGCCCTGCGGTTGCGAATAATGCGTTGCATGATGTTCCTTCAAAAGTACAGGGCCGAGCGCGAAGCCCGGCCCTGTATTTGATCAGTCGAGAACCAGCGGATACAGCAGGCCGCCGTTTGACCAAAGGTGATTCTTGCCGCGCGGCAGCTTATAGACCGAGCCTTCGCCCACAGTACGGTCATAGATTTCACCGTAGTTTCCGACAGCTTTGATCATGTTGTAGGCCCAGTCATCACTGAGGCCTAAACGCTCGCCGACGCCTGGGCTTGCGCCGAGAAGGCGCTCAACCGACGCAGATGGCGGGTTGGCACGGATGTCGTCGACATTGGCTTGGGTGATGCCGTTTTCCTCGGCCATCAGCAGCGCGGACATCATCCAGTTGATGACATCGATAAAGCCATCATCCCCTTCTCGGGCTGCAATTCCTTCAGGCTCAAGCGCGAGAACCGCGTCGAGAATTGTGAAGCCTTCGGGGTCTGGCGCGTTGAAGCGCGTTGCGGCCAGAAACGGACCGAACCCGGCAAGCGCGTCGCAGCGACCGGCGTAGAGGGCTGCGCGAAGCTCTTCGGCCTTCTCGAAGTTGAGCGCTTCGTAAGTGATCCCACGCGCCCCCATGTAGTCGGCCACGATCCGTTCGATGGATGTTCCGGCGTTGATGCAGAACACGCCACCTTCAAGATCCTCGGGGCTCGTCGCGCCAAGATCGCTGCGGACCAGAATGTTGGTTGGTCCAATGAAATACGGGCGTGAATACTGGAGGCCAAGCTCGGTGTCGCGGCTCATTGTCCAGCCGGTCACCTTAATGATGACGTCGATGTCGCCGGACTGGAGGGCAGGGAAGCGCTGAGCCCAGCTTACCGGAATAAGCTGCAGAGCTTCGGGATTGCCGAGGATGGCAGTGGCAAGTGCCTTGCACATCTCGATATCAAATCCCGACCATTTTCCGTCATCATCAACTTCGGCAAAACCCAGATAGCTGCCGTTGTGGCTGGTACACAAGAGACTTCCACGCTCCTGAATTTGCGTAATCGTCGGTCCGGGGTCAGCCGCCGATGCCGGAAGGGCCAGGCCAGCCATCATTGCCGCTGCGGCAACGGTTTTTATTGTGGATTTGATCATGTTTACCTCTTTGTGTTGGATAAAAGGACGCTGCTCATCGCGCGGCGTCTTTTTGGGCGCACAGCTCCGCGCTATGCTAGGATTTCATATTGTTTTGAGTTCAATACACCTTTCTGTCTTTGGTGGTGTTTCTTAGGCAGAACACATCGCGCGATGGGCTTTCAGACCTGCGGAATTCCGGCCTGCTGGCTTTTGTGCCAGGTAAATTCGACCGTTTCAGCATCGGGACTCATTCATCGCGATCCGCAAGAGCAGGTCATGTATGAATGGCTTCATGTGACGAAGCCTGGCAGCTTTGGTTGCTACAGTCTGAATGCCGATCCCCTAGTATCGCAAAGTTGCTGATTCCCCTTTCCGAGGCTAACTTATGGCCATCACTCTGTCGACAAGGCGTGTGAGACTTGGAGAACCCGCCGATGACAGACGCCCCCTCGATGCCCAACATTGTCTTGTTCATGACCGATCAACTGACGGCATCTGTGCTTTCTAGTTACGGTGGTCGCGTTTGCAAAACCCCGAACCTGGATCGCCTTGCATCGCGCGGTGTGGTCTTTGAGAAAGCCTATTGTCCTTATCCGCTGTGCGCGCCCTCGCGATTTGCTATGATGTCGGGTCGGCTGGCCTCGCGCATCGGTGCGTGGGACAATGGCGCTGAATTTCCGGCCTCGACGCCGACCTTTGCGCATTACCTGCGTGCGCGAGGGTATTACACCTGCATCTCGGGCAAAATGCACTTTGTTGGACCCGATCAGTTTCACGGGTTCGAGGAACGCCTGACAACCGAGATCTATCCGTCTGATTTCTCCTGGACTCCCGCCCCTGAGGAACGCGATGCTTCGGATCGTTTTGGAGCCGGCGTTTCTTCGGTGGAAAGCGTGCTGGATGCAGGGCCAATGGCGCGCACAATGCAAATTGACTACGACGAAGATGTGATCCACCACGCCGTGCGCGAGGTTTATGCACGTGCGCGCAGTGCCGATACCCGACCGTTCATGTTAACGGTGTCGCTGACACAGCCGCATGATCCCTACATAACGACGCAAGCCTTTTGGGATCTCTATGAAGACACGGAGATCGACGCGCCGCGAGTCCCTGCGATCCCACTGGATCAGCGCGATCCCCATTCGCGTATGCTTCACAGTCACTACGGCCAGGATAAGACCGACATAGACGCGCACGCCACAGCCCGCGCAAGACGCGGGTATTATGGAATGATTTCGCACATCGACGCGATGTTCGGGCGCCTGATGGACGCGTTGTCGGACTCTGGCGTCAGCGAGAACACCTGTCTCTTATACACATCTCCGAGCCCACGAGACGAACA
>JARFRG010000099.1 GCA_029287375.1 Boseongicola sp. | reverse complement strand
GAGCACGACGGTGAGATCGCCGCCTTGCTTGGGGCGCTACAGCGGGTCGGCGGCACGTCTTCGCCGGTGATGCTTTTGCATCCGGCAGGGCCTTTGGGAACGGCGCGAGCCGGTATGTTGTTGGCGGATGTTGCACCTGCTTTGAACGGTGAAGCGGATGATCTGCGGCAGGATCTGCAAGACTTGCGGGCGTTGCAGGCGGTACAGATGGATGCGGCAAACCGGCTGGAAGCTGGCCTGGCCGAAGTGCAGTCTGCGCGCACAGCGCTTAGTCAGGCAATCGCGGACCGCACTGATTTACCCCAGCATTTTGTGGCAGATCCCGTACGGAACGCGATTCTGATATCGTCTGCTGATACATTGGACAGTTTTGCTGCGGGATTAGACGAGCTGTCAGCTGATGTCATTTCAGCGCCGCCGGTGGCTGCTACATGGACGCGCGGCGCGCTCGATTTGCCAGTGCGGGGGCGTGTACTGCGCCAGGCAGGAGAGCCGGACGCCGCAGGTGTTGCACGGCCCGGCATTATCGTGGAAAGCGCGCCACGGGCCATTGTGACCAGTCCCGTTGCTGCCACATTGCGCTATGTTGGCCCGCTATTGGACTTTGGCGAAGTGGTTATTCTGGAGCCCAAAGCAGATGTGTTATTCGTCTTTGCGGGTCTTGAGGTGGCCTATGGTGATACCGGTGGGGTCGTCGAAGCGGGCGCGCCTTTGGGCCTGATGGGCACGGGAAGCCATAAAAATGCTGCAGATTTGTCAACAGATGGTGATGAGGCTGGTACTGGCCGCTCAGAAACGCTCTATATAGAAGTAAGAGAGAACAATACGCCTGAGGACCCGAGCCTCTGGTTCCGGACAGACAAGGATGGATAAACAGATATGAAGAAATTTGCCATGGCGGCGGTCGCAGGAACTCTTGCGGGTGCCATCGCGACAACACAGATTGCAGGGCCCTTGCTGGCGCAGGAAACAGCACGGTCCAGCAATGTGTATGAACAGTTGGATTTGTTTGGTGATATTTTCGAACGCATCCGCGCACAGTATGTGGAAGAGGTTGAACCCGGTGATTTGATTGAAGCTGCGATTGACGGCATGCTGACATCGCTTGATCCACACTCAAGCTACCTGAGCCCGGACGACGCTGCACAAATGCGTGTGCAGACACGCGGAGAATTCGGTGGCCTTGGGATAGAAGTGACGCAAGAAGAAGGTTTCGTAAAGGTTGTGTCCCCGATTGACGGGACACCCGCAGACGAAGCCGGTGTAGAAGCGGGTGATTTCATTACCCACGTAGATGGCGAATCTGTCCTTGGCCTGTCACTGGATGAAGCCGTCACGATGATGCGTGGCCCTGTCGGATCAGAAATCATCATCACGCTGGTGCGTGAGGGCGAATCAGAGCCTTTTGACGTTTCCATCATCCGCGACACGATAAAACTGACTGCGGTACGGACACGGACACAGGGTGATACGGTGGTGTTGCGGGTCACAACCTTTAACGACCAGACGTACACCAACCTTGAATCGGGGCTGGCAGAGCAGATCGAGGAAGCGGGCGGGATCGACCAGATCAACGGAATCGTCATCGACCTGCGCAATAACCCCGGTGGTCTTTTGACCCAAGCCATCCGGGTATCGGACGCCTTCCTTGAAAAGGGTGAAATCGTATCGACGCGCGGGCGCGAGATTCAGGACGGCGAACGGTTTAATGCATCGGCGGGCGATCTGGCCGAAGGCAAACCGATTGTTGTTCTTATCAATGGCGGGTCTGCCTCGGCTTCGGAAATCGTGGCCGGTGCGTTGCAAGACCACCGCCGTGCGATCGTTGTTGGCACCAAGAGCTTTGGCAAGGGATCGGTACAAACGGTTATGCCTCTGCGCAGTGACGGTGCGATGCGGTTGACGACTGCACGGTACTATACGCCATCTGGCCGGTCTATTCAGTCGCTTGGTGTGTCGCCGGATATCGTTGTTGAACAGCCACGACGCAGCCCAAATGAGGAAGAGGAAGAAGCGACAAACCGGCCTTCCCGTTCCGAAGCGGATTTGCGCGGGTCTTTGAACAACGACAGCCTGTCGGAAGATGAGATCAAGCAGATTGAAGCCGACCGTGCCAAAGCAGAAGCCGCGGCCGCGCTGCGCGAAGAGGATTACCAGCTCGCCTATGCGATTGATATTCTCAAGGGACTGTCCGCGATCGGTCCACAGGACTAATATCGACCGTCCCGCAGATCGCTGAATGATCTGCAGAGGATTTTGATATCAATTAGCCCTGCTGCACACATGCTGTGGCAGGGTTTTTCATGTCGTGGATCGCGCTTGCAAAGTTAGATGCCGGAGCGGGATAAGAAGAGCTACAAAGACGGTGCCGCCCGTCTATAGAAAGCTGTTTCTAGAACGATTGCCCTACGTAGATATAATAGAGTGTATCATCATCGCTGTTTATGGTGACATCCGCGGAAAAGTCGACGGGAAAGGAGTTTGATAACCGATACCGGAGGCCAAGGCCCGCGGCTGAATGCGTTCCGGCCTCGGAGGTCAGTGTCCCGTTGACGACCCCTGCTCCTGCAAAGGCTGCATATCCGAACGGGCTGTCGCCAAAACGGCCGCGGTACTC
>JARFRG010000052.1 GCA_029287375.1 Boseongicola sp. | reverse complement strand
GCAAGTGACACATTTGGCATCCTGTTGCACAACCGCGGAAGCGGGTTCAATCTAACCTCTGGTCACCCAAATGAAGCGGGACCGGGCAAGCGCCCAATGCACACGATTTTACCCGCGATGACCCGAAATGACGGCCGTGTTGATATGACATTCGGCGTGATGGGGGGGCAATACCAAGCGACGGGCCATGCCCATTTCATTTCAAATATTGTTGATTTCGGAATGGATCCGCAGGAGGCCATCGACTCGCCGCGCGTTTTCCCGGAAAGCTACGGCCTGCGCGTGGAAGCAAACCTATCCGCAGCAACGAAGGAAGGACTTTCGGCACGGGGTCACACCCTCGTGGAAAAGAATGAACCTATCGGCGGCGCACAGGCCATCCGCATCGATCACACGACAGGCAGCCTTGTTGCAGGGTCCGATCCGCGCAAAGATGGTGCTGCGATTGGGTATTGAGGCCCAAATTGCTCGTTACGCGAAATCCAACGCCCGCTTAGTTCAACTGGAAATGCATCGGGTAGTGGCCATCATCGAAATCGCCAAAAAACTCCGGGAGATCGGGATGGTCGACGGGCTCGCCCGAATAATCCGCGATAAGGTTTTGCTCGGATACGTAGGCCACGTAGTAGCTTTGATCGTTCTCGGCCAGAAGATGGTAGAACGGCTGTTCCTTTTCAGGGCGGCTCTCTTCGGGAATGGCCTCGTACCACTCGTCAGAATTCGAGAACATCGCATCCACATCGAAGACTACTCCGCGAAACGGATGCTTGCGATGACGGACAACTTGCCCCAATGCGTATTTCGCACGCGTTTTGAACATAACAAAACCCCCTGAACACCTAATAATCCCGGCGGACGAACATGTCGAATAATTTGGCCAAATTAAAGGGAAACAGACTGTGAACGTGGTCCTAACAGTGGCAGAAATTGTCGCGCCTGTATTCCTTTTGGCAGGTCTTGGGTTTGCCTGGGTGAAGCTGGGGTACGAGTACCGATTGGACTTTGTCACCAAGCTGGCAATGACCATTGGCGTGCCTTGTCTGATCTTTGTGGCCTTGATGCAGGCAGACATTGAGCAAGACGCTTTGAAGGCAATCACGGCGGCAACTCTTGCCGCTTATACGATTGTTATTATTATATTTTATATCCTATCATTGGTTCTTCGCCTGGACCGTCAGACGTTCCTTGCGCCGCTGTCCTTTGGCAATACCGGCAATTTGGGTTTGCCCTTGGCACTGTTTGCATTCGGTGACCTGGGTCTTGGCTATGCGGTCGTTGTGTTTGCTGTGATGGCAATAATCTCGTTCACTTTTGGCATCTGGCTTGTCTCCGGTGGCGGAAATCCGCTGCCCGCCCTTAAGGAACCGTTGGTTGGGGCGAGTGTAGCAGGCGGTGTGTTTTTATGGATGGATTGGGAGACACCGACCTTCTTAACCAACACATTGTCGCTGATCGGGCAACTCGGCATCCCCTTGATGTTGATCACGCTTGGTGTTGCGTTGGCGCGGCTGACACCAAATCACGTCGTGCGAATGATCTGGTTATCAGCGCTCAAGGTTGCAATTTGCGTCGCAATTGCCTGGCCTGTCGGACGGTGGTTCGATTTGAACGACGTGGCATTTGCCGTTTTGGTATTGCAAGTGGCCACCCCTGTGGCAGTGACGTCCTATCTTTTGGCCGAAAAGTATGGCGCGGACGCGGACGCGGTTGCGGGGCTTGTCGTGGTATCAACCTTGATGAGTGTGGCAGCTCTGCCTCTTATCCTCGCCATTGTGATCTGAGCAGAGCAAATACACCGTTTTCAGAACGCTCATTTTCGGATAGGCTATTTCAAAATAATAAGATGAGCGATTGAGGCATGAGCAGACCTATTCGCGCCCTGGCACTCCTTTTGTTCGTCGCAGCTTGCGGCGGAGGGAATGACTATTCGGCGCCCAGAAATCTAGACAACGCCTGTTCCATTGTGGACCAGAGACCGACTTATTTGACGGCAATGAAGCGGACTGAGCGTCGTTGGGGCGTGCCGGTCGCGGTGCAGATGGCGACGATCTATCAAGAGTCGAAGTTTATCGGAAACGCGCGCACACCGGTTCAGTATTCTCTGGGCGTAATTCCGATGGGCCGCCAATCTTCTGCCTATGGCTATAGCCAAGCGCTTGATGGCACGTGGGATGACTACAAACGCGCGCGTGGAAGCTGGGGCGCGCGGCGCGATGACATCGACGACGCAACCGACTTTATGGGCTGGTATTTTAATGCGTCGCGCGAAGAGCTTGGGCTATCGATGTCCGACGTACGCAATCAATACCTAGCCTATCACGAGGGCCGAACTGGTTTTCGCCGCGGAAGCTACCAAGCCAAAAGCTGGCTCTTAAAGGTATCAAGCGATGTGGCCTCGCGCGCGGTGGTTTATGACGCGCAACTAAGATCATGCGGAAAGGTCTGATCGGACCTAGCCAGCCCTGTTGGTTTCTTCGCGATTGATGTCAAACAGGCGCGCCGGAATCGGATCGCCCTGTTTGAGACCTCCGAGGATAACGGTTGTAACTGCACCTTGCCCGTCACGGATAACCCATTGGCGTAATTCGATCGGGCCATCGGTGAACTTTAGCGCAATTGACCCATATTCCGGATGCTCGGGGTCTTGTGCCGTGACGACAGTTGCCGTGCCGTCAAAGTCGTGGCCAACAACCATATTGCGCTGCGCGAGATCCACATTGCGTTCGAGAATGAGATTTAAAGGGGTTCGTCGGAGTGGATAACGCTCGGCCGTACCGACGTTTGACTTACCGTCGAAAATACCGACTTGTCCGCCGCCCGCCATCACCAGAAGATCGTTTGGGGGATCATACTCGAACCGCATGCG
>JARFRG010000025.1 GCA_029287375.1 Boseongicola sp. | reverse complement strand
TCGCCCTTTTTGCCAACGGCTGTAACGCGCAGGTCTTCGAGCGCGCTTTCGTCGGACGCCTCCGCGATTGCACTCAGGTATTTTTGCCGAAGATCGTCCATCCGGACCCCCTTGGATTGATCCTTGCCCTGCTAGCCAGCGAGGGCCTGAAAGACAAGAAGCCGCGAGACCTTCAAAAGGTCCGCGGCTTCTTTAAACTTGATCCCTGACGGGAGTGCTTACGCGAGCGCGGCCTTCGCCTTTTCGACGATGGCTCCGAATGCTTCGGGCTCATGCACGGCGAGGTCCGCGAGAACCTTGCGGTCCACTTCGACACCGGCGAGCGACAGACCGTTGATGAAGCGCGAATATGTCAGTGCTTCGTCGTGGCTGCGCACGGCTGCGTTGATCCGCTGGATCCACAGAGCGCGGAAGTTGCGCTTGCGGTTCTTGCGGTCGCGGGTTGCGTATTGGTTCGCCTTGTCGACGGCCTGACGGGCCACCTTGAAGGTGTTTTTGCGACGACCGTAAAAGCCTTTAGCGGCGTCGGTAACTTTTTTATGGCGGGCGTGGGTGACCGTGCCACCTTTGGTTCTAGGCATATCTCAAGCTCCTCAGCGGGCGTATGGCATATAGGATTTGACCAACTTCTGATCGGGTTCACTCAGCACACGTGTGCCGCGCGCATTCCGCAGAAACTTGTTGGACCGCTTGATCATGCCGTGCCGTTTACCAGCACTGCCGCCGACGATCTTACCCGTCGCCGTAACCTTAAAGCGCTTTTTGGCGCTCGACTTTGTCTTCATCTTAGGCATTTCCATCTCCTCTTTATTCAGACGGTTCATAGGCCCCCTCGGCATGCCATTTTGGCCGGGAAGCCCGTCGAAGTGCGCCAGATAGCCGGGACAGGCCTGTCTGGCAAGGGAAAACCGCCCGTTTCAGGGCGATCTTCGTTTATTCAGGATCAGACGGCAGGATCAGCCGCTCGTCACAGGGGGCGACGCGCAAAATGTTCGTTGTGCCAGACTGGCCAAACGGCACGCCAGCTGTGACCACAAGTTGATCGGTCGGCGCAGCAAACCCTTCGGTGCGCGCCGCACGCGCGGCGTTGACCACCGCATCTTTGAACCGCAAGACCTCGGAGGTTTTCACACAATGCAAACCCCATGTCAGCGCCATCCGACGTGCGGTTCCAATCAAAGAGGTCATGGCGATAATCGGAACACGAGGGCGTTCGCGGGCAACGAGAGACGCGGTTTTTCCGGACTGCGAAAAGCAACAAATCACTTTTATATCAGCGGTTTCCGCAATTTCACGCGCGGCCGATACGATACCGTCAGCAACCGATTGCTTCGGCCCCCCACGGCTTGCTTCAATCACCTCGCGGTAGGTCGGATCGCTTTCAACCTCGAGAGCGACAGCGTTCATTGTCTGCACGGCCTCAATTGGGAAACTGCCGGCAGCGCTTTCAGCCGACAGCATGACCGCATCCGCACCTTCATAGATCGCCGCAGCAACATCGGACACTTCGGCGCGGGTTGGCACCGGGCTTTCGATCATGGATTCCAGCATCTGCGTCGCGACGATCACCGGTTTGGCGGCCGCACGGCATTTGCGGATCAGGCGCTTTTGGATGGGTGGCACGTTCTGAACGGGAAGCTCGACGCCAAGATCGCCCCGCGCCACCATGATTCCGTCCGAAACAGCGAGAATGTCGTCAAAGGCCGTGACGGCTGCAGGCTTTTCGATCTTGGACAGGATCGCCGCGCGCCCTTGTGCCAGTTCGCGTGCTTCGGCCACATCTGCGGGGCGCTGCACAAAGCTGAGGGCAAGCCAGTCGACGCCAAGGCGACAAACGAATTCAAGATCTTTGCGGTCCTTGTCGGACAAAGCCGCGAGCGGCAGTACCACATCCGGCACGTTCACGCCTTTGCGGTTCGAAATGGTGCCGCCAACCTCCACAGAGCAGTCTGCGAAATCGCTGCCGCATTTCTCAACTTTCAAACGAATTTTGCCGTCGTTGACCAAAAGACTTGAGCCTGCTTCGAGTGCTTCGAAGATTTCACGGTGCGGAAGCTGAACGCGGGTTGCGTCGCCGGGCGCATCGTCAAGATCAAGGCGGAACGACTGACCCACTTCGAGATCTTCGCCGTGATCGTTGGAAAAGACACCAACGCGAAGTTTCGGCCCCTGAAGGTCAGCGAGGATGGCGATCGGGCGCCCGGTTTCGACTTCGATCTCTCGAATGATTCGATGGCGTTCGCCAATATCGGCGTGTTCGCCATGGCTCATGTTGAGGCGAAACACGTCGGCCCCGGCATCAAAAAGGGCGCGAATCATTTCCTTGTCACTTGAGGCCGGGCCCAGAGTGGCAACAATCTTAACATTGCGCTGACGTCTCATACGCTGGCTCCTCATTTGGTGTACCGTTGGTTTGCACGCTTATTGCCGTAAATGTTAGCGCGTGACAACTGGCGCTTTTCAAGCCGGGTCGATAGAGACACACCATGCAGAGCGACAGTCATAATCCGAACTGGGAACCTTATCGCATTTTGGGGGCCGAGCGTGCCTCGCGATGGCTGGTTGTTTGTGACCACGCAACGAACCGGGTGCCGGACTGGGTGCATGGCGGTGACCTTGGGATTGCTGCACAGGATATGGCCCGTCATATCGCCTATGACGTTGGTGCGGCAGGTGTTGCCGCGCGCCTTGCCGAGTTGCTTGGTGCGCCTGCGATCCTGTCAAATTTCTCGCGGCTGGTGATTGATCCAAACCGCGGCGAAGATGATCCGACGTTGGTGATGCAGCTTTATGACGGAACATTGATTGCTGGCAATCGAGGGATTTCGCCCGAGGGTGTGCGCGCGCGGCTTGAGCGTTGCTACCGGCCGTATCACGCAGCGATAACCGACCTTGCCGCCCGGCATCGCGATACTGTTATTGTGTCAGTGCATTCGTTTACCCCGCAATTTCGCGGCCGACCCCTGCGGCCCTGGCATTGCGGACTTTTGTATGCGGATGACACGCGGCTTTCGATGCCTTTGGTGCGCCTTTTGGAAGAGGTGCCGGGGTTGGTTGTCGGGGCAAACAAACCTTATTCGGGCCATTTGGCGGGCGACACGATCGACCGGCACGCTATTGCAATGCGACGACAGAATACTTTGATCGAGATCAGGAATGACCTGATTGAAACGGACGCTGGACAGGCGGAGTGGGCCGAGCGATTTGCACGCCTTTTGCCCGATGCGCTGGCAGTGGCGGACAGTTGAGGAGACATGCAGATGGATATTGACGATCGCACGCAGATCGAACTTGAGGCGGCAGCATTCAGGCGCTTGCAACAGCATCTGATGGAAGCGCGCACCGACGTGCAGAATATCGACATGATGAACCTTACGGGGTTTTGCCGGAATTGTCTGGCGCGGTGGTATCAAGAGGCAGCCGCCGAGCGCGGGATTGAAATGTCCAAGGAAGAGGGGCGCGCGGCGTTCTACGGGATGCCCTTTGCCGAATGGAAAGCGCAGTATCAGACCGAGGCAAGCGACGGCCAGAAGGCTGCATTTGA
>JARFRG010000239.1 GCA_029287375.1 Boseongicola sp. | reverse complement strand
GGGGCGGACGTCTTGGTGCTTTTATCGGACGTTGATGGATTTTACTCGGCCAATCCCAAGGACGACCCCAACGCCACGCGATACGACGTGATCGAGCGGATCACGCCCGAGATCGAGGCGATGGCGGGCGATGCCGGTACGGGTCTGTCCAAGGGCGGAATGAAGACGAAACTGATGGCGGCGCGCACGGCCACGGCGGGCGGTGCGGCGATGGCAATCGCATTAGGAGCGCCGGATAACCCTTTGCAGCGTATTGCAAAAGGGGAGGCGGTTACATGGTTTACTGCTGAGACCGATCCCCAGGTTGCGCGCAAGCGTTGGATCGGCGCAATGAAGCCCAAAGGCGATATTGTGGTTGATGCGGGGGCTGTCGGTGCCTTGATGCGCGGCAAGTCATTGCTTCCGGCTGGTGTGACGCAGGTGCGGGGGCGGTTCGGGCGCGGTGATCCGGTGCAGATTGTGGGACCGGATGGCGCGGGGCTTGGGCTTGGCCTGACGCGGTACACAGCGGACGAGACGCAGGCGATCAAAGGTCAGAGGTCGGATCAGATCGAAGCGATTTTGGGCTATTCCGGGCGCGCGGCGCTGGTGCATCGCGATGATATGGCGATTTAGGCGCATTTCAGTTAGAAATGTGCGGGTTTTAAAGGATTGAGGGCATGAAAGACGTGTCAGACATTCAAGCGATGATGGCCGATATCGGTCGCAACGCGCGGACTGCAGCGGCCGAGTTGGCCTGCGCGCCCAGTGCGGCAAAGGCGCTGGCGCTTGAGGTCGCCGCAGATGCCGTCTGGACCCGGCGCGCCGAGATAATCGCGGAGAATGCCAAGGATATGGCATTTGGACGCGAAAAAGGGCTGAGCGATGCGATGTTGGACCGCCTGATGCTGGACGAGGGCCGTATTCAGGGGATTTGCGATGGTCTTCGTGCGGTTGCGGCGCAAGACGATCCCGTGGGCGCGGTGATGGACGCGTGGGATCGCCCTTCTGGTCTCAATATCCGCCGGGTACGCACGCCTTTGGGCGTCATCGGCGTGATCTATGAAAGCCGGCCCAATGTGACGGCAGATGCGGGCGCGTTGTGTCTGAAAGCCGGGAACGCGGTGATTCTGCGCGGTGGGTCTGAGAGCTTTCATTCGGCGGGCGTCATTCATCAGTGTCTGGTGGACGGTCTCACGGCGGCAGGCCTGCCGACTGATGCGATCCAACGCGTTCCAACACGGGATCGTGCGGCCGTCAGCGAAATGCTGAAGATGACTGACACGATTGATGTGATTGTGCCGCGTGGCGGAAAGGGTCTTGTCGGACTGGTTCAGCGAGAGGCGCGAGTGCCGGTTTTCGCCCATCTTGAGGGCATAGTTCATATCTACATTGATGCGGCAGCGGACCCCGAAAAAGCGCTGAAGATCGTGTTGAACGCCAAGACGCGGCGCACGGGGATTTGTGGCGCGGCGGAGTGTCTGTTGATCCACCGCGACGTGGCTGACACCATCGGTCAGGGCGTGATCAAGGCGTTGATTGACGCAGGTGTCGAGGTGCGTGGGGACGGCGGTTTGGCGTCAATCGACGGGGTGGTGGCGGCCACGGCAGACGATTGGGGTCACGAATACCTCGATATGACAATTGCTGCGAAAGTGGTGGACGATGTTGACGCGGCGATTGCTCATATCCGCACGTTCGGGTCGAACCACACGGATTGCATCGTGACCGAAGGCGACGACGTTGCGGATCGGTTTTTTCAGCGGCTCGACAGCGCGATATTGATGCGCAACGCTTCGACGCAATTTGCAGACGGTGGTGAGTTCGGCATGGGCGCCGAGATCGGGATCGCGACCGGCAAGATGCATGCGCGTGGCCCGGTGGGGGCCGAGCAGCTGACGAGTTTCAAGTATTTGGTAACCGGGGACGGCACCGTCAGAACGTGAGCGTCACTTGGGTGTCATTAAAGAACGTCGCCACTTTGCGGTCCGCGCCTTTTGCGGCCTCGCCGACAAGGGCAAAGTGAACTTCTGAGGCCGCAATATCGTCGCTGGTTTGCCCGCTTGTGATCATCTGCCACAGCTCTGTGTCGACTTTGATTTTCTCGCCGCGCGCTTCAAGCATCCAGTTTGCGGCGGACCGCGTGACGGTGATCTGCCCGCCCCACGGCAAGGTATTTTCAAGACATTGCAGCGCAAGGAACGCAAGTTTCACCTCGGCGCGCGATAGAGGGCCGTCAACGTGCCAGGCAACACTTGTGCGATTGCCCTTAAAGCTGTCCCGCAGGATATTTCTGACTTCATTGACGTTTATTTCCACGTCGCGTCGCGCTCCGCCAAAGGCCACGCGGAAATACCGGATACGGGCATTGGCGTTCTCAACAGATTCAGCAATCAGGGCAATTTCGGGGGAGAGGCCTTGGCCCGACATGGTCAAAAGCTCCACACCGTTGCCAATTGCCCCCAAGGGATTGATAAGATCGTGACAAATGCGCGAGCTAATCAGAGCGTTTAAATCATTGCTGGTCATGGGGTTCCTTGCCGGGCCTGAACGGGAGAGAACGATATGTCGGAGCTTACTGCGCTGCTAGAGCCGGGAATGCTGGTGCGGCACCCCGATATGCCCGATTGGGGCATCGGACAGGTCCAGTCGAATATCGGTGGCCGGGTGACGGTGAATTTCCCTGACGAGGGCAAAGTCGTGATTGACGGCACAAAAATTGCTCTTACCCCTATATTTGACGACGAACTGTAAAAGGTCGCGCAACCTAAGCGTGTAAATTACTTTCTAAGGAACCGCAAGGGTAACCAACATTGCATTGCGTGCCTGCGCACCTTAGAAGGCCGCAACCTGTCTGACGAAGGCCCAGGATGGACCGCGGAGACGCTCATTTCACCACCCGGCTTGCCCTGACCGAGCGCGACCAGCGCGCGGCGGAACGGCTGCGCTATGAGGTTTTTGTCGAGGAGCTTGGCGGCGATGGTCCTTTGGTGGACCACACGGGCCGGTTCGAACGCGACCGGTTTGATCCGTTTTTCCGACATCTGATTCTTGTGGATACCCGGCGGGACGCCGAGGCTTTGGATCACGTTGTCGGGGTATACCGTTTGCTTGATGCGGACGGGGCGGCGGCGATTGGCCAGTATTATTCTGAAGACGAATACGATCTGTCCGTGTTGAAGAACTCAGGGCGCAGGTTGCTTGAGCTGGGGCGGTCTTGTTTGCATCCCGACTATCGGGGCGGCATGGCGATGTATCATATCTGGAACGCCCTGGCGGGGATCGTCGCGGACGAAGCGATTGATATCCTGTTCGGCGTGGCGAGCTTTCACGGCACAGACATTGACCGGCACGCGGCGGCGTTGTCCTTGCTGTATCAGCATCATCTTGCGCCCGAGGAGGTCCGGGTACGCGCGCGGGCCGAACATTTTCAGTCGATGGACCTGATGCCGGAGACCAAGATTGATCGCGTGGCGGCGATGCGGTCTGTGCCGGCTTTGATCAAGGCATACCTTCGGCTTGGCGGTGTGATCGGCGATGGGGCCTTTGTAGATCGCCCGTTCAACACAACGGATGTCTGTCTGATCCTTGATACGGCGCGTATGAATATGACCGCAGCCGCGCGTTATCAGGGCGCGCGAGGATGAGCCGCACGCCGACTTGGGTGGGGGCGGATGACAGGTTGCCGCCATTCCGTCCGGGCCTGTTGGGCTGGGTCCGGGTGCTGCTGCGCGGTCTGTTGTTTGTCGCCCTAATGTTTGGCGGGCTGGTGGTTTTGTTGGCCGTGCGAATTGTCGAGCGTCCGGCGTTCGGCATGGCGCGGCCATGGACGCCCTTCATCACGCAATGGGTGTGTCGCACGGCCTTTCGCATATTTGGAATGGGCTATAGCAGTCACGGCGAGCGCATGACGCATCCGGGCGCGGTGGTCTCGAACCATTCGTCATGGATGGATATTTTCGCGCTGAATGCCGGAAAGCGCGTTTATTTCGTGGCGAAAGCCGAAGTGGCGAACTGGCCGGTGATCGGTTGGCTCGCCCGCGCTACGGGGACGGTTTTTATCCGGCGCGATGCGCGCGAGGCGGCGGTGCAAAAGCAGATGTTCGAGACGCGCCTTGCGGCGGGTCACAAGCTGTTGTTTTTTCCGGAAGGCACGTCAACGGATGGTCTGAGGGTCTTGGCGTTCAAGCCCACGTTGTTTGCAGCGTTCTTTTCAGAGACATTGCGCGACATCCTTTGGGTGCAGCCCGTCAGCGTCGTCTATACAGCGCCTGAAGGGGCGTCGCGGCGGTTTTATGGCTGGTGGGGTGATATGGATTTCGGGGGGCATCTGATGCGGGTTCTGGCGGCACCGCGTCAGGGGTCGGTTGAGGTGGTCTGGCATGCGCCGTTACAGGTCGCAGCCTTTGCGGATCGCAAGGCATTGGCAAAAGCGGCGCAAGAGGCTGTGGCCCGCGCCTTTCCCGACGACGATTAGCCCATGGCCGCGATAAGCTGGCCCAAGGCGAAGACCGCGTCGTCTTCGCGCCAGACTTCCTCTCCGATGCCAAAGAAGTCGGTCACAGGAGCAAGCCGGCGAACGACGTCTGCGTTCAGGGCGCCTTCGGCAACGACGGGGATCTCGATCACCTCGGACCACCACTCAAACAGGTCAAATTCTGCCAGAGTGCCATCGCCCAGGTTGGTCTCGCCCACAGGTCCGAACGCCACGTAATCTGCACCGACCTCGCCCGCCGTGAGACCGTCGTGACGCGAGGCGCCGCAGAACGCGCCGACAATGGCATCCGCGCCGAGGTCTTTGCGCACCTTTCGCACAGATCGGGAGCCGTCCTTCAGATGGACGCCGTCAAGACCCAGTCGTTCGACCAGCCCGACATGGGTGTCGATGACCAATGCGACGTCTGCATCATGCGCAACACCTCGCAGGGCGTCTGCTGCGCGCGAAAGGGTCTCTTCGTCGTGGGTGGCAAGAGCCAGCCGGACGCAGGCCACATCGAAGCTGTCGAGAACCTCGGCGAGCCGCGTCGGAAAGGTCGACAATTCAAAGGCTGGTGGCGTGATCAGGTAGATTTGGGGGCGCGCGTCGTCGGCCATTTTCGGCTCCGATACCAAGGTGTTGGACCGGGCTATAGCGCTTTGGTTACTTGGGGGGAAGACTTTGGGCATTTGTGAGCGCGAGTGCGATTACTTGGCCACGCCGTTGGTCGTCGCCAATGAGGTCTTCGTCGATATCAATCATCCCGCCCATCGGGCGACCCGTGAAGGACAACGGAGCAGTGCCGTCAATCTGGAGGGCTTCGGCCTCGCGGGCTTTGCCAACCCGCGCCATGCCGCCGCCCTGATGGACGCCGCAGACCATGTGGCCGTGCAGAAGGAAGCAAAGACCCCCGAACATCTTCTTTTCGCTGATACCGTCGATGTCCGACAAGTCGTCGCGCATCAATTCGGCAAGCCCGTCGTCGTAAGCCATGGATGCCTCTCCCTTGTGCTTTTGCGCCCTGAGCCCTAAGACCCCAAGCGACCCATCGGAGCCTATCATACATGACCCAGCCAGCCTTTGTCCTTGTTCGCCCGCAAATGGGCGAAAACATCGGGGCTGCGGCGCGGGCGATGTGGAATTTTGGACTGGACCAGATGCGGATCGTGGCGCCGCGCGATGGGTGGCCGAACCCAGGCGCGGTTGCGATGGCCAGCGGCGCGGGGCGGCTTTTGGACGACGCGCAGCTCCATGATGATCTGGCCAGCGCGATTGCGGACCGCACATTTGTATTTGCAACCACGGCGCGGTCCCGGGATCTGACAAAGCCGGTATATGCGCCCGAGGAAGCAATGGCGGAAGCGGCGCGAAGGATAGCAGCAGGCGAGCGGGTTGCCGTGCTGTTTGGGCCTGAACGCGCAGGCCTTGAAAACGACGATATCGTTAAGGCGAATGCGATTATTTCGGTGCCGGTAAATCCTGAGTTTCCATCGCTTAATCTGGCGCAATGCGTGTTGCTGACCGGCTATGAGTGGCGGCGTGCGACGACAGAGGTGACGCCGTATGAAATGGAACTGGCGGGAGGCGAGATGGCCCCGCAGATTGAAATCGAAAAGCTTGCCGAACACTACGAAAGCCGTCTGGATGTGGCGGGGTTCTATTTCCCCGAAGCCAAAGCCGAGGGCATGAAGCGCACAATGCGCAATCTTTGGTCGCGGATGCCAATGACGCGCGCGGATGTGCAGCTCTTGCATGGCGTCCTGCGTCAGATGGTCCGCTGGAAAGAGCGCGGCGATTGACTGGACGGGGTCTGATGCGAAGCCTACATTTCGCAGGAATGAACGGAGCGGATCATGGCTGAAAAGCGCAGCATCTTTGAGGATGTCGGGAGCGACACAAAACCGGCGCAAACCCCTAAGGGTGGGTTGATCGACGGGACGCGCAAAGGCGCGCGCGGGGCAATCCGTCGCTGGTTGATGGTGCTGTTTGCACTTGTGGTGATCATGATCGCGGTTGGCGGTCTGACGCGCCTCACAGATAGCGGATTGTCGATCACCGAATGGCGACCTGTGACGGGAGCCTTGCCGCCGATGGGCGAAGTGGCTTGGGAAGCGGAGCTGGAAAAGTACCGTCAAATTCCCGAATATCAGTTACAAAACAAGGGCATGACGATGTCCGAATTCAAGGTCATCTACTGGTGGGAATGGGGGCATCGCCAGTTGGGACGCGTCATCGGTCTCGTCTGGGCGCTTGGGTTCTTTTACTTTTTGTTAACCAAGAAAATCCCCAATGGCTGGACCGCGCGGCTTTTGGTGTTGGGCGGTCTGGGCGGCCTTCAGGGCGCGATTGGCTGGTGGATGGTGTCGTCCGGGTTGACCGGGGGCATGTTGGATGTGGCGTCGTATCGGCTGGCGACGCATCTGGGGCTGGCCTTTCTCATTCTGGGCGTGATCGCGTGGTTTGCGATGCTTTTGGGGCGGTCGGACGCCGATCTGTTGCAGGCGCGTCGCGCCCGCGAAGGCAAGTTGTTTGGGCTTGCGACCGGATTGACGCATTTTGTGTTCCTGCAAATTCTCATCGGCGCCCTTGTGGCCGGGATCGATGCGGGTCGGACCTATAATGAATGGCCGCTGATGGGCGGGTCATTTGTGCCGCCCACGGCGTTTGATCTTGAGCCGCTCTGGCGCAATTTCTTTGAAAACGCAGGCCTTGTGCAATTCATCCACCGTGTGACCGGGTATCTTTTGTTGGTGTTCGGCGTGGTCGTCTGGTGGCGGTCGCGCGGGTCCGGTAATTCCGAGACACGGTTTGCGTTCAATGCGGTCTTGGGCGTGATGGTCGTTCAGATGGGGATCGGGATCATGACGGTTCTGTATTCCGCGCCCTGGCAGATGGCCATTCTACACCAGTTTGTTGCGGTGTTGCTGTACGTCGCAGTTCTGCGCGCGCGGTTCCTTGCGCAATATCCAAAAGCTCAATCCGTGCGAGGCAGAACATGACAGCATTTCAGAACCTTATGGCGTTCCAACGCGAGACCGAAGCCCTGGGGCAGGTCATGGGACGCTTGGGGTGGGATCAGGAAACCGTGATGCCAGCGGGTGCGGGCGCGCAGCGAGCCGAGGAAATGGGCGCGCTGGACGGGGTGCTGCATGGGCGGCGCACGGACCCGCGGATCGGCGAATGGCTTGAGACGGCCGAGGCCCCGGACGCGGCTGGTGTGCGGCAATTGGAGGAAATCCGGTTCTCGTTTGAGCGCACACAGAGAGTGCCTGCCAAACTGTCGGCCGCCCTGGCACGCACGACGTCTTTGGCGCACCGGGTCTGGGCCGAGGCACGCGAGGCGAATGATTTCGCGATGTTCGCACCGAAGTTGTCAGAAGTGCTTGATCTGACGCGCGAAAAAGCGGCGGCTTTGGCGGATGGCGGTGATCTTTACGACGCGCTTTTGCAGGACTTTGAGCCGGGCGCGACGGGGGCCGAGCTGGAGGCGATGTTTGGCGCTTTGCGTCCGCGGTTGGTGGCTTTGCGCGAGCGTGTTTTGGGGTCAGAGCGGCAGGTCCCCGCAATGGACCGAGAGTTCGCGGAGGCTGGTCAACTCGCGATTTCGACTGTTTTGGCGCAGGCCTTTGGCTATGACGCAGCGCACGGGCGGATTGATAAGGCGGTACATCCGTTTTCGAGCGGTTCGGGATTGGATGTTCGGATCACCACGCGAACCGAATTGCGCAATCCAAGCAACTGTTTTTATTCGACCATTCACGAAGTGGGGCATGCAACCTACGAGCAGAACGTGGACCGCGCTTATTTGCTGACGCCATTGGGGTCAGGGGCGTCTATGGGGGTGCATGAAAGTCAGTCGCGGATTTATGAGAACCAGCTTGGACGCAGTCGGGCCTTTACGGGGTGGCTATATGGCAAGATGCGGGACGAATTCGGCGACTTCGGTGTGAGAACTGAGGATGACTTCTATGCTGCGATAAACCGTTGTAATTCAGGGTTTATTCGGACCGAAGCAGATGAGGTGCATTACAATCTTCATGTGCTGTTGCGGTTTGATCTGGAGCGGGAGCTAGTTGCGGGTCGGCTTGAAGTTGCTGATTTGCCCGAGGCCTGGAATGCGCGCTTTTTCAATGACTTCGGCGTGAAAGTTGACGTGCCTTCCAATGGTGTTCTGCAAGACGTACATTGGTCCGAGGCGTTGTTTGGGTACTTTCCGACTTATACGCTTGGGAATGTCTATGCGGGTTGTCTCAACGAGGCGATGCGCGCGCAAGTTTCGGGGATTGATGAGGCTTTGGCTTTAGGTGAGACACGGCTTGCAACCGATTGGCTAAAAACGAATATTCAGCAGTACGGAAAGCGCTATCTGCCGAAGGATCTAATCGAGAAAGCCACGGGGGCCGTACCAAGCGAGGCGCCTCTTTTGGACTACCTCGATACGAAATTTGGCGAGATTTACGGGGTCTGACACGAAATCGGTATTGCGTCGGTATCACGTCGGTATTGCGTCGGTGCGACCGGGCGCAAGGGTCATGTCGCCTTAACCTCCCAGAGACCGCGAAGATCGTCCAATCCTGCGCGGATCAGATCCTTTAAGGCAGCCTCATCCACGCTGTCGACGCTTTTGATATACCAGCAGCTTTTGCCTCGTTTATGCGGGCCGAGCCGGGCGGCGATCTCGGGGAAATCAGTGTAGCCCGGCAGGATGTGCAGCGAGATATCTTTGCTGCGCATGGTAAAGCCAGTGGCGAGAAAATCACCGGACCGTCCGCTGTCATATTGATAGTGATATTCGCCGTACCCGATCAACTTGCCCCAAAGCCTTGGCTGCCATCCGGTCGCCGCACGGAAAATGGCGTCGAGGCGGGTGGCCTCACTGTGCTTTGAGGGGTTGGTAATTGTCTCAAGTGGGTTTGCCATTGTGCAGCCCTCTGATTATGTCGGCGAAAGAGTACCACGGGGAGGCGCGGAGCGGTGGCGAAAATGACTTTGGAGGCGCTGCGCGCATTCGTGGCGCGGGAATTTCCGCAGATGGCGGACGAATTTCACATTGAAGCGATAGCGCCGATGCGCGTCCGGGTGTCGATGGTGCCGGGGGATAAGCATTTGCGACCCGGAGCAACGGTGTCAGGGCCAACAATCTTTGGATTGGCCGATTGCAGCGTTTATTTCGCGCTGTTGGCGATGATTGGTCCGGAGGCGCTGGCTGTGACCACAAGCGGGTCAATCGATTTTATGCGCAAACCATTGGTCGGGCAGGATTTGGTGGCGGATGTGACGCTTTTGAAGGTCGGGCGGGTGTTGGCAGTGGGGGATGTGGCGGTGCATTCGCGCGGCTCGGAGGATTTGGTGGCGCGCGCAACTTTCACCTATTCGATCCCGCCCAAAGTGTGAGGGTGCGCCGCCCTATGGGCGCCGCGAGGGGAGGGCTCTGCCCTCGGCCCTTTGGGCCTCACCCGAGGTATTTTTGAAAGGATGAAGTCCGTAAACGCTGTGTTTCCGATTGGTGGCTATGCTGATGGCAGGGCGACACGTAAGCTGGCTTTGAGTAATGGCTGGGGGGCTGTTCAAATGCCAAGACGATTTTTAGCCTTTGTGCGCGGCGATCCGGACGCAGTTCCGGGAGACTACCTGTTGGCCATCGTGGCTGTCTTTGGGATCATGTTCGCAGTGATGGCGCGCGCGCTTTACTAAGGGCGCGCGACCAAAGGCGATCCGTCAGGAATACAAGCCATCGTAGATCGGTCCGAGTGTTTCGGGGTCGAACAGGCTTGAGACCGAGGTGCCGTGCCAGATGTTCAAGACAGCCTGCGCGAAGATCGGGGCGGTCGGCACGATGCGGATGTTTTTGGCCGCGAGGGTGGCGGGTGTCGGTTCAATCGAGTCTGTTATCACCAGAGTTTTCATGACTGACGCAGTGACGCGTTCGATCGCGGGGCCAGACAACACGCCGTGTGTGATATAGGCGTGGACCTCTTTTGCGCCGGCCTGCATCAGCGTGTCAGCCGCTTTGCACAGCGTGCCTGCGGTATCGACAATGTCATCAACGATAATGCAGGTTTGCCCGGTCACGTCGCCAATGACGGTCATTTCTGCGATTTCACCGGCTTTTTCGCGACGTTTGTCAACGATCGCGAGGGCGCAGCCCACGCGCGTGGCGAGTTC
>JARFRG010000196.1 GCA_029287375.1 Boseongicola sp. | reverse complement strand
CACACCAACGACGGGGCATGGCTTTGGGTTGCGCTGACAAAACCGCAGAAAATCCAAGGCATAGGCTTCGGGAAGGATCGCAAGATTGCACTGAAGCTTTCCGGCGGCCAATCCGGCTGTGTGGCGATCATACCGACCTTCACGGATCGCCATGCGGACTTGTCGCGCGGTCAAGGCACGCTGATCACGATAAGCACTAGTGTCCGCAGACATCCCCACATCCCTTGTTGCCAAGCACAACAATTGCATGGATCTAAAATCGTCTCAAATTATCATTTTATATGGATAGCGATCATATTTTTTGATCACTAAAGATCCTGCGTGCGATCCCAGGCGGCGGCAATCTCCTTTGCGATCTCACCGCCGCGCTCAGCAAGAACGCTGCGCGGTTCTCCAAGATAAGAAGCCGTGAACTCAAGCGCCGTTGGCTGAAAACCGGGGTCGAACTCCTCGATCTGCCCCAACGCCAAAAGCCCCGAGGCAAGCGCCTGCGGGTATGGCCCCACGGCAATGCCGGCCGCGATCATTTGCAAACTCGCTGACAAAGACGCCGACGAGTATACCCGGACGTTCGGCCCAACCCGTCGCGACAACTCGGCCATCAGTTCCCGGTGGGGTCTGGTCTTGGCGGCATAAGAAATCACCGGCTTCGTGTTCAGATCGACAGTTCCGCTGCCCTTCGCCTTGTACCAATGCAGGTGGAATTTCGGGAGTGCGATGTTTTCGACCGTAAACTCCGAAACCGGCCCCATCAAAAAGGCAAGGTCGATATCCTGTTGCAGCAGGCTGTTGCGAAGGTTGCCCGAGATGTCGACGGTCAGGTCAATGCTGACGCGCGGGTACTCTTTGCCAAAAGCCTTGAGAAAATCTGGCAACCAGGCCTGCGCAATTGTTTCGGACGATCCAATTCTAAAAAGCCCTTCGATCTCAGACGGATTGGCCACGCGTTTGACGATTTCCTCTTGTACAAAAAGCATCTGCTCTGCGTACCCCAAAAGCAAAGCACCCTGCTTGGTCAGAGTTACGCCCTTCGTCGTGCGCTCCAGAATGGCGACCCCAAGCTCTGCTTCAAGGGTGCCGATCCGCGTTGAAACTGCCGGCTGCGAAAGTCCAAGATGATCGGACGCTTTGCGAAAGCCACCCAGACGCGCCACCCAATAAAAAGTCTTTAGCTGGTCAAATGTCATGGCCACTCCTGTCGCCGGCGCTCAATTTCACTGGACACTCGTCTTTGGGCCGCACAAGTTCGCCAGTGTCACCCACGTTTGAGGACCGGACCATGCAATTCAACACCGAAATGGGCGTATTGGACATTGAGGTGGAAAATCTCATCGTCGCGGGCTGGACTGGTCGCGATAAAGCCGCCGTTCAACACCACATTGACGAGCTTGCCGCAATCGGTGTCGCGCCACCTTCAAGAGTACCGCTGTTTTATCGGGTCTCAACCTCCCTCCTGACCTTGGCCCCCGTCATTGACGTGTTGGGAGGTACCTCGTCCGGTGAGGCCGAGCCGCTGATCATTCAGGACAAGGGTCGCGCTTGGTTGGGGTTGGCGTCAGACCATACAGATCGCCAGCTAGAGATCGTTTCCGTCGCGGCATCCAAGCAAATTTGCGCAAAACCCTGCGCCGCTGAACTTTGGGATTTCGATGTCGTTGCAGACCATCTGGACAAGATCACGATCAAATCCTGGATAAATGACGGAGGCGACTGGGTTCTATACCAAGACGGCGCTATCGGGCAGATCACGCCGCTTAGGGGGCTAATGGACACGTCAGGTATGATGCCCGCATCGGCGATGTTGTGCGGCACATTCGCAGCAATCGGGGGCGTGCGCGCAGCCCCAGAATTTCGCGCAGTGATGTCAGATCCTGTGCGCGGCACCGAGATCACGCTGGAATACTCGGCACGCATCCTTCCCGTTGTCAGCTGACCACATCTAATGGACAGCGCGGTTTAGAGCGTGCGATGTATGCGTGATGCGAACCCCGAAAGGCCAACCCGACATGCCGTGTTTTTCTGCAAATCTTGGTTTTCTGTGGACCGACCTCTCTCTGCCCGAAGCGATCCGCGCGGCCCACGCCGCTGGGTTCGTGGCCGTTGAACTTCACTGGCCCTACGCGACCCCTGCCGCGGACGTGCAGACGGCTTTGCACGAAACCGGACTGCCTGTTCTTGGTCTCAACACAGATCGTGGCGACGTCTCTGGCGGCGAGAACGGCTTATCGGCTTTGCCCGACCGCGAGGACGACGCCAAGGCGGCGATTGACCAGGCTCTCGCCTATGCGCGCGCCATAGGCGCAGGCGCGGTGCATGTCATGGCAGGCAATGCAGCGGGGGACGCCGCGCACTCCGTGTTTTTGTCGAACCTCCGGTATGCGTGTGCCAAGGCCGCGCCACTTGGGATCACAATTCTGATCGAACCGCTGAACCGCAATGATGCCCCGGACTATTTCTTGAAAACGACTGATCAGGCCGCCGCGATTATCGACAGCGTTTCCGAGCCCAATCTGAAGCTTATGTTCGACTGCTACCACGTGGGACGAACCGAGGGCGACGTCCTCACTAGGCTGACAGCATTACTGTCACATGTGGGCCATATCCAGTTCGCTTCTGTGCCGGATCGTGGCCCGCCTGACCACGGCGAATTGGACTATGTCCATATCTTTGCAGCAATTGACGCATTGAAATGGTCGCGGCCCTTGGGTGCGGAATACAAACCTGTCGGGCCCACGGACACGACCCTCGGCTGGATGAAGACGATAGCCAATCTCACTAAATCATCTGCCGAAATGGTTGCGCAGGCGCGCGGGCGGATCTCAGAAGTTGAGACCCCCGATCTGATCGCGAGTCTGGATGATCCTGACATCGTTATCGTTGATATCCGCGATATCCGCGAACGCCAACGCAGTGGCTTCATTCCGGGAAGCATCCACGCCCCCCGCGGCATGTTGGAATTTTGGATCGACCCGGAAAGTCCTTACTTCAAGCCCGTTTTCGGACAGGACAAAACCTACATCTTTCACTGTGCAAGCGGTTGGCGGTCCGCTCTGACCGTGGCCACCCTTCTCGATATGGGGTTCAAAGCCGCGCATCTGAAAGACGGCTTTTCCACATGGGAAGAACAGGGCGGCCCCGTTGAATTCCCCGAGCCATCAAAGTAGCGACAAGGTCAGGCCTCCATGAAGATCCAGAGCGACAAAGCCTTTTTGATCCAGCTCTTTGAAGCTGCCGTCAAAGCCGCCGACCCAAAGCGTGCGCTGGCCCAAGCGCTCCCTGAACCGCCAAAAGGACGTACGATCGTGATCGGCGCTGGTAAAGGCGCTGCACAAATGGCCGCCGCCTTCGAAGATCTGTGGCCCGGCCCGGTCGAAGGCGTCGTCGTGACGCGCTACGGCTACGCTGCTCCAACGCGCACAATCCGCGTTCTCGAAGCGTCGCACCCAGTGCCGGATGCTGCCGGGATTGAGGCTACCAAAGCCTTGTTCGCCGCTGTCGAAAACCTAGGGGCTGACGACCTTGTCGTCGCCCTGATATGCGGCGGTGGCTCTGCTCTGCTGCCCGCGCCGCCCTCGGGCATGACACTTGCTGACGAAGCCGCGTTGAACGAATGCTTGCTGGCGTCCGGCGCGCCGATATCTGTCATGAATGCAATTCGCAAACAGGTGAGCCGCATAAAAGGTGGCCGACTGGCGGCAGCCGCACATCCTGCGCGCGTCGTTAGTCTGGTCGTGTCTGATGTGCCGGGAGACGACCCGGCTCAGGTCGCCTCAGGGCCAACAGTGCCTGACCTTGTGACCCGCCAAGACGCGCTTGATCACATTGCGGCCTACGGAATTCGTTTGCCCGAAATCGTCCAGCGCCATCTCGAAGGCGACACCGGACTCGCGCCGCATCCAAGCGATCCGGTTTTCAAAACACACGAAGTGCGCGTCATCGCATCGGCCACCTTGTCTTTGGAAGCCGCGGCAAAGACCGCAGAAACTCTGTGCGTCCCTGCCGTGATCTTGTCTGATGCAATCGAAGGAGAAGCCCGCGATGTCGGGCAAGTCCACGCCGCAATCGCCCGCGAAGTGCGGCAGCGTGGCCGGCCTTTCGCGGCTCCGGTTGTGATCCTTTCGGGGGGTGAAACGACGGTCACGATCCGCGACAAATGCGGCCGCGGTGGCCGCAATACAGAATTTCTTCTCGCCTTTGCCCATGGCATCCAAGCCCTTGATATCACTGCACTTGCTGCTGACACCGATGGGATCGACGGCTCGGAAAGTAACGCGGGTGCCTTTGCCGATGGCGACACCTGGTCGCGCATCCGCGCCACGGGAATGGATCCCGCGTCGATCTTGGCGGGCCACGATGCATGGACGGCCTTTGATGCAATCGGAGATATCTTTGCACCTGGCCCAACTGGCACAAATGTCAACGATTTCAGAGCCATACTTATCCGTTAGAAACCAACCCTGCCGCCACCCTATTGCAACGCTCTCCAAAGCGCGTTTTACGTTTCTGAGTAATTTGCACGGCGTGGCATAGCTGCTAAAAAAGGATACTCCCATGACAGACTCCCCCCTCGCTTTGGTCACCGGTGGCGCGCAAGGTATCGGCTACGCGTCGGCCGAAGCCCTGATAGAAGACGGGTTCCGCGTCATCCTCGCGGACATCAAAGCGGACGAAGTCGTGGCGGCCGCTAAAAAGATCGGCGCGGTTGCCGGGCTCGCCTGTGACATGGCGGACGCGGACCAGGTTCTCGCCATGTTTGACAAGATCGAAGCAGAATTCGGCCCAGTCGCGGCTCTCGTGAACAACGCCGGCATCGCTGCTGCGGGTGATTTCATGACCTATGATCTGGCGACTTTCGATCAGGTCATTGGGGTCAACTTGCGCGGCGTGTTCGTCGCGACCCAGCGCGCGGCAAAAACTATGGTGGAGCGCGGCATCGAAGGGGCTATCGTCAACATGTCCTCAATCAACGCGCAGGTCGCGATCGCGTCCATTCCGGCGTATTGCGCCTCAAAAGGCGGCGTGATGCAGCTGACTAAGGTGGCAGCCCTTGCGTTGGCGCCACATAACATCCGCGTCAATGCCGTTGGTCCCGGCTCAATCGATACCGAAATGATGGCCGGGGTGAACGCCAATCCTGAAGCGATGAAAATCGCGATGTCGCGCACACCTCTCAAACGTCCCGGAACAGCGCGCGAAATTGGCGATGTTGTCGCGTTTTTGTGCTCGAAAAAGGCAAGCTACATCACGGGTGAAACCATTTACGTCGACGGCGGACGCTTGGGTCTTAACTATCTTTCCTAGATCGGTCGCCAGCCGCCAAACAACTTGTGTGATTGTGCAATCGGCAGCGTCACACGCTCTCCGCTTTGGGCGGCAGCATAAATCGCGGTGACAAGTTCAATCGATGCTGCTCCGTCCTCAAAGGTAACCTCACCACCAGCGTCGCCGCTCAAAGCGTCAGCAATTGCTTCGAATGCGCCCAGATATCCGACTTTGGCGTCCCGTGCATCAAAGACAATCTGATCGATGTCTGGCTGCTGTTTGGCGTCGCGCGCCACAAAGCTCCATTGCCCGGTCGCGGGCGCATAAGGGATAGTTGAAGACGTCGCCGTCAGCCCCTCAAAAACAAGACGCAGGCGCGTTTCGTCCGATGCAGCACCCAACGTGATCGAACTTGTTGCAAGCGCCCCGCTTGTAAGATCGAACGCAATGGCGGCGCAATCTTCGGTCTCAATCGGATTGACGCGCGTGGCGGTAGACGCCGTCAGGCTGCGCACAGGCCCCATGAAATGTGTCAAAAGGTCGTGTATGTGAATCGCGTGTCCTAAGACGGCTCCGCCCTGCTCTCCGGTCCATGTTCCGCGCCAGGGTACCGCATAATACGCCCCATCTCGCGACCAGTGGGTTTCAAGTGAGGCAACCTGCGGATTACCCGCAAGGCCACAAGATATCAGCCGTTTCAAAGCGGAAAACGCGGGACCAAAGCGATACTGAAAGACTGGAAAGTATTGCGCGCGGCTCTCTTTGATTGCGGCGCGCAATCGTTCGATATCCGCCAGCGACGTGGCAATTGGCTTTTCGCAAATGACGTGCTTTCCAGCCGCCAAAGCATCAATCGCGGTCGATACATGCAGGTGCGGAGGCAGACAAATATCCACAACGTCAATTTCTGGATCATTCAGTGCGTCGTTAATCTCCGTAGATATGTGCAACGCCGGATCCAAGTCGCGCGCGCGTTCGGTGTCGTGGTCGACCAGAATTCGAACCTCGAACATGTGCGATAAAGCGCGGTAGGCTTCCAGGTGCTGCGCTCCAATGCCCGCCCCCAGTATCGCGACGGTAATCAAGGCTCATCTCGCTCGGCCAATGCCTGCGCTGTCAAGGCAAGCTCCATCACGCGAAAGCAGTGACTTTGCGCCATTGCCGTTTCGCTACGGTCTGCGATATCCGCCAAAAGCCTTGTAAAATAAGGCAAACCAGCACCTCGCGTATCAATGTTTTCACATCTGTCGCCGTTGACCAGAACAAGATGATCCGTTCCCGCGCGACCACCGACATCCACATATTTGCGCAACTCGATATAGCCCTTTGTGCCCAAAATGGTCAGGCGTCCGTCGCCCCAATTTGGAAGAGCGTCTGGTGTAAACCAATCGACACGGATATAGCCCGTCGCGCCTTCAGACCGGAGCGCCATTTCCCCGAAGTCTTGCAATTCCGGCGTCTCCGGGTTGGCGCGATTTGCGACAAAGGCCATTGTGACCTCGGCCTCCGTCGCTCCCGAATAATGCATGAACTGATCGACCTGATGCGACGCGATATCCGTCAGAATACCACCAAAACACGCGCGCTTGAAAAACCAGTCAGGACGCGTGGCGCGGTTAAGTCGATGGGGACCCAAACCCACAGTCTGGATAACCGTTCCAATCGCACCGGTCTTAACCAACTCATCAGCACGCGTAGAGCAGGGGGTTTCGAACCTTTCTGAAAAGTTGATCGACCAGATCCGACCAGTCCGTCGAACACAGTCGCGGATATCGGACAACTGCGCCGGCGTCGTGCATCCGGGCTTATCGACCATAACGTCCATGCCGGCTTCCATGGCACGGATGGCCAGGGCCGCACGATCCGCTGGTATGGCCGAGATCAATGCAAGTTTCGCTCCTGAATCAAACACGCTTTCGATATTTTGAAAACGTCTCAATTCTGGAAACCGCATTCGAAAGCTGTCCAGCGTTGGCGGCGAACCGTCTGTCCAAAAGCCAAGGCAATGCGCCCCCGCCGCACATGTATTCTCGATCATTCCAAATATGTGACGATGATCAATGCCAACCGCGACAACAGAAATACTCACGTCGATATGACCTCTGTTCTTTCACCAGACTTCGCCGATCGCTCCATCGCATCAATTACTGCGTGCGCTCCAAGCGCATCGCGCGCCGAACACAGCGGCGCGCGCGCATCAGAAATCGAACGTGCAAAGTCTTCGATCACTGTTTGATGCCACGCATGCGTAAAGGCCATTGGGTCGGCTCCGCCGCCTGTGCCGTTCGCGTCTTCCCCAAACCGTTCCTCCCGACCATCAAGCGATGAAACCGTCAGTACCCCGTTTTCAAGATGCGCGTGCGCTTTGGTTCCCTGAATACGGATACTTTCAGCGTCACCCGGATAAAAAGACGTCGTTGCTGTCAAAGTGGCACATGCCCCGCTCTCAAACCGAAGCAGTCCGCCAGCCCAGTCCTCGGCGTCCATCCGATGCATCAGCGTGGTACACATCATCGCCTGAACGTCGCTCACCGGCCCCATCATCCAAAGCGCCAGATCAAGTGTATGGATGGCCTGAGTGATCATCACTCCACCCCCGTCGCGCTCATAACTGCCGCGGCCGGGCGCGTCGTAATAAGTCTGCGCCCGCCACCAAGGCACACGGATTTCGGCGGCAACGATGTCCCCAATCTCTCCACCTTCCAAAATTTCCTTTAATTTTATTGATGAAACGCGCGCACGGTGTTGAAACATCACGGCGGCACTCACTGCATGCGTCTCACAAAGACCGACAATCTCGGACGCGGCATCCAACGTCCTCTCGATTGGCTTTTCCATCAATACTGGCAAGCTGGCTTGAACCAGCGCCGACACAATTTCTTTGCGGGCGTTGGGTGGCGTGGTGACAATCACAAAATCGATGCTGTCATCGGCAGTAAGCTCTGGCAGGCTTTGATAGACCCGCGCTGTGGGGCAATAGCTGTCCACAAAGGCAGATGCACGTTGCAAATCGCGCCCAAACACCCCGGTCAATTCGACAAGTGAGCTGTCAATGAGGGCCGCCACGTGTGTGCTGGCAACCATTCCATTCCCGATCAAAGCTGCCTTCATGGGTTCCCCTTTCCGCAAGAAAAGCGTTACAGCTTTAAGCGCGCGCGCCAAGCACAAAACCTGCGTTCTTGTTCCGAATACTGCGTTACACTTTGAGATAAAAAAACGGACCTGAAATGAACTTGTTAGATACCAATGCCCACCATTTGTACGACACAATTCGCGATTTGCCGATTGTGTCCCCGCACGGCCACTGCGAACCGCAATGGTTTGCTTCCAACAGGCCCTTCAAAAACCCCGCAGACCTACTTGTCATCCCCGATCACTACGTGTTTCGGATGCTCTATTCTCAAGGCGTGCCGCTTGAGAAGCTGGGCGTTCCGCCTCTGGGAACCGGAGCCGACCCCCGCGCCGTCTTCCGTACTCTCGCCGACCACTGGCATCTCTTTCTTGGGACGCCCAGCCGAATTTGGATGGAATATGTTCTCGGCACGACGCTGGGTATAGACACGCCGCTTAGCCCCAAGACGGCTGACACGGTCTATGATCAGATCGCGGGCCGTCTGATTGATCCGAAATACACTCCGCGTGCTCTTTTCGACCGCTTCAATATCGAAGTTCTCGCCACGACCGATCACGCGCTCGACACCCTCGCTCATCATCGGGAACTTGCTGCATCTGGCTGGCAAGGCCGGATCATTCCGACGTTTCGCCCCGATGCGGTCATTGATCCTATGCACCCGGAATTTCATCTTAGTATCAGAGAATTAGGAGATCTGACGGGACAGGATACAGAAACCTATTCGGGCCTCATCGCGGCTCTGCGCGCGCGCCGCGCATACTTCAAAAGCATGGGTGCAACCGCCACAGATCATGCGATTGATGTGCTTCACACCGAGGTCTTGGGTGACCCCGAAGCCGCCTATCGCGATGTCCTGTTTGCTCCCAGTGAGCAGAAAGCACGCGCATTTCACGGGCATATGTTGGTGAAAATGGCTGAGATGTCGATTGAAGACGGCCTGGTGATGCAGATTCATGCAGGCAGTCAAAGAAACACCAATAGACACCTGTTCAATGCATTTGGAGCGGACAAGGGGGCCGATATTCCACGTCCGACGTCATGGGTCGATGCGCTCGATGCCTTGTTGAATCGTGCCGGAAATCATCCCGATTCCCGTCTTATCGTGTTCACGCTTGATGAAAGTAGTTATGCCCGCGAATTGGCTCCTATGGCCGGGCATTGGCCAGCGCTTCGCATCGGGCCGCCATGGTGGTTTCACGACAGTCCCTCTGGTATCGCGCGATATCTTGACCATGTGGTCGAAACGGCAGGGTACTGGAACCTTGCTGGTTTCAATGACGATACGCGGGCTTTTCTTTCAATTCCTGCCCGTCACGATCTTTGGAGGCGCGCCGTTTCCGAGCATCTTTCCGGACAAATTCGGCGCGGTTTTTTTGATCGCGCAACAGCCGAAGAAATCGCGACTCTTCTTGCGGTCGACTTGGCGCGTGAGGCTTATCGACTATGAGTGGAATCCTGCATTTCGGACCGGGTAACTTTTTTCGCGCACACCTCGCCGATTACACACAAGACGCAGGTGGGTGGGGGATTACAGCAGTCTCGTTGCGCTCGCCCAGCGTCCGGGACGGCCTTGCAAGTCAAGCAAATAGGTACATCTTGGCAGCGCACGGAAAAGACAACAAAGTTGTCGATGTAATCGAGCATATCTACGTTGCCTCTGAAGATCGCCAGAGAGTTTTAGATCTTGTCGCGGACGCGCGGTTTTCGATCATTTCTGCGACCGTTACCGAAAAGGGGTATCATCTCACGCCTGACGGAAATCTAAACGTCGACGACCCCGACATCAAACACGACCTTGCACTGGGACTTCCCCGGACGTTCATTGGCTTTCTCGCACTCGGTCTCGCTCAAAGAAATGCCCCTGTCACGGTTCTCAGTTGTGACAACCGTTTGGGAAACGGAGACGCGTTGGCAAAGGCCGTTTCCGACTTCCAGGCACTTTCCGGATTGCGCAGTTCCTGTGAGGTGAGTTTCCCGAACGCTATGGTAGACAGAATAACCCCAGCTACCACAGACACTTTAAGGTTGGAAACCGGGGATCAGATGGCAGTGTCCTGCGAGCCATTTAAAGAATGGGTCATTGAAGACCGTTTCGTCAGTGCGCACCCGGATTGGCCCGGCGTAAAGTGGGTCGACGATGTAGCACCGCACGAAAAGCGCAAAATCAGGATGTTGAACGGCGCCCATTCATATCTTGCCTATGCGGGCATTCTATCGGGCCACACCTACGTTCACGAAGCGATCGGCGATGCAACTTTGCGGCAGACGACACGCGCTCTTATGAAAGAAGCCGCGATGACATTGCCAGCGGACGTCAGCTCGATTGCGGATACCTACGCAATTTCATTGGTGAGTAGGTTCGACAATAAACATGTCAATCACAAGCTTCGACAGATCGCGATGGATGGGACCGAAAAAGTACCCTATCGGCTTTTGGATTCTTTACGCGAGAACCTTGCCGCAGGGCGTGCTTGCCCGCAACTCATCACCGCAATAAGTGCGTGGATCAGCTTCGTGCGCGCAGAAGTCAAAGCCGGTCGCGCTCCCGAAGATCCGCGCGCCGACGCACTTTGCAGTGCGGCCAGATCGGAAACGCCGCGGGCCTCAATCTTGTCCGTAATCAACGCGTCTGATCTTGCATTGCATTTTTCGGAATAATTGCCCCACGATACCCCACGACCCTCGCTGCAAGTTCATGCCCGGCCCGCAAAGCGTCGGCCTGTTGAGATTGTCGCAAGCGCGCAGCAAGGTATCCGCCGTTAAAGCTATCACCTGCCGCGGTTGTGTCGACGACGGTCTCAGCGGCAGAATAACTCTGTTGAATGGGTTCGCCGATCGAAAGCGGCCCCGACGCACCACGCTTCAAGGCACCAAGGCCGTGCATGCCCCTGCATCGCGCTTCGACGGCCTCCGAGGTCTCCTCAAACAATGCCATTTCGTCGTCAATGGATGGCAAGGGAATGTCGCAGAAACTCCAGAATTCAGAGGTGATCTGCCGGGCATCGCTTTCATTCCACAGCCGTTGTCGATGATTGCTGTCAAAGGCGATTTTGGCTGGGCAATTCCTCAGGTATTCCACAAGCGCCAGACGTACTCGGTGCGGCAGTATCGCCATAGAAATCCCGGAAAGATAAATAAGATCATAGCCTTCCAGGGTCGAGAAATCGCGATCTGCAAACATACCCCGCGCAGCAGATGCGCTTCGCCAATACGTAAATGACCGCTCTCCCTCATCACTTAGCGAGATCGCATAAAGCCCCGGAACCCCAACCGGATCCGTGCCGATACGTTCGGTTCCGATCTCTTCGGATGCAATGAAACCCCTTATGCGATCTGACATCGGATCGGCACCCAGTCGGGTGATGTAATCGACGTCAACCTCCGGGGCGCTGCGCTTGAGGTAAACGGCTGTGTTC
>JARFRG010000146.1 GCA_029287375.1 Boseongicola sp. | reverse complement strand
AGAAGCTCTTCGCCGCTCCGGTTTTCTGGAAGGTGTTCCAGAACACATTCATCTATCGTGCCCTCGGCACGCCGATCAGCCTCGTGGTCAGCTTCGTCAACGCCTTCCCTCTCGACCGGCTGCGCTACCTGCACGGGTTTCTCAGGATGCTGTATTTCCTGCCCTATCTGACCAGCGCGGTGGCGATGGCCTGGGTCTGGCGCTGGTTTTATCAGGACGTTCCGATCGGGTTGTTCAATAACATTCTGGCCGGATTCGGGATCCCGCAGATTGCGTTCCTGCAATCGACAACCAACGCTCTGCCGTCGGTTCTTGCCCCTGCGGTCTGGGCAGGGCTGGGGTTTCAGGTGATTATTTTCATGGCCGGTATTCGCGCCATTCCAACGAGTTACTATGAGGCGGCGAAGATCGATGGTGTGGGGTGGTGGACGGTCCTGACGCAGATCACGCTGCCACTGCTTCGACCAACAATCGTGTTTATCGTCGTGTTTTCGTCGATCGGGTTTTTGCGGATTTTCGACCATGTGTTCAACATGACGACGAACAATCCCGGCGGGCCTTTGAATTCGACAAAGCCACTTGTGCTGATGATTTACGATACTGCCTTCAACGGCTTCGACATGGGCTACGCCGCTGCGCAAACCGTTGTTTTGTTTACCATCCTTCTGGTCGTCTCACTCATTCAGCTTCGTCTATTGAGGAGCAACTAGATGGTCGCCGCACCAGATATTCCCCGGGCTTCTTCCGATGCGCTTCTGAACGTCCAGCCAGCGCGCAAGCCGCGCAATATGGGGCAGATCATCCGGTGGCTCTTGCTGTTTTTCGGCGGGATCCTGATGGTGATGCCCATTGCCTATATGATCTCGACGTCGCTGAAGTGGCCGCACGAAGTCTACAATGTCAACTTGATCCCTGACGAGCCAACCATAGAAAACTATACCTTCGTGCTTGAGGACGGGCGGTTCTACTGGTGGTTCGTCAACTCGATAATAATTGCGACAATCACAACAATCTCCAATTTATTGTTTGACTCACTAGTAGGCTACACCTTGTGCAAGTTCCGCTTTCCGGGCCGCACAATCGTGTTCATTGCAATCCTGTCCACGTTGATGATCCCGACAGAAATGCTGGTGATCCCGTGGTACCTGATGAGCCAAAGCTTTGGATGGCTCGATAGCTATTGGGGTATCATGTTCCCTGGCATGATGACCGCATTTGGCACGTTCCTGATGAAGCAATTCTTCGAAAGCGTACCGGATGATTTCATCGAGGCGGCACGGATCGATGGCTTGAACGAATTGCAGATCTGGTGGACTGTCGCGATGCCTCTGGTCAAACCGGCATTGGCGGCCTTGGCGATCTTCGTATTCCTTGGAAACTGGACTGCGTTTCTTTGGCCGCTGATCGTTACGAACTCGGTGGACATGTATACAATCCCTGTTGGCCTGTCGGGTTTTGGCGACGAAGCGGATGTGGCGTGGGAACTGATTATGACCGGGGCTGCCATTAGCACGATCCCTACCCTCGTTGTATTCCTGATTTTCCAACGCTTCATTATTCGCGGCGTCGTTATGGCAGGTCTTAAGGGATGAGCGACGAAAGTGTATTCCCTGATCCAACCTACAAGGAAACGGTTCTTGCGCCGCTGTTTGAAGGTGTAAAAACACATTACGCCGCGCACATGTCCCAGATAAATAGGGCGCATCTGGTGATGCTCGGGGAAACTGGCATCTTGTCTCCAAAAGATACCGGCAGGATTGCGCGCGCCTTGCACGACATCGACGCCCAGACAGATCTTTCCAAGCTGACCTACACCGGCGAATTTGAAGACTATTTCTTTTACGTCGAAGCTGAATTGCGCAATCGCCTTGGGGATTTGGGTGGCGCGCTTCATACGGCACGGTCGCGTAACGATATGGATCATACTCTGTTCAAAATGGCCCTGCGCCAAAAGGCCGAAAAGCTGCTGACCCAAGTTATCGGGTTGTCCGAAGCGCTCGCGTCAAAAGCAGACGCTGAAGCCCGCACGTTGATCGTTGCCTATACCCACGGCCAACCCGCGCAAGCATCGACATTCGGGCATTACCTGTGTGCAATAGTCGAGGTTTTGAACCGTGACGCCGCGCGTCTTTCTTCCGCAATCGAGGATCTCGGGCATTGCCCTATGGGGGCGGCCGCGATCACGACCTCGGGATTCCCAATTAATCGTCACCGAATGGCAGATCTTCTCGGATTTGAGGGACCGCTTGTTAATTCCTACGGATGCATTGCCTCGGTCGACTACGTGACGGGCTTGTATAGCGCCATAAAACTGGTGTTTCTCCATCTCGGGCGCGTCATTCAAGACTTGGCATTCTGGTCAAGCTTTGAAGTTGGACAACTGTACGTCCCGAATGCGCTTGTGCAGATCAGCTCTATCATGCCGCAAAAAAGAAACCCCGTGCCGATCGAACATATGCGCCACCTCGCGTCCGTGACGGTTGGGCGTTGTGATATGATTGTGAATACAATGCACAACACTCCGTTCACCGACATGAACGATAGCGAAGGTGAAGTGCAGCAATCCGGATATGCCGCATTCGAAAGCGGGGGGCGTGCATTAGACCTCCTCGCGGCCTTTCTACCCGCATGCTCAATCAACGAAGCCAACGTGCGCCGCAATACCGATGCCGCGTGTATCACGATCACTGAACTGGCGGACACCTTGGTGCGCGATGAAGCCCTCACATTCCGACAGGCCCACGAAATCTCCGCGCAAACCGCGCGGGCGGTCATTGCCAAAGGCGCGCCACTTGGCGACGGCTTTGACGCGTTCTCGCTTGCCTTCAAAGCCGAAACTGAGCGCGAACCAAAATTGAGCGAGTCAGAGTTCAGATTGGCGACCTCGGCCGATCATTTCGTCTCTGTTCGAACCCGCATTGGCGGCCCTGCCCCTGAAGCTCTCGCAGAAGCACTCGCACTTTACCGCAGCCAAACAGATGCGGCAAAGACCTCGCAAACCCTGCGCAATGATCGCCTTTCTGGTGCGTCCGCCCGCCTAAGCGCGGCATTCACCTCAATTCTGGAGACCTAATTTTGGCCAATCTCGCCCTGCGCAATCTGACAAAATCATACGGCACAACCGAGGTACTTCACGGCATCTCGCTTGATGTAGCCGACGGCGAGTTTGTGGTCTTTGTCGGACCATCAGGTTGCGGAAAATCAACCACCCTTCGCCTGATCGCGGGGCTGGAAGAAACAACAAGCGGGATCATTGAAATCGGAGACCGTGAGGTCAACAACCTAGAACCAAAAGAGCGCGACATCGCGATGGTTTTCCAAAACTACGCAATCTATCCGCATATGTCCGTGAAAAAGAATATCGCATTTGGTCTGCGATCTTCGAAGATGCCCAAAGACGCAAAAGAGAAACGTATTCAGGAAGTTGCCAAGATTCTGGATATGGTGGACCTGCTGGAGCGCAAGCCTTCGCAACTATCCGGCGGCCAGCGCCAACGCGTTGCTATCGGTCGTGCGATGGTGCGCAACCCAGCCGTTTTCTTGTTTGATGAACCACTTTCCAATCTTGACGCACAGCTTCGCACACAGATGCGTCTAGAAATCAAACGGTTGCACCAACGGGTCGGCAATACGATCATTTTCGTGACACACGATCAGGTCGAGGCCATGACCATGGCGGACCGCATCGTGATAATGAAAGACGGGCACATTCAGCAAGTCGGCACACCGGCAGAAGTCTACCACAAGCCCGCCAACACATTCGTTGCACGTTTTATCGGAGCACCTTCGATGAATCTCTTGCAGGGCAAGGTCACCGATACCGGAGTCATGTTTGATGGTGGACAACAAGTTCCCATGGGCGTTGCGGCCTTAAAAAACGCATCAAGCATCATCCTTGGAGTGCGGCCCGACGACTTGGTTCCCAACCCGGAAAACCCAATCGTCAGCGGCAAAGTCACTGTGCGTGAGCCTCTAGGGCCAGAGACACTCATCTACGTTGAAACGCCAAGTGGAGAAGTCATCGCCAAGGCGGATGGACGCAATCCACCAAAAGTTGGCGACACGGTCCATCTCGGTGCCGGGGCCGAGCATTTGCATATTTTCGATGCAGAAACAGGAGAAGCTTTGTCATGAGCAAGGCCGTTCTCTGTGCCGGTCGCCTTTATTGCGATTTGATCTTCACAGACACGCCACGATTACCAACGCTCGGCACCGAAGTCTTTGCGGGTGGCGTATCGATGCGTGCGGGCGGCGGGGCTTTCATAACTGCCGCAACCTTAGCCGCGGTTGGCACGCGCGCGGCACAGTTCTCAATCCTTCCAGCGGCGCCATTTGGCGCAACGGTTGTCGCCGAATTGACGTCGCACAACGTGTCGACACGTTTGTGTACGCAAGCACCCCCATTCGCAGATCCCCAAATTACAGTCGCGATGACTTGCGGAAAGGACCGCGCATTTTTGACGCGCGCATTCGGAGCCGCTATTCCCCCATTTGAACCGAATATGCTGTCGGAGTTTTCTCATCTACATATCGGTGAGTTAAGCACGCTCGAGGAAAACCCAACACTTGTTGACATCGCCCACTCCTGCGGCCTGACGGTCTCACTTGATTGCGGCTGGCAGGACAGTTTTCGGCCCGAAGTCCGTGATCTGATCGCCGCGGTCGATGTCTTCCTACCTAATCAGCGCGAAGTCGCAGCTCTTCTCGAGATCGGCATACCCGAGACATGCGCCGAACTTACAGTCATCAAGAACGGCGAAGATGGCGCGCGAGCGGGATATAGGACCGAACCAGGGTGGGTCAACGAGCCGACGAAACCGGTCACGGTTCTGGACGCAACCGGCGCCGGCGACGCCTTCAACGGCGGATTCTTATCGGAATGGCTTAAAGGCTCACCCTTGCGCGATGCGCTGCGCGTCGCAAATGCCTGTGGCGCCGCGACGGTTCAAACCATTGGAGGTGCAGGTGATCCAGCTGCATTCGCGAAACCCCTTGCCAAAGAACCGGGCATGCAGGAGCACGAAGGTTGAATGTTCTCTCTGCGTTTGGAATGGAAGGCGACGCAAAGGCGCAACTTTCGTTAGGGCATCCTCAACGATCCAATCGAACCGCAGTCCAGATCGTATGACGGCTTCCTCGCTTAGAACGACTGGCGCGGACTGAATGCTCGGCAACTTCGAAACCACATTGCGAAAGCCGTTTTGCAAAAGTTTTGTCCTGTGTCGCTGACCAAACAGCGAGGACGCCGCCAGGAGTCAGAGCCCGGTGCGCCGATTGAAGTCCCGCCGTTCCATAAAGAGTGTCGTTTTCCGCCCGAGTGAGGCCGTCCGGGCCGTTATCGACGTCAAGCAAGATCACATCAAACGCCTTTGGAGCGCCCTCTATCAATCCGCCAACATCTCCCAGACTGATCTCAAGACGCGGATCGGCAAGGCAATTCTGGAAGACATTCGTCATATATTGTGAGGCCCAGTCAACCAATTCAGGCACGATCTCCGAGACGACAAAACACGTATCTGGCGGGGCCGCCAGTTGCGCGGCCCGAAGTGTAAATCCCATGCCAAGTCCACCGATCAAAACGCGTGGAACTGCTCGATCAGACAGCCGATCCAAAGTAAGCGATGCAAGCGCCTCTTCCGACCCACCAAGCCGACTGTTCATCAATTCATTGCCACCTTCGAGGCGGATCGAAAACTCCTCCCCTCGTCGCAAAAGCCGAAGTGTATCTCCTTGTGGAGCAGTCGCCGACGCCAGATGTATCCACGGCTGCATGCTAATTTCCCATCCTCAAATTGGACCTCAGGATTATCCCATCGAACACTGTGATTGAAGCCAAGAGAGTGCGCGGCATCTCAAGAGCTATCAAGATACCGAAAGGCAGGAACAATTGGTTTTCGAACCCAAAACATATACCGCCTAAATACTCAAAAGCGCATTCGAACAACTCGCGGCCAAGCTCCGTTGAACCTCAATCTCAGACGCCTTCAAGCCATTTTAAACCAACAGTAGCCCACTGTGAGTTCCGTTCAACTTGCACGAATGTGGATACTCATAAGATCAAAAAGTACAGCCAAAGCAACCAACGTCAGCATCTCGTATCGCGTGAGCTGCGCTCTGACCCGCCTTGTACACGGCGGATCAAAACACGAGAGTTCGTATCGCGAGTCACTAGGCCGCAAAACCCAGTTTTGTGACATGGATCTCAAATGTCGGGTGCATCTCAGCGCCGACCACATTTTCCTTGTGGTGACGGTAAATCGAACGCCAATACGGCTGAATGATCACGCCTTCATCCTGCATAACTTTCTGAAGCTTGGCCATGACCACGCGCCGCTGATCGGCATCTGCAATCGACAGGGCTTCATCCAGAAGTGTGTCGAACTCAGCATTCGCAAACCCGCTTTCATTCCAAGGCTCGCCGGATCGATAGGCCAAAGCAAGGACTTGCACACCCAATGGTCGCTGCGCCCAATCGGTCGTCGACAGCGGGTACTTCGCCCAATCGTTCCAAAACGTCGATCCAGGGAGCACAACCCGCTTGACGCCAATGCCTGCATCCCGAAGCATCGCGGCGGCGGCATCGCTGGTATCTTTGCGCCATGTGTCGTCTATCGAAATCAGCTCGTGTTCGAAATCACCCATGCCCGCCTCGTCCATCAGTGCTTTGGCTCTTTCGGGATCAAAGACCGGCGCGGGCAATTCGGCGTACTCCGGATGTATGGGAGAAACGTGGTGGTTTTCCGCAACACGTCCATTGCCGGAAAAGCCCAGCTCAAGTAGCACTGAGTTATCCACGGCCATCGCCAATGCGCGCCGCACGCGGGCATCAGCATAGGGTCTCGTGTCGCCAACTTCGGCTGTCTGATTTGGACGAATGACCACTGTATTTGCGGTCACAGCTTCTGATTTGGCCCAGCCAATGTCATCCATTATCAGAATGAAGTCACCTAAGGATTCATACACCATATCGACTTCGTCGGCATCGGCGGCAGATACTATAGATGACTGCTCTGTTCCGAAATCAAGGTATTCAATTTCGTCCAGATACGCGCCCTCACCCCACCAATTGTGGTTCTCATTCCTGACCAGAACAGCCCGGACACCAACTTCGAACGCTCCGGGCAAATAAGGCCCAGTGCCAATCGGGTTGTCCAATGGATCGCCATTGAAGCTTTGATGGACAATCGCCGCAGGGTAGTCCGAAAAGCCAGCAATCAGTGTGATATCGGGCTGTCCCAGCGTCAGAAGAACGGTTGCGTCATCAACAACCTTGATCGCTCCAACACGAGCTTCGCCAGTCTCTTCGTCGACCAAAGATGCCATCCGAGATGCCATCGAATTACCTTCAACAGCCGTTTCACACCAACGTGTGATATTAAATGCAACATCCGTTGCCGTGAACGGATCGCCATTGCTCCAAGTCACATTGGGCCGCACCTTCAACGTATATTCAGTGGCGTCCCCGTTGACCTCCCAGCTCTCAAGAAGCATCGGTTTAAAGCTTCCGTCGATCTGGTATTCGACCAAATACTCAAGATACCCCCGCGTGTAATTCGACATCTGTGGCCAGTCAAAGTTGCGCGGATCCTTGAGGGCTTTGACCGTAGACTCGATGCGCAATTTGCCACCGGTGGCCACGTGGGCCGCCGCATTAGCCGGTTGGACCAGCCCCAAGAGCCCGTAGGCGGCTACAGTCGTGACACCTAGCGAAGTGGCGCGAGTGAGGAATTCGCGGCGAGAAAGAGTGCCGGATGCCACCTCATTTGCATAGGCTTGCGCTGCTGGGTGGATCATTTCGCTTTGGGTCATGATGTCCTCGTCTATTGTGTTTAGAAAATTGGATACAGCCGAACACAGAAAGCACCGGGCCGATCAGAGCGTTTTCAGTGCGCCCATTGTCAGTATCAAAAAGGATAGCCCGCTGATGATTTATTCAATGAATAAACGTCGATGTCTTGGAATTTGACCAGCCGCGACGCTTCAAAAGCGAACCGGCTGGCCTTGCTACCAAACATCAAAATTCGCGATGCCTCGCAAAAATGGAGGTTCCAAAACCAGTACATTTCCGGCCAATACCTGGGTCCGGAATCTTAAGAAAAATGAACCGAGTGAAAACCGCGAAAAGTTGAGACCTTCCGAAAAATTATCCTTTCAATCTTGTAATTCGCAGATAGGGAAGCACAGTCGTGAACTCGCCGAACTTCGCCTTGGCATCCGCCTCGTTGACAGTCGTGGGGATCACCACATCGTCGCCAACATTCCAATTGGCCGGTGTTGCCACACCCCGGTTGGCCGCCGTCTGCAACCCATCAAGCGCGCGCAGGACTTCTGCAAAGTTTCGCCCCACATTCATTGGATATGTCATCGACAACTTCATTTTTTTATCAGGGCCGATGATGAAAACCGATCGAACTGTCTGGCTGTCGTTCGGCGTGCGACCATCAGGCATATAGGCTTCTGCGGGCAGCATGTCGAAGGCCTTTGACACGGCAAGGCCCTCATCTGCAATGATCGGAAAGCCCGCGGGAGCGCCGCCAACAGCCTCAATGTCACCCTTCCACTTTTTGTGTTCTTCGACCCCATCTACCGACACCCCGATGACCTTGGTGCCGCGTTTGGCCCATTCATCGGCCAATTGCGCAACCGCCCCGAACTCTGTCGTGCAAACCGGGGTGAAGTCTTTGGGGTGTGAAAAAAGGATTGCCCAGCTATCGCCGATCCAGTCATGCAGACCAAACGTCCCTTGATCCGTTTCGACAGTAAGGTCGGGAATGCTGTCGTTTATGCGCAGGCTCATGGCGTCACTCCAATTTCAAATATATTAAACAATTACCGTCGGACACGCGTTGATCGACGGACTGAGCATAACCTACGCCCCACGACGACACCTTTGCAAGTTTAGAGCGACCGTGTAGCGTTCCGCCAAGCGCAGGCGCGCTTAAATAAACATAAGCGCACCAAAGGGGATTTCAAAATGCTGTTCAGACAACTCTTTGACAAAACATCCAGCACATACACCTATCTGCTCGCCAGCCGTGTTGGCGGCGAGGCCCTATTAATCGACCCGGTGTTTGAGCATACCAATCGTTATCTCAAGTTGCTTGAAGAGCTGGACCTGAAGCTGGTCAAAGTCGTCGACACTCACATCCACGCGGACCATGTGAGTGCTATGGGCACTCTGCGTGATGCCACACGCTGCACGACGGTGATGGGTGAGCAATCTCCGGCAGATGTGGTCTCTATGCGCGTGCGCGACAACGATCCACTGACGATCGAAGGTCTTACACTGACGGCGCTTCATACCCCTGGACACACCGCCGAAAGCTACAGCTTCCTGATGGATGACCGGGTCTTCACCGGCGACACTTTGTTGATCCGCGGCACTGGTCGCACCGATTTCCAAAATGGTGACCCCTACGATCAATATCATTCTCTGTTTGAACGTCTGCTTAAATTGCCCGAGCACACAATGGTTTACCCGGGTCACGACTACAAAGGCGATACCGTCAGCACTATTGCCGAAGAACGCCACAACAACCCGCGTCTTCAGGTGAATTCCGCCGAAGAATACGCCGAAATCATGAACAATCTAAATCTTGCCAACCCCGCAATGATGGACGTCGCAGTTCCAGAGAACCTGAGGCTCGGCCTGATGATGCCGGCGCAGCACCGCGTTCCGGTGCTTGAAGTCGACGAAATCCTTGCCGAGTGGCCCGCGGTCGACTGTCACCTCGTAGATATTCGCGAAGAAAGCGAACGCCGCCGCCATGGCACAATCCCCAATTCGATCCATGCTCCTTACGGACACTTCGATCAATATTGCCGCCCCAGCGGGCCGCTTGCCGGGCTCGTCAAGAACAGCAGGGTTCTGCTCTATTGTGCCATCGGGGAACGATCTACCCTCGCGGTTGAGATTGCCAACGAGTTGGGACTAAAGAACGTCGCACATATTCCCGGGGGCTTTACTGCATGGCAGAATGC
>JARFRG010000145.1 GCA_029287375.1 Boseongicola sp. | reverse complement strand
GGTGCCTGTGACGACGGCAACCGGGGCGCTTGTGACGCACATTACCGGAGGCGCGGACGCCAAGACTTTCCAGCCGATGAACGTGAATTTTGGACTGTTCCCACCCATTGACGCCAAGGGGGGCCGTCGTGGCAGACGCTTGCGCTATAAAGCCTATACAGACCGCGCGAAAAAAGACTGGCAGTCCTGGCTCAAGGATGCAGACCAACCGCAAATGGCAGCCGAATAACCTCGCCAGATATTGCAGGCATTCTTTTTTAGTCGCATCGCACCAAAACCTGCCGTAGCATTTCAACATGAGCGACAATGACATCACCCAGAGTTTGTGGACACCACACACCAGCGACGAAATCAAAGAGATCTACGCCAGTTGGGCGGATAGCTACGAAGCAGACTGCGCGGATTGGGGGTATGCCACTCCGGCGCGCATTGCTTTGGCTTTGCGCCAATGCGGGGCAAACACGGAAAAACCTGCGCTTGATTTCGGCTGTGGCACCGGGCTTTCGGGGATGGCACTGAAAGGCGTTGGCTTTCAGGTTGTTGATGGCACGGACATTTCATCTGAAATGCTTGCTCAGGCCGAAACCAAACCCGCCTACCGACAAGTCTGGAAAGGCGTTCCGGGCTCAATGGGGCATCTAAAGCGCGGCGACTATGCGACGATTGCGGCGACGGGCGTCGTAAGCCTCGGGGCGGCCCCGCCGGAAACGCTGGACATGCTGATTGATACAATAGGTGCCGGTGGTTTCCTGGCGTTTAGCTTTAACGATGCGACGCTGGCCGACCGCAGTTACACTGATCGTTTGGACATCGCAGTCTTGGCGCCCGACATCGAAGTCGTGTTCGAAGAACACGGACCTCATCTGCCTGCCAAAGACATGATGTCCACCGTCTATGTTCTGCGCCGCACATAGGCGATGACATTTCGCACTCGGTTTGCGCCTTCGCCCACCGGCCCCCTGCATCTGGGTCACGCTTATTCGGCGATGCTGGCCCACGACATGGCCCGCGCACGCGGCGGTACGTTTCTCCTGCGCATCGAGGATATTGATCAAAGTCGCTCTCGTCTCGCGTGGGAGGCACAAATATTTGATGACCTTCATTGGCTTGGCATCACATGGGACGAGCCCGTCATGCGGCAATCCGAGCGAATGCCAGTCTATCGCGCCGCCCTTGCAACTCTTTGGGACAATGGCCTCGCCTTTGCCTGCACCTGCAGTCGACGCGACATCCTCGCAGCCACAAGCGCCCCACAGGAGGGTCAGCCAAGTGTGGGGCCGGACGGAACGATCTATCCGGGGACATGCAGAAATAAGACAGTCCAAAGCACCCAACCCGATGACGCCGCCATCCGCCTGAACATAAACGCCGCCGTTGCTGCATTGCGAGCCGACTTTCCTTTGTCTTTTCAGGAAAGTCTGCACGATGTCGCGCGGACAGTTGAATGCAACCCCACCGATCTGACAGACGACATCGGCGACATTGTTTTGTCGCGTAAGGATATGGGCACCAGCTATCACATGTCGGTCGTTCTGGATGATGCTGCACAAAACATCACCGATGTGGTTCGGGGCGAGGATTTGTTCGATGCAACAAAAATCCATGTCGTCCTGCAGCATCTTCTCAAGCTACCAACGCCACACTACCATCATCACCCGCTGATCCGCGACGATACCGGCAAGCGTTTGGCCAAGCGCGACGATGCCCGAGCCATTCGCACATATCGTGACGACGGCGCGTGCCCTGCCGACATTCGAAAGATGGTCGGCCTCTAGTGGTCCTCGGGTGCCATCAGCTCAACCTCCAGGCCATCCTGAACCGAAGTGAAAAAGCATGATCGGCGATTGGTGTGGCAGGCCGGTCCTTCCTGACGCACAATCACCAACACACAATCACGATCACAATCCACGCGAAAATCGACAAGCGCCTGAGTGTGCCCAGATGTCTCGCCTTTGATCCAGAAAGCCTGACGTGACCGCGACCAATAAGTGACTTTGTGCGTTTCAAGCGTTTTGCGAACCGCTTCGGCATTCATCCATGCCATCATCAGCACGTCGCCGTCCTCAGATTGCGCTATGGCCGGAATAAGTCCGTTTTCATTGTAAACAAGACTTGCAGGATCGAATGTCATTGACCAAACCTTTGCGCACAGACGGAAGGCTTCCTATCTAGAAGCCTGAAGAGACAAAGGAAAGTCATGGCCGATACAGATTTGATAAAGCTCTATTCGGGTCGCATTCTCGAACTGGCCGCCGACATTCCTTTCAGCGAGCGTTTGGATGCACCACAGGCGTCTGTCAAAAGACGTTCACCGCTGTGTGGGTCCACTGTTACCGTGGATGTCGTCGTTAAGAACGAACGGATTGCGGCGTTTGGTCAAGATGTTAAAGCCTGCGCGCTTGGCCAGGCGGCTGCTTCGGTTCTGGGCGCGCATGCAATCGGGCGGTCTTTGGACGAAATATTGCAGGCAAGGGACGAGCTGAAGGCAATGCTCAAAGCGGACGGTGGCGTGCCTGCCCCGCCCTTTGACGACTACGAAGTCCTTATCCCAGCCCGCGCGTTCAAAAACCGACATGCTTCGATCATGCTTGCGCTTGAAGCGACAGTCGAAGCGATGGAGATCGCGCGCCAATCAAATTGCGCCTGACGTGAGGCCGCCCTCAAAAAAAACGCCGCACACCCAATCGGGTGGCGGCGTCAGTGGCGTATCTGGTTCAGTGACCGGCAGAACCTTCGGGACAGAAGGTTTTCATGACGGGACAGTGTCAAAAGCATCAAAGTTGGGGACAGGATGCAGGGCCGATCAACCAGATCGCAGGCAGATTAGGTAATTACAAAAGACCCGGCAAATTCAGCATCACAATGAAGGTTGCAACAAGCGCAGCAGCGCCAGCAAAATCCTGCGCAATCGTGCTTCGACTGCGGGCAATCGTCTCTTTCAATTGGCTCATTTCGGCGTCCTTTTTTCGGATCAAGCAGCGGGCGGGCTGCGTTTGTTGACCCTTTGTTCTCAAATATTTGACGACGTGTAAAGAACTTTCTAAGAACATTTGTGAACAAAAGAGAACGCTAGTTGTTAACCTACTGAAATCATTTGAATTGCCTTGTCCTGCTCCAACAGCCACAGCAGCGTCCGAGCCGCCTCGCCGCGCGGCGTTGTAAGAGTTGGATCGGCGTCTATGAGACGCCGCGCATCTTTTTGGGCCATCGCCATCAGACCGGCCTGCCGTTCAAGATCAGCAATACGAAATCGCGGCATGCCGGACTGTGCCGTGCCAAGAACGTCACCTGCCCCGCGCATTGCCAGATCTTCTTCAGCAATACGAAATCCGTCATCGGTGTCGCGCAGCGTCTCAAGTCTCCGTCGACCACCTTCACTAAGCGGCCCCTGATACATCAACAGACAGGTAGACGCCGCGGACCCACGCCCCACGCGGCCCCTCAGTTGATGAAGCTGCGCAAGCCCAAAGGTCTCAGCCCGTTCGATGACCATAATCGAAGCATTGGGAACATCGACCCCCACTTCGATCACGGTTGTCGCCACCAGACATTGCGTTTGTCCCGCAACGAAGGCTGCCATTGCCGCATCTTTTTGCGCTGGCGGCATCTGGCCGTGAACAAGTCCAATCCGCGCTTCGCCCAAAGCCGAACGCAAATACTTGAACCGCTCTTCTGCCGCTGCCAGATCGAGAATTTCACTCTCTTCGACCAGCGGACAAACCCAATAGGCTTGACGCCCGTCATCCAACGAATTTCTTAACCGCTCAACAACTTCGCCCATGCGTCCTGAAGACACCAACGCAGTCTGCACCGGCATGCGCCCGGGTGGCTTTTCGTCAAGAACAGAGACGTCCATGTCTCCGTATTGCGCCAGACTGAGAGAGCGTGGGATCGGCGTCGCCGTCATCACCAGAACATCGGCCGATGGTGATTTTCGGCCAAGCTCAAGACGTTGCGACACGCCAAACCGATGCTGCTCGTCCACAACCGCCAATCGAAGATCTTGAAATTCCACACCTTTTTGAAACAACGCATGCGTGCCCACAAGAATGGAAATATCGCCCGCCTTCAACGCACTCAGCTTGGCGCGCCTTTCGGCACCGCTGTCACGGCCTGTGAGGATCTCAAGAACGACACCGGCCTTTTCCGCAAGTGGACGCAATCCTTGCAAGTGTTGACGCGCCAATATTTCAGTAGGCGCCATCATCGCACCCTGCCCGCCCGCCTCGACTGCGGCCAAGAGCGCCATGAACGCGACAAGTGTTTTTCCTGCGCCCACGTCTCCTTGCAACAGCCGGTTCATGCGATGCACGGACGCCATATCATCCTGAACTTCCGATATTGCCCGCATCTGCGCACGCGTAGGCTCGTAAGGCAGCGCCCTTAGAACCGGGCCTTGAAGCCGCCCAGTGGCTTTTGAGGATCGGCCCTTTCGTCGTCGCGACTGACCTCGGGCAAGTGCGAGGGTCAGTTGATGGGCGAACAATTCATCGTAGGCCAGTCGCTGGCGCGCCGGTGATGTTGGCAGAACATCAAAGGTGCCATGTGGCGTATGTGCAGCCTTCACGGCCTCGGACCAAGCGGGCCACCCTTCCCGAGATTTAAGATCTGGGTCAATCCATTCCCCAAGTTCCGGCGCCAATCCCACGGCCGCAGTAGCCGCGCGCGCCATAAGTTTTTGCGAAACGCCCTGCGTGAGTGGATAGACTGGCTCGAATTCAGGAAGATCCGCGATGTTTTCGGGCAATAGGATATGGTCGGGATGCACCATCTGCGGCACGCCATCGAAAATCTCAAGCTTGCCCGAGACAATTCGCTCTTCTCCGACTGGAAGTTGGCGCTCCAACCAGTCGCTCCGCGCGTGAAAGAACACAAGCTGAAACCCCGAAGTGCTGTCGCTTACCTCGACACGATGGGGGCGCCCTTTTGACCGTGCGGGAATATGGCCTTGCACAAGGACTTTTACGGTCACGACCTGAGGTGCCATCACACCTTCGAC
>JARFRG010000141.1 GCA_029287375.1 Boseongicola sp. | reverse complement strand
GCCCAGATTGCCGAAGCACAGGCCGGTTCGGATACAGCGCGCGCCAGGCTGGATCGGGCGCAGATAATATTCGAACGCACCGCAGCCTTGCGCGGGACATCCACCTTCAGCCAGGGTCGGTTCGACGATTTGCAGGCCGATCTGTTCGAGACACGTTCACAACTTGCCGAAGCCGAAGCGCGCGAAAAATCCGCAGAAGCACGCCTTGCCGAAACCCAATATCAACTCGACCGGAGCCTTGTCACAGCGCCATTTTCAGGGGCGATTTTGGAAGTGAACACCATTCCGGGTGCCTTCATTCAGGCGGGAACCCCCGTGGTGCGGATGCTTGATCTGGCTGCATTTGAAATCGAGGCGAGTGTTCCGGCACGCTATGTTGGGTTTCTCGAACCCGGCGCACAAGTAAGCGCGTTTACAGATACCGGCACCGAAATCGCACTATCCTTGCGCGCGGTTCTGCCGGTCGAAAACCCATCGACTCGCACACGAACGGCTCTTTTTACCACCGATGGCGGGGCAAATGTCGCGTTGGTGGCGGTCGGTCAGTCCTTAACAGTCAATGTCCCGATCGGGGCCGCCCGCGAGGTTCTGTCGGTCCCCAAAGACGCGCTTGTGCAAGCGCGCGGCGGATGGACCGTATTTGTTGCCGTCGACGGCAAGGCCGAACCCCGCACCGTTTCCATCGGCGTCCCGCTGGGGGACCGCTACGAGGTGATCGGCGGGCTTCAGGCCGGTGATCTGGTCGTTGTGCGCGGCAATGAACGCTTGCGGCCCGGACAAGACATCGCGCCAACAGTGGTGGAGACCAACGGATGAACCTGATCCGCCACGCCATTGATCGCCCCGTCGCGGTCATCGCAGCCGTTCTGATCGCGCTTTTGTTCGGAACAATATCGCTGTCGCGTATTCCCGTGCAGCTTGCTCCCGACGTTCGCAAACCCATCGTCGTCGTCGATACAAGCTGGCCCGGTGCCGCCCCTACCGAAATCGAACGCGAAATCGTGAACCCGCAGGAAGAAACTCTGCGCGGATTGGATGGCCTCGAGATCATGACGTCGCGGTCGCGCACCGGTGAGGCCTCTGTCACACTGGAATTTGCGGTCGGCACCGACATGAGCCAATCGCTATTGCTGGTTTCCAACCGTCTGGATCGCGTTAGCGGATACCCCGACGAAGCCAGCGAACCAACTTTGAACACGTCCGGCTCGGATGACAGCCCGATCGCCTGGGTTCTCCTCACCGCCAGTGAAGGCAATACACGCGCCATGCCGACATACGGCGATTTTCTCGAAGACGTGGTCAAAGACCGGGTCGAGCGGATCGAAGGCGTATCGGCGGTCAACGTCTTTGGCGGCACGCAGCGTGAACTCCAGGTCGTGATCGATCCACAGCGGCTGTCACGTTACGGGCTCACTGTACCCGAAGTGGTGCGTATCTTGCGCACTGAAAACATCTCAATTTCGGCTGGCGACGTGGACGAAGGCAAGCGCCGATATGTCGTGCGCACCGAAAGCAGTCTTAACACCGAAGCAGCCATCCGCGACGTGGTTCTGCGCTCGGACGTGGCCAGTGGCAGCAGCGGGCGTGTGCGCGTCAGCGACGTGGCCGAAGTCACCTTTGCCTACCGCGAGGCCACCAGTCGGCTGCGTTTCAAAGGCGAAGCGGGTCTTGCTTTCAACGTCGTGCGCGAATCCGGTGCGAACGTGATCAGCGTGATGGAAGAACTGCGCGTCGTCCTTGAGGAACTACAAACCGGTCCTCTCGCAGAGGCTGGCTTGATTGCCAATCTTGTCTACGACGAGACTGTCTATATTCAGGGCGCGATTGACCTTGTGGTGCAAAATATCTGGATCGGCGCTGCGCTCGCCGCCCTTATCCTGCTGTTATTCCTGCGAAGTCCCCGCGCCACCCTCATCGTCTCGCTCTCGATCCCGGTGTCCATTGTTGCGACGTTCGTGGTGATGGCTCTGACAGGTCGCACGCTCAACGTCATTTCGCTCGCGGGTATCGCCTTTGCCATCGGAATGATCGTGGATGCCGCCATCGTTGTCCTGGAAAACATCTTTCGCCTGCGCGAAGCGGGCCACAGCCGCCGCGAAGCGGCCTACCTCGGCGCGAAACAAGTCTGGGGCGCGATCCTCGTGTCGGCCCTGACGACCGTTCTCGTCTTCGTGCCGATCCTGATCATGCAATTGGAAGCCGGGCAATTGTTCCGCGACATCGCTGTCGCTATTTCAGTCTCAGTCCTCTTGTCGCTTCTTGTCGCTGTCACCGTGATCCCGGCGCTGTCCAGCCGCCTCCTTAGCGCCAAGGACCAAAAGCCCATGCGCCTCTGGGGCATCGATCACCTCGCGGCAGGGTTTCGCAACGCCGTCATGGCCTACGTCCGGCTCACCGTCCGCGTGCGCACCGTCGGCATCATCATGGTGACCATCATCGCAGGCGGCGCGGCCATCGCAAGCTGGACCTTCCTGCCCCGCCTTGAGTACCTCCCCGAAGGTAACCGGAACCTGGTGTTCGGCCTGATTATCCCGCCCCCCGGCTATAATCTCGAAACCACCGAGACCATCGCACAGCGCATCGAAGGCGTGGCCAAACCGCTCTGGGACGCAGCGCCCGCGCCGCAAACCGAAGACGGCACACCGACGATCGAAAACTTCTTCTTCGTCGCCACACCCGGCAATTCCTTCGTCGGTGCCAATGCCGTTGACGGCAACCGCGCCGGAGATCTGATCCCCGTCCTCAGCCGCCCGATCTTTGCAGAACCCGGCACCTTCGGGTTCATGACGCAACCGTCGTTGTTTGGCCGCGGCGTCGGCGGAGGTCGCACCATTGAACTGAACGTCTCGGGTCAGGATCTTGATGAGATCCTTGGCGTCGCGGGGCGCGCGGCGGGCCTGGTCTCGCAAATTCTGCCACGTTCTGAAGGTCACCAGTTTCGCCCCATTCCAGGCCTTGAACTTGGCGCGCCCGAAGTCCGTCTGATCCCTGACCGCCTCCGCCTTGCCGACGCCGGCCTTGACAGCTCTGCCCTTGCCGCAACAGTCGATGCCTTCAATGACGGATTGCGCGTGGCCCAGATCACGATCGGATCTGACCGCGTCGATCTGGTGCTAAAAGGGGATCCATCCGTCACCGCAGCCGCCCGGACGCAAGACGTGGGCAACTATCCCGTTGTGACGCCTTCGGGCCAGATCGTCCCGGTCTCAGCTCTCTCCGAAATCTTGCTGACGGCAGGCCCCACCGAAATCCGCCACCGCGAGCGCTTGCGCACCGTTACCCTCGAAGTACGCCCCTCGAACGACCTGCCTCTTGAGCAAGCGGTCGATGTGTTGGAATCCGAAGTCGTCGCCGTCCTCGAAGCCCAGGGTCTGCCCAGTGACATCCGCATCAGCGTTTCCGGCACCGCCGATCAACTCAGCCAGACATGGTCGGCGATCCAGATAAACCTGATCGTCGCGCTGATCATTGTTTTCCTCGTCATGGCAATTTTGTTCGAGAGCTTCGTATTACCGCTGGTCATTATGATCGCGGTCCCCGTCGCCGCCGCCGGCGGAGTCGGAGGCCTTGCGCTTCTCAACACCTACCAAACGCAACCGCTTGATATGCTGACTCTTCTCGGGTTCATAATTCTCGTCGGTATCGTCGTTAACAACGCCATCCTGATCGTACATCAGACCCTTTATCATTTGCGTGAAGATGGCATGGAACCCATTGACGCCATCGAGGAAGCAACTCGAAACCGCATCCGTCCGATCTTTATGTCAACCCTGACAAGCGTTATGGGAATGCTGCCCCTGATCGTTTTCCCCGGAGAGGGTTCGGAACTTTACCGAGGCTTAGGCGCAGTGGTCGTCGGGGGCCTGTCGATGTCCGCGTTCCTGACACTCTTGACGGTGCCACCGCTCTTGCGCCTGACAATTCGAAAGCCCGCACAAGATCCGGCAACCGAACCGAAGTTCGCCTAACAGCCGTTAGGTATTAAACTGTAAAATGGTGCCCCCACACGGCAAATTATCACTACCCCTTGATGAACCACTGCATACCGCGGTTATCATAAATTATTGAACATTAGTACTTTGGTTGTTCCA
>JARFRG010000114.1 GCA_029287375.1 Boseongicola sp. | reverse complement strand
AAACGCCAAACGCCCCCATGGGCGCAACGCGCTGATGGGGGGCGATCCCTGTGAACAGGGACCGGGAGAAATGTTGCTCCCGGAGGTTGGCGCTGAATAGGCGAGGGCGGGGTTTGAGTCAAGCGACGTTGGCCCTGTGGTGCAGCGCCCTGGCCCTGCAAATGCGAATTTTCTTGCGCCTTGTTTCGGCGCGGGTCTTTATTCACGGGAACGACGGAGATTTCCCCATTCCTTCCCCTGTGACGATAGCGCCTTTCGAGGCCCCGCCTGCGCGCCGCTCCGAGAGCGGCAAGGGCATCATGCTGATGCTTTTGGGCATGTTTTTGTTCGCTGCGGTGGATACCGGGGCAAAATTCCTGACGCAGGATTTGCATCCGATTCAAATCACCTGGACACGGCAGTTGGGACTTTTGGCCGGAGCGGTTATTCTGATTGGGATGCACGGACGATCGATTTTGAGGACGTCACATCCACGCTTGCAGGTTTTGCGAGGGGCGATGGCCGCTGGATCGGCGACCCTGTTTATTGTCGGCGTGACATATGTTCCGTTGGCGGACGCAGTGGCAGTGACGTTCATCGCGCCGTTCATGGTGACGGTCATGGCGGCGTGGGTATTGCGCGAGCCCGTCGGGGTTCGACGCTGGATCGCGGTTTTGCTAGGCTTCGTGGGGACGTTGATCGTGATCCGCCCGGGGATGGGGGTGATCCATCCGGCGGCATTTCTTGTGGTGATTGCCGCCACCTTTTTTGCAGTTCGGCAAATCATCTCGCGGGCATTGAGCGACACCGACAAAACAGCCACGACGGTTGTCTACACAGCGATTGTTGGAAGCGCGCTTTTGACGCTGCCTTTGCCGTTTGTCTGGAAAGCCCCGGACGGGCAGCAATTGATAATCCTTGCGGGTATTGCGGTGTTGGCCGGGGTTGCAGAAGTCTGCGTGATAAAGGCGCTGGAGGTTGCGATGTCCGTGGTGGTGGCACCGATCCACTACAGTATGATGGTCTGGGGGACGTTCTATGGTTTTGTTGTGTTTGGACAATTGCCGGACTTCTGGACGGTCGTCGGGGCCGGGGTCATCATTTCGACGGGTCTCTATACGCTGCGGCGGGAGTATTTGATCACGCAAAGCCGGATCTGAGTCGGTGACTTAGCTTGTCAGGACAGGGTTTTCCGGCAAGCCAACATCTTCGAAATGTACGACGACATTGGGTCCATCTGTGAGAAGTATGCCATATCCTGCAGGTTCATCCACGGAATAAGATGAACTGTCCGCGCCGAACATCATCGGCATTTGGTGACAGGGGCTCTTGAAGATCGTCATTGCCAGACCGTCGATGGTTGCGTGGATAGTCCGGTGCACATGTCCGGCGAAAACGTGCTGCGTGCTGGAGGCTTTCAGAAGGGCGCGAAGTTCGGCCGCGTTGGCAAGGTTTATGTTGTCCATACCCGTGAAGCCCGTGTTGAAGGCATGGTGGTGCATGAAAACAAGACAGGGGTTCGGGCTCTCGGACAGAGCGGTCTTCAGCCATGCCAAGCGGTCTGGACACATCAGGCCTGCGTGTAGGACGGCGGCTGCCTCGTCTACGGTGTCGAGAAGGATGAGACGGGTGTCGTGCAGGTCGAGAATGCTTTGAACAAAGCCGTTTCGGTCGGTCGGCACCTCAGGGAAAGCTTCTCGAAACGTGGCGCGATTGTCATGGTTGCCGATGAGATAGCTGACCGGCCATGGAAGGTCATGGAGTGTTTCTTTCAGGCGCTGGTATTCAAGCCGCGTACCGGTGTGAGTCAGGTCTCCGGTGACGATCAGGTGGCTTGCATCGCTGTGGTGCCTGGCGGCGTGGGCGAGTGTCTTGGAAAGCCGGGCAACCGGGTCGAGGCCGATGATCGTCACGCCGGGTTCGGTGACGTGGAGGTCAGTCATGACAAGGATTTTTGCCATTTGAGGGCCTTCCTGCGTGGCTTAGGCGACCATTGCCGTAGCATTCTTCAAATCGACCGAGACAAGTTGGCTGACGCCCTGTTCTGCCATTGTCACGCCAAATAGGCGATCCATGCGGGCCATGGTTACGGCGTGGTGCGTGATGATCAGGAAACGCGTGTTGGTACGGCGGCACATTTCATCAAGCAGATCGCAAAAGCGTGTGACATTGGCGTCGTCCAGCGGTGCGTCGACCTCGTCGAGGACGCAGATCGGGGCGGGGTTTGCAAGGAAGACTGCGAAAATTAGCGCGAGCGCGGTCAGGGTTTGTTCACCGCCAGACAAGAGCGAGAGAGTTGAGAGTTTCTTGCCGGGTGGTTGGCACATGATTTCAAGACCTGCATCGAGCGGGTCGTCGGATTCGATGAGTTCGAGTTTGGCTTCGCCGCCGCCAAACAGGTGTTTGAAAAGCAGCGAGAAGTTGCTGTTGACCTGCTCGAAGGCCGTCAGAAGCCGTTCGCGACCCTCTTTATTAAGGCTGGCGATGCCGTTTCTCAGCGCGCGGATTGCGTCTTCGAGGTCGGTTTTCTCGGACACCAGCGTGTTGTGTTCCTCTTCGACTTCGCGCGCGTCTTCTTCGGCGCGCAGGTTTACAGCCCCAAGTGCGTCGCGGTTGCGGCGCAAACGCAGGACGTCGGCCTCGATCTTTTCGGCGGACGGGAGGCTGTCCGGGTCGGCTTCGAGAGTTTCGAGAAGTTTTTCAGGTGTGGTTTCTTGTTCTTCTGCGATCCGCTCGGTGGCAAGCGTGACGGTCTCGCGCGCGGCCTGCGCACGGGCTTCGGCGGCGGCGCGGGCCTCGCGGGAGGCACTTGCGAGGCGCTCTGTTTCGCGCTCGGCTTCTTTGGCGTCCCGTTCGTTGGTTTCCGCAAGTGCAAGTGCATCTGACGCGGCGCGACGTCGGCTTTCGGCGTCTGCCAAAGTATCAGAGAGGCGGTCGCGATCGGCTGCGATGCGGGCCGGTGTGCCTTGGGCGTCGGCGTGTTCAGTTTCGGCGGTTTCGCGGCGGCTGGCGAGTTCCGCAATTCGGGTGCCTGCGCTTTCCAGACGTTTCTGCCAGGTCTCACGTTCGCGGGCGATGGCCGCGAGGCGCGTCTTGCGGGCTTCACCGTCGCGCTGGAGTTCATCATGAGCAGAGCGCTTGGACATCATCATCATCCGCGCGGCTTCCACCGTGACTTTGAGGTCTTCGGATGTGGCGCGCAAGACGTCGAGATCGTCGAGACCTTCGAGCGCGCGTTCTGCCTCGTGGACGCGTTGGCGGGCGTCGGTTGCTTCGTCGCCGTGCCGTGATGTGGCAAGGTCTGCGGCTTCGCGCTTTCCGGCGGCAATATTGCGGTCGGCTTCGGCGCGCGACAGGGCGCGGTTGGTTTCGGCAAGCGCGTGATCAGCAGCGCGTCGGGCGTCGCGGGCCTCGGAAAGCTTGCCTGCGAGTGCTTCGAGTTCGCCTTTGAGGTGATCGTGCGCGCGTGCGGCACCATCGGCACGCGCGGTTGCGGACTCGAGGCCCTGCTTGAGTTCTTCGAGGCGGTTCAGCTGCTCCAGTCGAAGGGCGGCAGCAGAAGGCGCATCGCCAGAACCAGCGCGAAAGCCATCCCAGCGCCAAAGGTCACCCTCAATCGAAACGAGGCGCTGGCCGGGCAGGAGATCTGGTTGCAGGCGAGGGCCGTCTTTGCGGTCGATGAGACCAACCTGAGACAAACGTCGCGCGAGAACCTGAGGAACGGTTACGTAATTGGTGAGGGCCGCGACCCCGCCCGGCAGTGGTTGTGGTTTTGAATAACCGGGAAGCGAGGCCCAGCCCGAGGCGCCGTCGTCGTCGATGGCCGGTGCGCGAAGGTCGTCTGCAAGGGCTGCGCCAAGAGCTTTCTCGTAGCCGGATTTGACCGACAACAGGTCCATGACCTGACCGCCCTCGGCTGTGTCGCGGTCGACAAGGTTCGCAAGGGCTGCAACTTCGGCCTGGAGCGCTTTGGCTTCGCCTTCGGCTGAGGCGCGTTCGGCGCGGGCATCGGATTCACGCGATTGCGCACCCTCGCGGGCGTTGTCGATTGTCTCGAGCGCCGCTTCTGCGGTTGTGGCGGCGTCGCTTGAAGCGGTCAATGCCGATTGGGCCACGGCGAATGCCGTGGCGGCGGCGTTCAGGTCTTGCTCGAAGGATTTGGCCTCGACGCGGGCTTTTTCTTCGGCAGCCTCGCTTCGGGTCAGTGTGGTTTTTGCGTCATCCAGCAGGCGCTGTGCGGATTGATGACGTGCGGCAAGGCGGGCGACGTCTTCGGTCAGCGTCGACAGATCGTTTTCGCGGTCTTGCAGGACGCGCGCGGCCTGATGGGCGTCTTCGGCAGCTGTTTCGACGGCCGCCTCAAAACCTTCGCTTTCGGCTTCAAGTTCGGTGGTTTCCGTGGCCAGGCGAGTGATTGTCTCGCCCGCATCGGCGTTCAGGGCGATTTCACGTTCGGCGTCTGCGGTGAGTTGCGCGATACGCGCTTGCAGGGTTTCGATGGCCCGGATCGCGCGGGCTTCGTCTTCGTCCAACTGCGCAATCTGAACCTGAACACGTTGGAGGAGGGCCGCCGCGATGGCTTCTTCTTCGCGCAAAGGCGGGAGGGCTTCTTCTGCCTTGGTGCGATCTGTGGTAGCGGTGCGTGCGAGACGTTCGGCTTCGGATGTGGCGCGGGTGCGGTCGGCAAGGTCAGCTTCGGTGGCAATGCGCGCGTTTTCGGCTTCGCGCCAGCGGAGATACAGGAGCAGTCCTTCGGCGTGACGCAGTTGGCTTCCGATTTCGCGGTAGCGCTTGGCCTGACGGGCCTGACGCGCCAGCGACGCCAATTGGTTGGCCAGCTGTTCAATCACGTCATCGACACGGGTCAGGTTGGTTTCCGCGCCTTTAAGTTTCAGTTCAGCTTCGTGACGTCGTTGATAGAGACCCGAGATGCCAGCGGCTTCTTCGAGGATGCGACGGCGGGCCTTGGGCTTGGCGTTGATCAGTTCGGAAATCTGCCCCTGGCGGACAAGCGCAGGCGAATGTGCGCCAGTCGAGGCATCAGCGAACAGCATTTGGACGTCACGGGCGCGCACGTCTTTGGTGTTAACCTTGAAAGCAGAGCCCGCATCACGGGTGATACGGCGGATAATTTCGAGATTGTCGTTGTCGTTGAACGCGGCAGGGGCAAGGCGGTCGGCATTGTCGATGATCAGGCCGACTTCGGCAAAGTTGCGAGCGGGGCGCGTTGAGGCGCCTGCGAAGATCACGTCTTCCATCCCGCCACCGCGCATGGCGGAGGGGCGGTTTTCCCCCATGACCCAGCGCAACGCTTCGAGAAGATTCGATTTCCCGCAGCCATTGGGGCCGACAACGCCAGTCAGCCCGTCCGAGATGATCAAATCGGTCGGGTCGACGAAGCTTTTGAAGCCGTTGAGACGCAGGCGGGAGAAACGCAAGAGGGACGGGCCTTTGGACCAGGGTGATTCCGAGCTTTGAGTGTCCGGGTTGATGTGGGTGGAGTCAATGTCGTGCGCAACAGAAGGTGGGTATATCGGCAGTTATCCACAAGATGTTGCGAATATCGGGTGGAGACTTGCGCTTTGCTTCGGGCGGATTAGGTGCGGGGTAACCGTTGGTCCAAAGGGGAGTGTGTCGGTGCTACTTGGAATTTCAGGGTCTCTCAGGGCCGATGCTACGAACCGGAAGTTGATCCGGGAAGCTGCGCGCCACTATGGCGGATCTTTTGTTGAGGGTGATATTCGTCTGCCGCTTTATGACGGCGATGATGAAAAGGCACAGGGCGTCCCCGGCGGTGTGGCGTTGTTGGCCGCGCAGATAGCATCAGCTGAGGCGATTGTGATTTCGACGCCGGAATACAATCAATCGCTTTCGGGATCGTTGAAGAACGCACTGGACTGGATCAGTCGCGTCGAGGGGAGCCCGTGGCGCGGCAAGCCGGTTGCTTTGATGTCGGCGGCGGCGGGCCGTTCGGGAGGCGCGCGGGCGAATTATGCGCTGCGACTGGCGATGACACCTTTTCGCGCACGGCTGTTGTCGATGGAGGTTCTGGTTGCGGGCGCAAGGAAGGAATTCGGTGAGGATGGGCGGTTGTTATCGGAACGGATCGACGGGCAGGTTGGCGAATTGATGGCCGCGCTGCGGGCCGAAGTTTCGCGGGGTTGAGCGCTTGTGGTGCAGGGCCGCGAGACGTAGTTTGCACGCATGAAAACGAGTGCGCCTGAAACACTGAGCGATAGGATTGACCCGGCCCGCGCGGAAGCGTGGTTTGCGACTTTCGGGGAAGATCGCGGTATTGATGTGGGAGTGGCGTTGCCACCCTTTGCGCATCTGGCATATTTCTGGCGCGCAAGTGTGCACGATGCCCTAGGGGCTGACGGGCAAGAAGGGAGCGGCCACACCGCCCCGATGTCTGATCTGCCTTTACGCATGTGGGCTGGTAGCCGGCTTCGGTGGCACACGCCGTTTCGGGCAGGTGTCGCGGCAAAGAAGGTCACGCGCCCTATCGGTGTCACACGGAAATCGGGACGCAGTGGGGCGCTTGATTTTGTGACGATACGCCATGAGGTTTTTCAGCGTGGGGCGTTGGTCTTGAGCGAGGATCAGGACCTGGTGTACCGCGAGGCGGACGCCGTAACGGGGGAAGGTCCGGTGGAAAGCGGTGAGGCCGACGAGCGTCGGGCATTGAAGTTGGATGCTGTGACGTTGTTTCGGTTTTCTGCGCTTACGTTCAATGCGCATCGTATCCATTACGATGCCGAGTTCGCGCGCGGGGAGGGATATAGCGGGATTGTCGTGCATGGTTCATTGTTGGCGGCGTGCCTTGCGGCGTTTGCAAGTGAACGCATCGGGACGTTGAGTTCGTTTACATTTCGCGCGACGGCGCCTTTGCTTTTGGGGGATGTTGCGTGGATGTGTCGCGCTGGCGCGCGGTATTGGGTTGAGGGGCCGCGCCGCCGGGTTTCCATGACGGCAGAAGCGGGCTGATGCAAAGGTGCTTTGACGCGTTTGGTGTCCTGGCGGGGCTCTGCCCCGCGCCCCGAGGTATTTTTGAAAGGATGAAGCGGTCTAGTCTTTGAGCAGACGGAAATCGTCCGGGATTTCGTCTTTGTTCTCGAGGATTAGGTCGCACATTATTTCGGCAATTTTTGGTGCGACGCCAAAACCGATTTTGAAGCCGCCGTTCGCCACGTAGTGGTCAGCGCGGTTCGGCCAGTGACCAAGAAGCGGGGCGCGGGATTTCGCGCGGGGGCGTACTCCTGCCCAGCGCTGGACAATCTGCGCGCCCTTCAGGACGGGCATCAGTTCGGTGGCGCGTTGGATAACGTCGTCGAGCAATTGGTCGGTGGACGTAGGGTCGGTGAATTCGCGTTCAGAGGTGGAGCCGATTGCGACTGTACCGTCGAGGTGCGGTACGATGTGCAGGCCGCCTGCAAATATCTGGGGGCGTCCGATTGCGTTGTGGCTGAGCAGGGCCGCCTGTCCTTTCACGCCATTTCCGACATTTTGATCGAGGGCGGTATTGAGGTCTTTGAGGCCCTGCCACCCCGTCGCCCAAAGCGTTTTTCCCTCGTCAGGTGCTTTGGTTGTGATGTCTCCGCCCTGGGCGCGGATTGCTGCGACGAGGCTTTCAACAGCGGACTTTGGGTGGATGATCGCGGAAAGGGTATCATGGATGTAGAGGCCGGTTTCGGAGGGAGGGAACCAGTCGCCAGAGGCCATGGTGTCGACGACGTCCCATGTTGCGGCGTTTCCCCAGAACTCGGAGGCCCCGGCACTTCGCGCGCGCGCCATCACCACTTCGCGTTCGCCCGCGAGGGGTTGGAGGCGCCCCGCCCGGGAAAATCCTGTGGCAAGCCCGGAGGCGGTTTGAACGCTGTCCCAAAAGGCTGGAGCCATCAAAAGGGCGTCGAGTTGAAACTGTTTCTTAGCATTCCAAACGTCGGGTGTGTGGGGCTGCAAGGCCCCGACCACGCCGCCGGACGATCCGCTGCCGGGACCATAGGGGTCTACAACGCGCACGCTTGCGCCGCGCTGCAGTGCAACCCAGGCCGTTGCAAGACCAAAGACGCCAGCGCCGCGTATGGTGATATCGACCGTTGCCAAGTCAGGCTCCTCTTGCGACTGTTGCGCAGGTTTCAGTGCGATTTAGGGCGAAACATGACCTCCGACCAGCGACCCCATCTCAGTTGGCGCGGAAACGTGCCGATCGCAACCCGATTTGAGGATCCCTATTTCTCTCTGGAGGACGGGCTTTCAGAGACCGAGCATGTATTTTTGAAAGGCAACGGGCTGCCCGAGCGGTTTTGCGACGGGTTTCGCATTGCCGAACTTGGGTTTGGGACGGGGCTGAATTTTCTGGCAGCATGGGCCGCCTGGTTGGCGTGTAATCAACCGGGAACGCTGCGGTTTACGTCGTTTGAGCTGTATCCCATGGCTGCCGAGGATATGGGCCGGGCGCTTGCGGTTTTCCCGGCACTTGCTGTGCTTGCCGCGCCGTTGTTGGGCGCGCGGGCGGCCGGGAAACTGTCGTTTTGCGCTCCGGGTATTGAACTGGAGATTGTTGAAGGAGATGCGCGCGACACCGTCGCAGGCTGGCAGGGTGTTGCGGATGCGTGGTTTCTCGATGGGTTTTCGCCTGCGCGCAACCCGGAGCTTTGGGAGCCAATGTTGTTGTCGGACGTGGCACGCCATACTGCCGAAGCGGGAACGGCCGCGACATATTCTGCCGCAGGTGCGGTACGCCGTGCTTTGGCTGCTGCCGGGTTTGAGGTTGAGCGGCGCACTGGATATGGCCGAAAGCGCCATATGACGGTTGCGCGGATGGCCTAGCCTGCGCTTTTCAGGTCGCGGATCAGAGTGTCGATATCACCACCGCGCTTGTCGAGCATTGCGCCCACTTCCGCGCGTTCGGATTTTAGCAAGCTGATCCCTTCGATCAGGAGATCAAAGAATCTGTCGGAGCCAGAGCGATCCGAAACCATGAAGGTCACGTTGAAAGGGGACTGGCCGCGCAGTTTTGCGACGGCTTGTACTTCCTGGAAGCTTTTGAGCTGGCGTGCGCTTTCGACAGTGATTTCGCCACCGATAAAGTCGCGGAATTGTTTGCCATATTTGCGGGCGAGGTAGCCGGCGAAGGCATCAGCGAATTGCTTCAGTTGTTGCGCGCTTGCGCTGCGGGCTGGTGGGCCGAGAGCGGAGCGGGAAATCGTCGGCACATCTGCATAGCGGTTGAACAGCGCTTCGAAGTCACGATACATCGCGCTTTCGGATTTTCCGGAATTTATCACATCGTTGATCCGGGCCACGACCTCGTTGATGAGCGCGCGCGCTTCATTCGTGGACAGAGCAAGCGCGGGCGTCGCGATGACGGTTACGGCGGCTGCAACGCCTGTGAGGACAGTGCGGCGGTTGGGGTTACTCATCATACAATCCTTCGTAGAGGTCATCGTAAAGATCATCGGTCGCTTCTTCGGACGTTCTGCCCAAGGCAAAGCGACGCGAGTCGAGATAAAACAAGCGTAGCTGTGCATAGCTGTCGGCGCTGTCGTATAGAATGCCGTCGAAAGTTTCGGTCAGCTCGAAGCGATCATTCAAAATCGTCGCGGTGGTGAAGTTCAGGCTGTTGTCTTCGGCTTTTGTGCCAAGTTTCGAGCCAAGCACGGTACCAATCGGGTCGGTCAATAAGTCCACTGCGAGGCCAGCGGTGTCGCGTTCGGTTGAAGGGCCGAACACTGGAAGGACGACGTAGGTGCCTTCTTCAGCGCCCCAAACCGCGAGCGTTTCGCCAAACCCTGTATCGCGCGCCTCTAAGCCCATATCCGAGGCCGGATCAAAAAGGCCGAGCAGGCCAAGCGTCGTATTGACGGCAAATCGCGCAGTATTGTGGATCGCATCAGCGAAGTCACCCTGAAGGACTTTGTTCATAACGGCGCTGGGCATCGAAAGGTTGTCGGCGACGTTGTCGACAGAACTGCGTACGGGGCCGGGGACCAGCGTGCCGTAGACCTGACTTGCCGGTCGCAAAGCAGATCGGTCGAGTTCGACGTTCACGCGATGGGTCGCCCGGTTAACGGTTTCATACGGGTCATGCACATCTGTGCCTGGCTCCGCAACGGAACAGGCGGTGAGTATGGCCAAGGCAAGCCCAAAGGCGAGAGTGCGTGTCTTTAAGCGTTGTTCAGGCTGCAAAATCAGGCCCATTCTGTAAAATCTTCGGCATTTACCGTGTTGCGAGTACATATGCGTTATTCAGTTAAAGAACAGAGAGGTGAAGTGTAATCATAAGCAAATGTGCGTTAAGTGTTGCCACAGAACTGCGACTGCGCGAAATCATGCTGATAACTTGAAATATGGGCATTTATACGACGCATGTCGCGGAAAATGCCAAGGAAAAGGACTTTTCGATGAGTGCTGATTTTGAAAAACGCCTTGCGGAGCGCGGTCTGAGCCTTCCGGATGCGCCTGCGCCGCAAGCCAATTACGTGCCTTATGTGATCGTGGAAAACACGGTTTATGTGTCGGGCCAGATCTCGATGAATGCGGACGGTCCAATCAAAGGCAAGGTTGGGTCGGAGTTGTCCACCGAAGAGGGCGCGCAAGCTGCTGTGACCTGTGCGTTGGGGCTTTTGGCGCAAGTGAAAAAGGCCTGCGGGGGGGATATGTCACGTCTTAAGCGCGTTGTGAAGCTGACCGGCTTTGTGAATTCGACACCAGATTTTGGTGGGCAGCCGGCGGTCGTGAATGGGGCGTCCGATCTGCTGGTTGACCTTCTGGGCGACGCGGGACGTCATGCAAGATCAGCGGTGAGTGCCGGGGCTTTGCCTTTTGGCGTTGCCGTGGAAATCGAGGGCATTTTCGAGATAAAATGATGGTAGCATTACCTCAGTCATTTGTGCGTTTGCCGCTCGCGCATCGCGGTCTGCACGATCGTTCGGCAGGTCGCATCGAAAATGCGATGGCATCATTTTTAGCGGCTGTTGAGGCGGGCTATGGGATCGAACTTGACCTGCAGTTGTCGAGTGATGGACAGGCGATGGCCTTTCACGACTATGGGCTTGATCGGTTGACCCATGAAACCGGGCTGGTCCGTGACAGGACAGCGAAAGAGCTTTCGATGATAACCTTGAAAGATACGCAGGACAAAATTCCGACGTTTGCGGAGGTCTTGGACGCTGTGGAAGGCCGTGTGCCGTTGCTGATCGAAGTAAAGGATCAGGATGGCGCCTATGGAACGGCGGTTGGTGAATTGGAGGCCGCTGCTGCGCGCGACTTAAAGGGGTATCTCGGGGAATGTGCCGTGATGTCGTTCAATCCGCACAGCGTTGCTGTGATGCAGACTTTGATGCCGGAGATACCGCGCGGGTTGACCACCGACGATTTTTCCGATTTCGAGAACGTCCTTGCCACGGATGCCTTTTCGCGATTGCGTAGAATCGAAGACTTTGAGCGCGTCGGCGCAAGTTTCATCAGTCACGACAAAGCGGATTTGGACTGGCCGCGTGTATCGGAATTAAGGGCCGCGGGCGCGCGGGTTTTGTGCTGGACCGTCCGATCCCCCGCTGAAGAGGCTGCGGCGCTTAGTGTGGCGGAAAATATCACGTTTGAAGGCTATCTCCCGAGGGTGACAGCTTGAATAGGTCACGGTCTGGACCATGTTTAAATCAGGCCGTGAAAAGAGACGCATGAGCGTATCCGACATTGATATTTCTGTGCTTGGCTCACTGGCCGAGATCGACCCGGATGAGTGGGACGCTTGCGCTTGCCCTGAGGTGGCGGACGGTGCGCGCGCGGTTGACCCGTTCACAACCTATCGGTTTTTGAAGGCCCTGGAAGACAGTCGCTCTGTCGGCACCGGGACGGGATGGCAGCCCCACCATTTGGTTGCGCGCGCAGGGGGCGAGGTCATTGCTGTCGCTCCGATGTATGCCAAGGGGCATAGTCAGGGCGAATATATTTTTGACCACAACTGGGCGCATGCCTGGGAGCGTGCTGGTGGGCGGTATTATCCGAAACTACAGATTGCGGTTCCGTTTACGCCTGCAACGGGGCGACGGTTCCTGACAAAACCCGGCGAAGAAAGTCGTGGGTTTCAGGCTTTGGTGCAGGGAATGCTGCATGTTGGCATGGAAAATCGGTTGAGTTCGGCACATGTGACGTTCTGTACAGAAGATGAGGCCGTTCGAGGTGCCGAAATGGGGCTTTTGCACCGCGTGACACAGCAATATCACTGGGAAAATGACGGATACGCGACTTTCGACGATTTTCTGGGAGCGCTGTCATCGCGCAAACGCAAGACGATCCGCAAGGAACGACGCACGGCTCAGGCGTTTGGCGGAGAGATCGTCCGGTATTCCGGCGATGAATTGCGCCCCGAGCATTGGGATGCTTTTTGGGCGTTCTATCAGGACACAGGCGCGCGAAAGTGGGGTACGCCCTACCTGACGCGTGCGTTTTTTGATCGGGCGCAGGAAACCCTGCGGGACGATATGTTGTTGGTTATGGCATTGGTTGACGGCCAACCCGTGGCAGGCGCGTTGAATTTCATCGGGCGGGATGTTTTGTTTGGCCGGTATTGGGGCGCGGTGGAACAGTTCCCCTGCCTTCACTTTGAACTGTGCTATTATCAGGCCATCGATTATGCGATCGAACACGGTCTTTTGGCGGTCGAAGCCGGGGCGCAGGGCGAACACAAGCTGGCACGCGGATATCTTCCGGTCGAGTGTCATTCGCTGCACTGGATGGCGGACGAAGGGTTTTCTAACGCGGTGACTGACTATCTGGAGGCCGAGAAGCGTGCGGTGTCGGAGGACATCGAGGTTTTGACGTCCTATGGTCCATTCAAGAAACTCACAGAGGAGCCATTATGAGCGAGAAACTAACAAGTGCCGCACGCGAGGCTGCTTTGGAAGCACTGGCCGGATCAGGCTGGGTTTTGCAGGCCGACCGCGATGCGTTGACCAAGACATTCAAATTTGCCAGCTTTGTTGACGCCTTTGGCTGGATGACCCGGATGGCGATAGTGGCCGAGAAAATGAACCATCATCCAGAGTGGTTCAACGTCTATAATCGCGTCGACGTTACCTTGACGACGCACGATGCTGGTGGTTTGTCGGCGCTTGACGTGACCTTAGCGGAAAGAATGGACGCAGCAGCCTAATGGAATATCTCGATCAGATCCTGAGCTACCAGTTGGTCGAAGGCACGACCGTTGGCGATGTCTTTACGGTTGACTTCCTTGTGGACGTAACCGGGCAGTTTGTGCTTGCCAGCGTCATCCTGATTGTTGGTTTCTTTCTGGCTGGGTTTTTCAAGCGCCGGATTATTCGGCTTGCTGAACGGTCCCGTCATTTTGACCGCACGATGGGTAGTTTCCTGGCCAATGTCGTTCGCTATGGCATTTTGGCGCTTACGATCATCTTTGTTTTACAGAACTTTGGGTTTCAGACGGCGTCATTGGTGGCTTTGCTTGGTGCCGCCGGTCTTGCGATTGGTCTTGCGCTGCAGGGCGTCTTGAGCGGCGTCGCATCTGGAGTGATGCTGGTGATTTTTCGGCCAATCAAAGTCGGTGATTTCGTGTCGGTGAATGGTGTCATGGGCACGGTGAAGGATATCTCGATCTTTAATACCGAGATGGCAACATTGGATAATGTGCAGATTATTATGCCCAATACGGCGGTTTGGTCGAATACGATTGTCAATTATTCAGTCTACGACACGCGACGTGCGGAATGGACATTTGGCGTGGCTTACGGTGCTGATCTTGGCAAGGCCGAGCAAATCATCCGGGACACTATCCTAACCGACCCACGATCATTGAGCGATCCTGAGCCGTTCTTGCAGGTGAATAACCTGGGCGATTTCTCGGTCGATTTTTTGGTGCGTGTCTGGGTTCCGGCGGCGGACTATTTTCAATATCAGGCAGATATGAAACGCAAAGTGAAAGAAGCGTTTGATGCCGGTGGGGTCGAGATACCGTTCCCGACCCGCACTGTTCTCAACACAAGCGCCTGACCCGTCAGACCATTTCCAGAAGCGTTTCGCCTGCGGTCATTTCGCAAGTGCCGCGGGCCTCTTCAACCTGAAGCACTTCGACGACTCCGTCATTCACGATCATCGCACATCGCGAAATGCGTTGGATATAGCCAACGGCGGGTGCGTCGAATGTCAGACCGATGGATTGGCCGAACGCGCTTGACCAGTCGGCCAGCATTGTGATGCCCGCCTCAATTGAACCGGTTGCGTCGCCCCAGTGCGACATCACGAACACGTCGTTCACGGCAACACAGATTATTTCGTCGATACCTTTTTCCAGAAAGGCGTCATGCGTTCGGATGAAGCTGGGCAAATGCGCCATCGTACAGGTCGAGGTATAGGCGCCAGGCAAGCCAAAAATCACGACGCGTTTGCCTGCGATATGTTTGGCGATGTCGATTTCTTCAGGGCCGCTGTCGCTCATGTGAAGGAGAGTTGACGGCTGAATACGGTCTCCGATGGTGATAGGCATTGCAGGAGTGCTCCGGGTGACTAGTAAGGATATAGGGGGACTTAACGTCTTGGCAGGATTTGACCAGAGGGCAAAGCAAATGCGCGGAATTGTGGTTGTTGGTGGCGGGCAAGCAGGGGCTTCTTTGGTTGCAAAACTGCGGTTGTTGGAACCTGAGGTTCCGATCACGCTGATCTGTGGGGAAAGCGTGCCTCCGTACCAGAGACCGCCCTTGTCCAAGGCGTATTTGCTCGGAGATATGACCGAGGAGCGGCTCTATCTGCGGCCTGAGGTTTGGTACTCTGACAACAGCATTGACCTGCGGCTGGGGTGTCCGGTGACAGCGATCGACGCGGATCGCAAGGCGGTCGATGTGGGAGGCGAGTGGATCGCGTATGACAAGCTCGTTCTGACGACCGGCTCTATTCCGAACCATCTTCCTGCGGCCATTGGTGGTGATCTTGAGGGCGTATTCACGGTTCGTGGTTTGGCGGATGTGGATCGGATGGAGCCCCGATTTCAGCACGGAGCGCGGGCATTGGTCGTCGGTGGCGGTTATATCGGGCTTGAGGCGGCGGCGGTTGCCACGAAACTGGGCGTGCATGTGACATTGATCGAAATGTCGCCGCGCATTCTGGGGCGCGTTGCTTCGGCCGAGACGGCGGATGTGATCCGGGCGGAACATCTGGCACATGGGGCGGATATTCGCGAAGGCGTCGGGCTTGAAAAACTTGTGGGCGAAGGTGGGCATGTCACGGGTGCGCTTTTGACGGATGGCACGATGCTGCATGTCGATTTCGCGATTTTGGGGATGGGTATCCGGCCTGACACGCGGTTGGCGGAAAGCGCGGGACTTCTGTGCGACAACGGGATTGCAGTCGATGAGTTCGGCAGGACGTCTGTGGACGGCATCTGGGCAGCCGGTGATTGCACGAGCTTTCCCTACAAGGGTGGTCGTTTGCGTCTGGAATCCGTGCAGAATGCAATTGATCAGGCGGAGGTGGTTGCCCAGAATTTGCTTGGTGCAAAAATTCAGTATGTGCCGCAGCCGTGGTTCTGGTCGGATCAGTACGATCTGAAGCTTCAGATTGCGGGGCTGAACACGGGCCATGACCGAGTTGTCCTGCGGGACACCGGGGACACGCGAAGTTTCTGGTATTTCAAGGGGAATCAATTACTGGCGGTCGACGCGATCAATGCGCCGCGTGATTACATGGTCGGTAAGCGCTTGATCGAAGCAGGGAAAAGCCCGCAGGCGGAGATATTGGCTGACCCGGATACTGATCTGAAGGCGCTATTGAAGTCGTGAGGATCATTGGCGGGCGATTGCGGGGGCTTGGGTTGGCGTCAGTCGGGAAAGGCGATGCGGCTGCGCATTTGCGACCCACATCTGATCGCGTGCGGGAGTCGATTTTCAATCTATTGCAGAATGGCGGGTATGGGGATCCGGTCGATGGGGCGCGGGTTCTGGATTTGTTTGCCGGAACGGGTGCGTTGGGCCTTGAGGCGTTGAGCCGAGGGGCGGAGGCTTGTGTGTTTGTGGATTCGGGCCGGGCCTCGGGACGTTTGCTGGCGGAGAATATCGAGCGGGCGCGGGTGTCTGACAGTGTGCGGGTGATTGCGCGGGATGCGCAGCGCCTTGGGGTCGCTTCTGAGGCTCCAGCGACGTTGGTGTTTCTGGACCCGCCCTATGGCAAGGGGTTGGGCGCGCGGGCCTTGGCAGCGGTGGCGAAGGGTGGCTGGCTTGAGAAGGGCGCGCTGGTCGTTTGGGAAGAATCCTCTGAACAGGATGCGCCTGAGGGTTTTCGCAAATTGGACGCGCGTCGATATGGCGACACCTGGGTTACAATTCTCGAATTCGAGGGTTGAAAGAGTTGTGATTTGGTGAAGTCGGGGCGGTCGGTTATGCTCTTTGAATGAGCGGCGCGACATCATCTTTCTGGGGCATGCTTCCACTGGTTGAAGCGCAGGAACGTGCGGTTCCGGCCCCTAAGCCGAGCTGGCCTTTGATGGGGGACGTTTTGGCGTCCCGAGGCGGCGTGCCCGAACACCTGATCCAATGGCGCCGCGCGATGGGCGAGGACGACCCGGAGCCGAAGCTTTAGTTATTCGGCGGCGATCTGGTCGTCGGCCTTTTCCACCTTCACAGCGGCGAATTTGAACTCGGGGATCTTGCCGTAAGGGTCGATTGCTGGATTGGTCAGGATATTGGCGGCGGCTTCGACGTAAGCAAACGGGACGAACACCATGTCGGGCGCGACGGCGCGGTCGGCGCGGGCCATGAGTGTGATCGTGCCGCGACGGGTAGTCAGCGTGACGTGGCCGCCGGGCTCGACGTTCAGGTTGCGCAAGGTAGAGGGGTGGAGCGAGCAGTTGGCTTCGGGTTCGACTGCGTCGAGGACTTTGGAGCGGCGGGTCATGGAGCCTGTGTGCCAGTGTTCCAGCTGGCGACCTGTGGTCAGGATCATCGGGTATTCGGCATCGGGTGTTTCGTCTGGTGCGATGACGGAGGCGGGCGTGAAGCGGGCGCGGCCGTCGGTGCGGGGAAAGCCGTCGCCGAAGACGATGGGTTGGCCGGGGTCCGTTGGGCTGAGGGATGGATAAGTGACGGCGTTCTCGTTTTCGAGCCGGTCCCATGTGATGTTGTTGAGCGAGTTCATGTTGAGCTTCATCTCGGCGAAGACGTCAGCGGGGGAGGCGTAGTCCCAGTCGAGGCCGCAGCGTTTGGCGAGATCGACGGTGATCGCCCAGTCTTCGCGCGCCTCTCCGGGAGGGGCAACGGCGGGTCTGCCCATTTGCACTTGGCGGTTCGTGTTCGTGACGGTGCCGGATTTTTCGTAGAAGGCGGACGCGGGCAGGATCACGTCGGCGTAGTTTGCGGTTTCGGTGATGAAGATGTCCTGAACGACGAGGTGGTCGAGTTTCGCCAGTGCGTCGCGGGCGTGGTCGACGTCGGGGTCGGACATGGCCGGGTTCTCGCCGAGGATATACATCGCCTTGATCTGATCGTCGTGGACGGCGTCCATGATCTCGGTGACGGTGAGGCCCTTTTCGTTTGAGAAATCGCCGGAGTTCCAGACGTCAGTGAAGGCAGCGCGCACGCCGTCGTCCGTGACAGATTGGTAGTCGGGCAGGAACATTGGCACGAGGCCCGCATCGGAGGCGCCCTGCACGTTGTTTTGACCGCGAAGGGGGTGGAGGCCGGCGCCGGGGCGACCGACCTGGCCAGTCATGAGCGCGAGGCTGATCAGGCAACGGGAATTGTCGGTGCCGTGGATGTGCTGGCTGATGCCCATGCCCCAGAATATCATCGCTGCTTTAGCGCCCGCGAATTCCCGCGCGACTGTGCGAAGTGTTTCCGCATCAATACCGCAGATATCGGCCATCTTTTCGGGAGAGAAGTTGCTTAGATGCGCTTTCTCGGCCTCCCAGTTTTCGGTGTAAGCGTCGATGTATTGTTGGTCGTAGAGTTCTTCCTCGACGATCGTGTGCATGATGGCGTTCAGCATCGATACATCCGCGCCGGGGCGGAATTGCAGCATGTGGGTGGCGAAGCGGCGAAGGCCGACGCCACGCGGGTCCATGACGATGAGTTTCCCGCCGCGTTTGGTGAACTGCTTGAAGAAGGTCGCAGCGACGGGGTGGTTTTCGATGGGGTTTGCGCCGATGACGATGGCTACGTCAGCGTTCTCGATCTCGTTGAAGGTGGCCGTGACCGCCCCGGAGCCGACGTTTTCCATGAGGGCAGCGACGGAGGAGGCGTGGCAGAGGCGGGTGCAGTGATCGACGTTGTTGTGGCCGAAACCCTGGCGGATGAATTTCTGGAAGAGGTAGGCTTCTTCGTTGGTGCATTTGGCTGAGCCGAAGCCTGCGACTTCGCGACCGCGACCTTTGAGGCCGTTTGCAGCCACGTCGAGAGCTTCGTCCCATGAGGCTTCGCGGAAGTGCGTTTCCCAGTTGCCGGGGTCGACGTTGAGGCCCTTGGCTGGCGCATCGTCGCGACGGACGAGAGGTTTCGTGAGGCGGTGTGGGTGGTGGATGTAGTCAAACCCAAAGCGACCCTTAACGCAGAGTCGGCCTTCGTTGGCGGGGCCGTTGATGCCGTCGACGTATTTCACTTTGCCGTCTTTTACTTTGAGCGAGACCTGACAGCCGACGCCGCAGAAGGGGCAGATCGAAGCGACTTCGCTGTCGAAGTCTTTGCTGTCCCCGACGCCTGCGCCTTCCGTGACCGTGGCGGGCATGAGTGCGCCCGTCGGGCAGGCTTGCACGCATTCGCCGCAGGCCACGCAGGTGCTGTCGCCCATGGGATCGTCGAAGTCGAAGACCGGATAGCTGTCGTGACCGCGTCCGGCCATGCCGATGACGTCGTTGACTTGAACCTCGCGGCAGGCGCGCACGCAAAGGCCGCACTGGATGCAGGCGTCGAGGTTGACGCTCATGGCGACGTGGCTGTCATCGAGAAGTGGGATGCGGCCGTCTTCGAGTTTTGGGAAGCGGGAGGCCGCAACGCCTTGAGCGTCGGCCATGTCCCAGAGATGGCTGGACTTGTCGTGGGCTACGTCTTTTTCGGGTTGATCTGTGACCAGCATTTCCATGACGAGTTTGCGGGCTTGAACTTCGCGCGCGCCTTGGCTTGAGATGGTCATGCCTTCGGTCGGGGTGCGGATGCAGGAAGCGGCCAAAGTGCGCTCACCGTCGATGGAGACCATGCAGGCGCGGCAGTTGCCGTCCGAGCGATAGCCGGGCGCATCCTTGTGGCACAGGTGCGGGATCAGGGTGCCTTCGCGCTTGGCGACTTCCCAGATGGTCTCGTCGCTTGTCGCTTCCACGGCACGGCCATCGAGGGTGAATTTTATTGTGTCGCTCATGCCGTTGGCTCCCTTTGTGGAGACGTTAGACCATCGACGCGGCCAGTGAAACGTCCCAAAGACGACAGTGGCGGGTGAAAATGCGTCTTTGCGCGTTTGGGCGTGTCAGATTGGAAACAGGTGGGCGATTGCGCGATTTGCAGCATCGCTTTGACCAACGGCGTCCAGGACCAGGGTTCCATCAATCACCACAAGCATCGCACGCGCAGTTGTTTCGGGGTCATCCGTCCCGACGGGCAGTCTGGCCTGAAGCCAGTCGAAGAAGCCTTCGACAATGGCGCTTCCGATTGCGTGATGGGTTGTGCTGCCTTGCGTCGCGCTTGAGACAATGTCGAGCCAGACACGCATGTAGGGTTTGAAGGCAGGGCCACGTAGGAGAGCGACAATCTCGGTCGCACAGGCGTTGAGAGAGGCTGACGGCTCGGGTGGTAGGGCGGCTTCCAATTGCAGCGCCATTCTTCCGGCGAGAAACTGCAGGAGTTCGGTGATCAGCGCGTCTTTGCTTTCGAAATGATAGATGAGCATGCGGTCGCTTGTGCCAGCGGCCTGCGCCAATGGGCGCAACGATGCTGTGTTGAGCCCATGCTCCAGCACATGGGCACCCATCTTTTCCAGAATGTCTTCGCGATTGATCGTTTTGCGTGGCATGTCTTTTCTATTGTAGCGGTCGCTACACTATGTATATGTAGCAATCGCTACACATTTCGTGATTCTCAGGAGACATATCATGGCACTCGTACAGATACTTCCAGTTGTTTCTTTGATTGGTATGGTCGCGTTGGTCGTTACAGCGACGTTTACAGACCTGATGAAGTCGCGGGCATTCCTATGGTTCTGGGTGGTCTACGCCGTGGGCTTTGGAGCGTTTTCATTGTTCGCCATTGCCGAAGACGGGTTGGTTAGTTTTTGGACAAACCATACCGCTAATTGGATCGGCAATCAGGTGTGGGCTGATTTGGTATTCGCATTGGCGATTGGCTGGATTCTGGTGTTACCAGAGGCCCGCAGGCGGGATATGAATATTTGGTTTTGGTTGAATGTTGTGCTGGGGACAGCGACCGTCGGGTTTGCAGCAATGATTGCCAGACTTCTTTACTTGCGCGCTCAAGACACCGCCTGATTGGCAAGACCGACCTGATCCGATATCGCGTTTGGAAAAGGAGTCTCAATGGGCGAAATCATTCTTGTTCGGCACGGTCAGGCCAATTCTGCGGCTACCACAGAAGACGACTACGATCGTTTGAGCGCGCTTGGAGTCACACAATCAACTTGGCTGGGCGAATGGATGCGTGATCACGGGTATGCGTTTGATCATGTGATTTCCGGTACGCTGACCCGTCACCGCCAGACCGTCGGTGCGATGGGTTGGGAGGCGGACGAAGATGAGCGTCTGAACGAGATCGACTATTTTCGACTGACCGATCAGATGCATGTTGTGAAGGGCGCGGCAATGCCGACGCCTGACACCTTTTCTGATCATATGCCCAAGGTGTTCGCGGCTTGGAAGAAGGCCGAAATCGAAGGCCAGGAAACCTACGAGAATTTTGAGACGCGTGTGGCCAGTCTTTTGCAGGAGGCATCGGTACCGGGGCGGCGATTGTTGTGTGTCACTTCGGGTGGTGTGATCGGGATGGTGCTCCGGCATATCCTTGATCTTGATATTGTGCGGATGAGCCATGTGATGTTGCCGATCTGGAATACCTCAATCCATCGCCTTGCGGTACGCGAGGGGCAGGCGTTTTTAGCGGGCTTTAATGCGATCCCGCATCTTGATCGTCCCGAGCGCTCGGACGCACGCACTCATTTCTAAAGGAGATACGCCATGCTGAAACTGTATTGGGCGCCGGGGACGGTCGCGTCTGCGACGGGCATTGTTCTGAATGAGGGGAATGTTCACTGGGAAGGTCTTCGCGTGGATTTCGCCAATGGCGCGCAGATGCAGCCGGAGTATCATGCGGTGAACCCCAAAGGGCGCGTCCCGGCATTGGCGACACCGGGAGGTGTCTTGACCGAGACCGGGGCCATCCTTGAGTATCTCGCGGCAACGGCGGTGCCTGGGTTGGTACCGGCGGATCCGTTGCAGGCCGCGCGGATGCGCGAAGTCATGTATTATCTGGCTTCAACGATGCATGTGAATCACGCTCATAAGGGGCGTGGATCGCGCTGGGCGGATGACGAGCGATCCTGGGCCGACATGAAGGCCAAGGTGCCGGAGACCATGACCACAAGTTGTGCCTATATCGAAGGTTTGATTGTTGGGCCGTTCTTGTTTGGCGATGATGTGACACTTGCAGATGTGTGGTTGTTCACGATTTCCTGCTGGCTGGAAGGTGATGGGGTGGACGTGTCTTGCTTTCCGAAGCTTGCAGCATTCAGAGAGGCAATGAACGCGAGACCCTCAGTGCGGGCTGCACGCGAAAAGGGGTTGATGGGATGACGCATATGTGGGTGCGCGAGGAAGCACGAGAAAATGAGACGCGGGTTGGTGTGACACCGCATGGTGTGCGGGAATTGATAAAGGCAGGACATCGTGTGACTGTTGAAGATGATCCTACACGCGCGATCCCAACGGCGGACTATCTGGCGACCGGTGCCGAGATCGTTGGGGCTGGCACTTGGGTGAATGCTCCGTTGGATGCTGTCATTTGTGGATTGAAGGAATTGCCGGCTGACGGCACGCCGCTTGGCCATCGCCACGTCATGTTTGGACATGCGTATAAAGGTCAGGCCGATGGTGCAGAGCTTTTGGAGCGATTTCGCGTAGGCGGTGGGACGTTGTTGGATCTTGAGTATCTCACGCATGCGAATGGGCGGCGCGTTGCGGCATTCGGTGTGTGGGCGGGATTTGCAGGGGCTGCGGTGTCGCTGTTGGCATGGGCGGCCAATGAGCGCGGGGCGCCTTGCCCCAAAGCGCAAGTGTTTGCGTCGTCTGATGAGATGACGCAAGCGGTTCGACGTGCTTTGGGTGGTGCTATGCCCCGCGTGATCGTGATCGGTGCGTTGGGGCGGGTCGGTGCCGGAGCGAGGGATCTTTGCGACCGATTGGGGTTGCAGGTGACAGCATGGGATGTCGCGGAAACGGCGTCGGGAGGGCCGTTCCCGGAAATTCTCGAGCACGATGTTTTCCTGAATTGCATCCTAGCCAGCCCGGGCGTTCCGGTTTTTGTCCCTATCAGCGCGAAAGAGGCGCCGCGCCAATTGCGTGTGATCGGGGATATTGCCTGTGACCCCTCGAGCGATTTCTCGCCAGTCAAGGTCTATGAGCATGTCACGACCTGGGATGCGCCTGTGGTTCGTGTCCACAATACGCCCTCTCTTGATGTCATGGCGATCGACAACTTGCCCTCTATGCTGCCGCGTGAGGCCTCGGAAGACTTTGCTGGTCAGTTGTTGGAACATCTTTTGGGGTTTGAAACGGATGAGAGCGGCGTTTGGGGGCGTGCCATCGACAGGTACAGAGAACACGCGGTCTGACGGTCACGCAGCACACCTGGCACCGATCAACATCAAAGTCCTAAGAATTTGAACAAATCCATTTGCCGTGTTTTTGCACCGACGGTCGAATTGCGCCTGCTTTAGTGGTTGAAGCCAAACCGACCGCAAGATGTGCGATTTGATCCGTATA